>JADKKK010000035.1:0-300000 GCA_016720545.1 Myxococcales bacterium
TTTACGTGAGGCCGACGAGGATTGTAGCTTCGGCACCGATGGCAAGTCGGAAGCGTAGAAAGCTCACCACGTTCCAGGTGGTGTGCGCGGCGTTCGCCGTTCTTTTTGGATGTTTTCTCGTCGCGAAGCGCCTGGAGGCCCAGCCGAAGAAGCCCCCTGTCCCCACGGCCGCTGCGGCGCCCAAGGCAGAGGCGGCCGCGCCGGTCCCCGCACCGTCTGCCGCGGCCGACGCCGGGGCGCCGGCGGCCCCCAAGAAAGACGACAGCGGCGGCGGCGACAAGAAGGACGACAAGTCCGAGCTCCCCGCCGAGGACGCGCTGAGCAGCGCCGTCATCCAGCCGAACGGCTCCCTGATGCACACGAAGGGCCCGTTCAAGTCCCCGTTTGCGAACCCCGACTTCGGCGCAGCCGCGGAGGTCAAGGTCGGCCTCCAGATCTCGGCGATCACCTCGTACGACATCAAGGAGGGCATGTTCGACGCCACCTTTTACCTGTCGCTCACGAGCAAGACGCCGATGCCGGACAAGCTCAACCTGAACTATCCGAACGGCAAGATCGACAACGTCTACGTGATGGCCGATCGCCCCACGTTCAAGCTCTATCGCGTGAACGGGACGTTCCGGTCCCCCCCCGACCTCCGCAAGTACCCCTTCGACAGCCAGGAGCTCACGATCCAGATCGAGGAGAACTCGAAGGGCATCGACCAGCTCAAGCTCGTTCCCGACGAAGAGCACACGCGCTTCGCCGCGAACTTCGAGATCGCCGGCTGGGACCTCAAGTACCTCGAGGCGCGCTCGCTCTCGCGCGACATGCCGCCGCGGTTCGACAACGACGATTTGTACTACGGCCGCTACATCTGCCGCATCGGCATCGCGCGGTTCGGCACGAGCGCCATCTTCAGCGTCTATGTGCCCGCGTTCGTCATCGTCATCATCGGCCTCTTGGCGATGTGGGTCACGCCCGACGAGATGGAAGTGCGCTCGAACGGCGGCGCCCCGATGCTCGCGGGCGCGGTGCTCTTCCACTTCTCGCTCATCCAGTCGATCCCCGCGACGTCGTACCTCACGCGCGCCGACAAGCTGATGATAGGCGTCTACGTGTCCCTCCTGATGAACATGATCTCAACGTGGTTCTTCTTCGTCGTCGATGAAGAGCACCACGACAAGGTCTTCCGAATCGCGCGCGTGGTGGTCCCCACGCTCACGAGCATCCTCATGGCCACGATGTGCGTCATCTGACGGGAGCCACCATGAACATCCAGAAGATCGCCATGTTCGGGCTCGTCGCGCTCACCTCGCTGGGCACCCTCTCTTGCGGCAAGAAGGACGAAAAGTTCGAGAGCAAGGTGAAGCTCATTCGAACGTACGTGAACCGGAAGGACGCCCAAGGCGTGCCGATCGTCACGGACGCCGAGGTGCAGTACACGGCCTGCCCTGGAGACATTCGCAAGGTTCTCCGCGGTGGGGGCGAGTTCGCCAAGTGCATCGCGGAGAAAAAGCCGGGAGAGGAGCTCTCCATCAGCATGGTGCATGCCCTGAAGCGCAACGGCCGCTACAGCGCGCGCGTGGTGAACATCGGCGGCTGCGAGCGAAAGCCCGACCCCACCGACTCCCGGTCGTACGACAGCTTCCGAGACTGCACCGAGCTGAAGACCGACGGGATCTCCGTCGGCTTCCATTGCGAGGCGGGGTCGACCGAGAAGCTCGTGAAGGCGTGCCCCTGGTTCGCGCAGTAGTCGCGACGCGCTCGAGCTGCATGGGCTCCACGAAGCGCGCTCCGTCGTCGGCTGCCGCGCTGTTCGTGGTTGGGCTCGTGGCTTGCGGCGGGGCGGCCACGCCGGCGAGCGACGCGGGCGCCGACGCGCCCCTCGCCTCCCTCGACTCCAGCGTCCCCGACGCCGCGCCCGCGCCCGAGGCCGGGGTCGACGCGGGGCCCGACGCGCGCGACTCCGAGGCCGAGGCCTCGCCCGAGGCCGGGCCGGTCACCTGCGGCGCCGAGAAGCTCCGCGTGGTCGCGGGGAACCTCGCGGGGGCCGGCGGCACCTACGACGACGCGCGCGGCGTGCGCATCCTCTCGGGCCTACGCCCGGACGTGGCCCTGCTCCAGGAGGTCCGCTACGGCGACAACTCGGCCACCGCCCAGCGCGCGTTCGTCGACGCCGCCTTCGGGCCCACCTACACCTACATACGCGGGCGCATCACGGGCGCCGTCGATATCCCCAACGCGGTGGTGTCGCGATTCCCTATTTTGGACTCGGGCGAGTGGACCGATCCGGCCGTGGCCAACCGCACGTTCGTGTGGGCGCGGATCGACGTGCCCGGCTCCGCGGATCTCTACGCGATCAGCGTGCACCTCCTCACGACCAACGTGGGGGATCGCGAGCGGCAGGCGCGGGCGCTGGTCGACCTCGTGGAGCGCCTCCCCGCGGGCACCCACGTCGTGCTCGGCGGGGACCTCAACACGGCGAGCCGCACCGAGTCGACGCTGACGGTGCTCGGGCAGGTGGTGGTCACGAGCGGGCCCTACCCCGTGGATCAGGCCGGAAATGGGAACACGAACACCCCACGATCGCGGCCCTACGACTGGGTGCTCGCCTCGAACGCGCTCGACACGTGCAAGGCCCCGGTCTCGATAGGCGCCGCGTCGTTCTCGGGCGGGCTCGTCTTCGACTCACGGGTCTACTCACCGCTCGTCGACGTCGCGCCGGTGGAGCCCTCGGACAGCGACTCGCCGCTCCAGCACATGGCGGTCGTGCGCGACTTCACGCTCCCACGCTGAGCCTCGGTCACCCGCGGTCGCACCGCGGGGCTCGAGTGGTCGGTGCAAATCCTGGTTCGCACGGTCCCGCGCCCGCGGGCTGAAGCCCGGGGCAGGGAGAGCACGGTGGTGGTGCGCGAAGCCCGCCGCAGCGGCGGGCTCTTTCGGCTCTCGTCGCACCTTCACGGCGAGCCCGCCCCGCGGGCTTTGAGCGGGTTGATCCCTAGATTTCACTGCCCCGGGCTTCAGCCCGCGGGCAGGTATCTTGCGCTTGGCCCGCAATCTGGATTTGCACCCTCGAGTGGTAGACTCGGGGGATGGTGCAGCACATTCCGGCCGCCTACGTGCTCGACCCCGAGGACCCCCGCGCCCCCACGCGCGAGCAGTGGGACGCCATGACGCCGAGAGAGCGCGACCGCGTGGTCGACGCCTTGCCCACCAGCCTGCCCATCGAGCTTCACCCTCCGGAGGGCGATCTTCACCGCAAGACCAAGCAGGGCGCGCTGGGAACCCTGGACGATTTCTTCCGACGCGCGGGGCGTCGCATCTACCTCTCGTCCGAGCTCGCCGTGTTCTATCCGGGCGAGCGGAGCTTCGTCCCCGATCTTCTCGCCGTGCTCGACGTCGACCCCCACGACCGCATGCGGTGGGTGGTGTCCAAAGAAGAGCGCGGGCTCGACTTCGTGCTCGAGGTCATCGTCGCCGGTCGCGCCAGCAAAGATCTCGAGCACAACGTCGAGCGTTACGCGCGCCTCGGGATCGCCGAGTACTTCGTCTTCGATCGCCCGAGCTGCCGCTTGCACGGGCACACGCTCGGTCCGGGTCGTCCGGACGCGTACCGGCGTGTCGTCCCGCAGGCGGGCCGGTACGAGTCGAAGGTGCTCGGGCTCGATCTCGTGCTCGACGGCGACAAGCTCCGCTTCTTCGCGGGCAACGCCGCGCTGGAGGACACGGACGAGGTCATCGCGCGGCTGGGCGGAATGCTCGACAAGGTGCTCGCCCGCGAGGAAGACGCGCTCGCCCGCGCAGAGGCCGAGCGGCGCCGCGCAGAGCAAGAAGCCTCCCGCGCAGAGCAAGAAGCCTCCCGCGCAGAGGCGGCGGAGGCGCGGGCGCAGGAAGCGAAGCGCTTGCTCGACGAGGCCTTGGCGGAGCTCGCGCGACTCAAGCGATGAGCCCGCGAGGTGATGCCTCGCGTCGGCGCTCGTCAGCTCGCGCTCAGGTCGCGTTGACCTTCGCGGGCTCGCCCTTCGTGGGTCCGGCCTTGGGGAGCTCCGCGGCCGTTCGCGGCCCACCTGACGAGGCGCGCAGCGCGCCGATCATCGCGAGCATCGCCATCAGCGCGATGGGGAGGAGCACCTGCGGGATGACCCCGACGACCTCGAGCAGCATGAGCAGCGCGAGCAGCGCGATGCGCCCACGCGTGTAGAGTACACGGACACGCGGGGTGAGCCAGCCGAGCGCGAGATCCGTGGGGAGGAGCGCGAGGAGCACCCAGTTTTTGTGGGTCTCCACGTACGCGCACGTGAGCGCGACCAGATCGATCGTGAGCGCCAGCCCGCCGAGAAAGACCCCGATCGCCTTCAGCGTGAGGCCGAGCGCCTTGCCCGACGGGTCTCGTCGGGAGAGCCCCGCGGCGCCCCACAAGAGCAAGCCGAGCAAGACGAAGAGCACCCGGCCCGCGGCGACGCTCCTGTCGAGGCGATACTCGACGCGCTCGTGGACGGTCACGGGCTTCACCCCGAAGCGGTCGGCGACCGCGTCGCGCAGCTTGAAGGGGAGCATCTGGGCCTCCCACGTGGAGGGATAGCGCTCGTTCGCGACGCCGGACGTGAGCTCCACGGCGGCGAGCTCGAGCGGGTGGCCCGCGAGGCCCTGCTGCATGAGCTCACGCAGCGTGGCGTCTTTGGTCGCGGTCGCGTCTCTCCGGAGGTGATCCCCGCTGGCGTCGTTCAGCACATCGCGGACCCGGGTCGCGCAGTTGGCGGTGGCCGGGTGGTAGGCGTAGGCGTCGCCACGCGCGGCGCTGCCCTCGACCGCCTCGATGAGCCGCTTCGCCTCCTCGGGGCTGAGCGGGAGGCGCTGCCTCTCGATGGTGCGATCTTGCCCGCGGAAGGTGTCGAGGACGACCTGCAGCGGGATCTTCGCCGTGATGAAGATCGGCTTCCCTCGATACGAGTGCCAGAACATCCCGTCGGCGACGTCGGCGCGAGGAACGCCGAAGTCGTAGCAGTCGCCGACGACGTCCTTGGCGAGCCTCGCCGACTTCTCATTGGCGCCCGGCACCACCGTCGCCGCGTCCATGACGCAGAGCAGGCTGTGGCCGTAGCGGGCGTACAGATAAGGCCCTTCACCGATCGTATAGAGCTCGACGATCCGCTCGCCGGCCGCCCGCGCCGTGCCGGCTCCGAGGCCAAGCGTCAGGGTAAGCGTGAACGCGGCCACGACGAGACGGACGAGACGGAAAGGAGCGAGGCGCCGGAGGACGTCTGCCGGCCGCCGACCACGTCCGCGTGACGAGACGACCCATGCGAAGTGCCGAATCATGCGCCCACACCCTTTGTCGGCTTCACCCGCGTGGGGAGAGCGTCCGACCGCTACGCTCGAGCGGGCTTCGCCCCCGCGACGCCCTTGGCTCCCTTTGCGCCGCCGCCCCGCGCCTTCATCTTGCGGTCGATCCACTCGGTGAGCGGCGCGGCCACGTAGATGCTGGAGTAGGTGCCGGCGATGATGCCGATGACCATCGCGAGCGCGAAGTCCTTGATGACGCCGGTGCCCCAGATGAAGAACGCGAGCACGCTCAGCATGGTGGCGCCCGAGGTCAAGATGGTGCGCGACAGGGTCTCGGAGACCGACAGGTTGATGACCTGCGCGAACGTCTTGCCGCGGTGCTTGCCGAGGTTCTCGCGGATGCGGTCGTACACGACGACCGTGTCGTTCATTGAATAGCCGACGATCGTGAGCACCGCGGCGACCGTGGAGAGCGTGACCTCCTTGCGGAGGACCACGAAGACACCGATGACGACGACCGCGTCGTGGACACACGCGATGACGACGCCCGGCGCAAACCGCAGGTCGAAGCGGAAGGCGAGATAGACCATGATGGCCACGATCGCCAGGGCGACCGCGTTTCGAGCGCTGTCGCGGAGCTGCTTGCCGGCCTTGGGGCCGACCCACTCCACGCGGAGCGAGTGGTCGGGCACCATGTCCGCGCCGAGCTCCTTCGTGAGCGCGTCGAGGAGCTGATCGCCGCGCGACTGGAGCTGCACCTCGACGCGGTGGTCGCGCGCGCTGATGACCTGAGGCGCCGAGCCCTTTCGAAGGACCACGGCGGGGACCTTGCCGAACTGCTCGGCGATCTTCTTCGTGTCCGGTTCGGCGTCGTACCGGATGGTGATCTTGTCGCCGCCTTGGCTGAACTTCACCTCGGTGGCGCGAGCGTTCGCCGGACAGGCCTTCTCGTCGCCGCCGGGCGCGGAGCCGTCCACCGTGTAGCAGAGCGCCTTGCGGACGTCGTCCTTCATGGCGTCGTTGATGGCGCTGACCTCTTGAACGCGAATGAGGAAGTGGCGATCGGGGTTCGGCTCGGCGTTGACCTTGACGACGTCGGGCTCGGAGAACTGCTTGCTCGCCACCACGGCCTCGCGAATGCGGCCTTGGTCGATGGGCTGCTTGAACGCGACCTCGATCTCGGTGCCGCCGCGGAAGTCGGTGCCGTAGTTCGGCCCGGGCACGATCATGAGGACGATGGAGGCCGCCATCAGCGTGAAGCTGAGGGGGATCCAGAAGCGCCACGCGAGGCGCATGAAATCGAAGGTGCGACCTGGCTTGAAGAACTCCATCTCAGAACTCCGCGCCAACGCTAAGCTTGTTGGTCTTTCCGCGCGCCCACCAGTCGAACACGATGCGCGTGCAGAAGACGCCCGTGAAGAGGCTCGCGATGATGCCGATGATGAGGGTCACCGCGAAGCCCTTGACCGGACCTGTGCCGGTCTGCGCGAGGATGAGGCCCGTGATGAAGATGGTGACGTGGCCGTCCACGATGGACGAGAAGGCCTTGTCGTACCCCGCCTCGATGGCCGCCCGCACGCTCCGGCCGGCGCGCAGCTCCTCGCGGATGCGCTCGTTGATGAGCACGTTCGCGTCGACCGCCATGCCGATCGTGAGCGCGAGGCCCGCGATGCCGGGCAGGGTCATGGTGCCGCTGAAGGAGGCCAGGATGGCCATCTGCAGCATGAGGTTGAAGAGCACCGCCGCGTCGGCGATGAGCCCGGCCTTGCGGTAGTAGAGCACCATGAAGAGGAGCACGAGGGACGAGCCCACGACCGCGCCCGTGGCGCCCTTCTGGATGGCGTCCTCGCCGAGCGTGGGGCCGATGCGCGAGTCGTTCGACTTGGCGATGGGCGCCGGGAGCGCGCCGGAGCGCAGCACCATCTCGAGCTTCTTCGCGTCCGCGAGCTGACGCTCGGGATCGCCGGAGCCGAGCGTGATGCTCGCGCGGCCTCCGCCGATCTTCGCCTTGATGACCGGCGACGAGTTCACGACGTCGTCGAGGATGATGGCGAAGCGGCGCTGCACGTTGGCGCCGGTGATCTCCTCGAAGCGATCGGCGCCCGCGGGGCTGAAGGTGATCGAGACGTAGAAGCCGCCGAAGGTCGACTGCGTGTCGCGCGCGACCGTCGCGTCGGTGATGTAGTCGCCCGTGACCTCGGCGCGGCCGTAGAGATAGACCGTGCGCCAGCCCTCTTCGGTGGTCTTGCCCGACTCTTGATCGTAGGTGGTGAGCTGCTCGAAGCCGATGACGTGGTCGTCGGGGACCGTGAGGGTCTTGGTCCAGCCCTTGAAGCGCTCGAGGCACTTCTGCATGGTCTCGTTGTCGCGCTTCATCATGCGCGCGAAGTGCGACTTGACGCGCTTGCCGGGGCCCGCGGGGGCCTCCTCCCAGCGGATGTCGAGGTTCTCGCCCTCGGGCAGATCGGTGTCCTTGATCTTGCCGAAGTAGTCGGCCTCGTCGTCGAGGATCTTGAACTCGAGGCGCGCGGTCTTGCTGATGATCTCCTTGATTTCGTCGAAGGCCTTCTCGTCCTTGCCGGCGACCTCGATGATGATGTCCTCGTCGCGCGTGGTGACGCCCGCCTCCTTGAGGCCGAGCCCGTCGACGCGGCGGTTGACGGTCTCCTTCGCCTGGGTGACCGCGCGGTCGCGGATGCGGGACTCTTCCTCGGGGCGGATCTTGAACGTGAACACGTTCGGGCCGCTCTTCAGCATGCTGAGCTCGGTCGCGAACTTCTTCGTGAAGCGCTCGTCGACCTTCGACGTGTCGGCCGGGTCGGCGAACTCGAGGCGCAGGGTGTTCGCCTCGACCAGCGCGATCTTCACCTTCTCGCCGAGCTTCTTGTACTCGTCGCGGGTCACGCGGCCTTCGCCCGAGTGGATCTGGAAGGCGACGGCGAGCTCCTGGCGCATTTCGTCGGCGAAGCGGTCGCGCTTGTCGCGGATGGCCTCCTCGACCTCGACGGTGTACACGAGCCGCATACCGCCTTGAAGGTCAAGCCCCTTGACCATGGCGAACTTGATGTGATCGCGCACGTACGCGGGCGCCTTGACCTTGCCGCCGCTCATCGACTCGATCGTGGGCAAGAGCACCACGGTGGCCCCGAGGAACACCGTGAAGACGAAGCCGGCCTTGAACCGCCACCCGCTGTCCATGACGGGGAGCATGGTGAAGAGGGCCCACGCCGCGATGAGCGCCGCGGTCACCACGCCCCAGAACGCGTCCTCGCGGTAGAAGAAATAGCCCGCCGCGGCGCAGCCGAGGACGAGGAGAAGGGCGTTTCTGTTCTGGGTCATCGTCGGGCGTTCCTCGAGCGAACGTGGCAGCTGCAGCGAGCGGATAAGCAGGGGGTACGCGGGCGCGCGACTCGGCACCTTGAAGCGGCGCCCGGCGCGTCAGCGGGGCGAGGTCACGGGGTCACTTCTTGTCGGCGGAGGCCTTGGCCTCCTTCAGGTCCTTGAGCTCGGCTTCCGTCTTGGACGCCGGCGCCTCGAGCGGGCCGAGGCTGCTCGTGAGCACGCGCACCGTGGTGCCGGGCGCGATCTTGAGCTTGGAGATGCGGTCGTCGGTCTCGACGAGCTCGCCGATGAGGCCGGCCTGGGTGACGACCTGATCGCCCTTCTTCAGCTTGGCCCGCGCCTCTTGCTCCTTCTTCTGGCGCCTCGACATGAGGAAGAAGAAGGGAATCATGATGAGGAACGGCAGGAACATCATGATGGGGCTGCCCTGGCCGCCCGCGCCTGCCGCGCCAGGGCCTCCCGCGCCAGCGGCGGCGGGATCCGCCGCGACGCCGGGCGTGCCGGCCTTCGGTGCAACCTGCTGGAGCGACAACCCGGAGAGTGAGAGCGAGGCCATGGTCCTGGAATCCTTAGCAAATCTGTGACGGTTCGCCGCCGCTGGGGGCCCGCTGGGAGCCCGTGGCGCGCGCGAAAGCCCGAGTGGAGTCCCCGGGAGGGGCGGAATTACCCCCAAGCGCGAGGCGCGTCAACTCGGGAACGGGCCAAACACGGCGCGCAGCGACGCGGCGAGGCGCCCGGCGTGGGGTCCCGATCACTTCCGGGTGATGCGGAGCGGCGCACGCGTGACCGGGTCGGCGTACGTGAGGGCCGTGCACGCCGCGTTCGGCTGGAGGCTCGGGCGCGCCCCGAGGTCGGCGAAGGAGGTGAATGGGCATCCAGGCGCTGGCCGGTACGCCGCGCGGGCCAGCCGGACCATCTCGTCGTAGTAGAAGAGCACCCGGAGATCCCCCGACACGCCCGTGGGCGCGAGGGTGCGCCCATCGCGGGCCTGCAGGTCGGTGCCCTCTACGAGGGGCCCGCGCTCGTAGAAGCCGCCGGCGAGCGCCATGAGCGCCAACGCCGGGGTGCCCACGCCCGGGGCGACGCGCCCGAACCAGAGCGTACCCGCGGTCCCCAACACGGGCGCGCGGAGGCGGTCGCCCTCGAGGTCGAACCGAAACTCGGCGGTCGTCGGAGCTGCGAACGCCGCGCCCACCGCGCCTCGGATCTGCAGCCGGGGGAAGCCGCTGACGGTGCCGATCACGCGCAGCCCGTCCGGGGAGAGGCCGAGCCCGTCCGCGTCGTAGAGGAAGCCGAGAGGCGTCGAGAGCGCGAAAGGTTCCGACGCGGTGGCCCTGTCCCACACGCGCGGCGCGGCGGCGCCCCCGTCCGCGGCGGTGAACGTGAGCAGGTGCAGCTCGTCGTGGGAGAGCGCACCGAACGCCTCCCCCGCCCCAACCCCTACGGCAAACAACGGCAGCGGCTCGCTCCAGGCCGCGCCCGGAGGGCACACCGGCGGACCCGGGTCGGCGCAGGGATCGACGAAGGTGTCCGCCTCGAGGGCCGCGTCTCCGACCTCGGCCACCCGCGCGTCGGCCGCGGCGGCCTCGAGCGGCGTGAGCCCTGGCGAGCTCGCCTCGGGCGGGGGCTTGGTGAGCAAGGGGCCGGAGCACGCCACCACCGCCGCCGCCGGCGCGAGCAGGCCGAAGGCGAACCCGAGCAGGCGGAGCGGTCGGCCCCGCGAGCGAGCGCGAGGCGAGGCACGGCGAGCCGCGGAGCGCACCGAGGCTACTCCGACGGCTCGCAGTCGTAGGTCTGGCTCCACGTGGCCAACGACGGCGCCGACTGCCCATCCGACGAGGGCACGAAGTTCGCGGTGATCCGCAGGAAGGCGCGCGACGATCGCCGCGGGATGACGGTCGCGCCCGTGTCGGCGTCGATCATGACGCCCGGCGCCGGCGGGTTCGGCGCGAGCGCGGTGGCCGACCGGACCGGGAACGAGGGGGCGGTCGCGAGATCGGCGACGACCGGCGCGGTCTGCGCGGTGAAGTCGATGCGCGAGTCGCTCGGGACGGTCGCGCTGTGGTTGTAGAGCCGCCAGCGGGGCGTGAGGCCGGGCGCGCACACGGCCTGGAAGTCACGCGTGAACGCGGTGGCCGAAAAGATGGGCGCGGGCGCCGGCGGCGGGGCGCCGACGCAGGCCGCGAGGTCGAACAGCATGTACTCGAGGGCCTTCTCTCCGCTGTCGAGCGGGGCCCCGGTGCAGTTGGCCGGGAAGGTCGAGCCGCCGTTGCGACGGTACGCCTCCGCCGCGACGTGAGAACCGAAGTAGACGACGCGGCCCGCCTTCACCGGGTTCGACACGGGCGTGTCGAACGTGATGTGGTGGTAGTAGGGATCGGGGAGGAGCGGCCTGTAGTTGCGGAGCCATCCCGTCCCCTGGGCGCCCGGCGAGAGGGCCCGCTTCCGCTGCTCGACGAAGTTGACGCGGCCGTTGCCGTTCAGGCCGAGCACCGGGCCCGAGGCCATCCAGTCGCGGAACTGCTGGGCGCGCGGCGGCGCGACGAGGACGTCGCCCTCTCCTGTCCCGGCGAGGTTGCCCGAATCGCTGGCCATGTTGGCGATCCAGCTCACGGCGCCCGGGTAGATGTCCTGCATCCCACCGCCGCCGTCGGGCACGTGGTCGAGCCACATGTCCGAGAGGTGCGTCGTGAACAGGCGACCGCCCTTGTTCACGAAATTGCGGACGTTGAGGACCTCCTGATCGGTCGGGTAGAAGGCCCTTTCCGGGGGGTTCGCCCACGACTTCAGCGAGCCGACACAGGGCGTCACCAGAATGCTGTGGTCGTTGAGCGGCGCGGAGGGGACCGCGGCGGGGTCCTGGTTCACCAGCGCGCGGCCCTCGACGGGCACGCCGGGCGCGAGCTTCGGGGCCGGCCCCTCGAAGTTGGAGTTGAAGCCCGAGTAGTACATGTGCACGCGGCCCGTGCCCGACGGGTGCGTGAACTCGCTCGGGTCGATGCCCATCTTGAGCAGCAGGCACTCCGTGCCGTCGGAGTTACCGGTAATCACCGCGAACTGGGGGATGTTGCCCTCGAGGTGGTTTCGCGGCAGCCGTGAGTCGGCCGCAGGCACGTTCACCGTGCCGCAGTTGGCCGTGACCGAGATCTCGCGGCGCCAGCGCCCCGCCTGGATGACGATGGGCACCGAGCTGCCGCTCGGGTAGCCCGCGGGGAGCTGCAGGTCGAACGAGCCATCGACGCCCGTGGTGACCCGCACGTCGGGGAGGCCGCCCGCTACGCCACCCGTCAGGATCGTGGCGCAGGTGTCCGCGGCCGGGCCCTGCGCGAGCGGCGCCATCGCGCCCTCGCGGAGAAACACGAAGACGTTGGGGAGGGGCAGGACGCCCGCCGGATCGCGGACCACGCCCTTCACGCGGGTGGAGCAGCCCGCCGAGCCGGAGAGGGTGACGCCCGCGTCGCCGGTGGCGAAGCCCGGCGGCGTGACGCCCGGCGCGGTGTCTTGGTACGAGGTGCAGTACGGATCGCACGACGCGGCGCACGCTCCCGGGCCTCCGAGGCCGAGCGGCGCGAGGTTGCCGAAGCGGTGCGTCGCCGTGGACGTGCCCGGAGTGGTGTCGCAGGCGCCCCACCGGCCCTGCTGGCAGCGACGCGTGCCTGTCATGCACACGAGGTTGCCGGCGGCGTTCGACACCTTCTCGCCGCAGTCGACGGTCAGGCCTTCGGGCTCGCACACGCAGCCCGCCTGGGGCGTGCGGCACTGCGCGGGCACCAAGGGTGCGCCGACCCCGTTGGGCAGGGGCTCTCCGCTGCTGCACGCGGCGAGCATGGCGGCCACGAGCAACCCGGAGCCTATCGCGGCGAGCGGCGTGCGAGGGTTCACGGCGTCAGTTTGACACGACGGGCGGCGCTCCGCACGGTTTCGGTCGAGCGTTAGTGCTCCTTTCTGGACGCGGGCGGCTTCCCGGCGCTGCCGGGTCGTGCGGGGGGCGCGGGCCGCTGCGCGTCACGCGCGCAGCGGAAGCCCACGTTCGGCCCCGCCTCCAGCGCGGAGGCCCAGTCCCGAGCGGCGGCGCGGCTCTGGTTGGGCGTGGAGAGCCACCCACCGCCCCGGAGCGTGTGGCTCGCGCCGCTGAGCGGGGCGAGCGAGCCGAGCCGCTCGGTGTACCAGTCGGCGGTCCACTCCTGGACGTTTCCAGACAGGTCTAACACTCCGTATTTGCTTGCATTTGCAGGCGCCGAGCCGACGGGCCACGGGCGCGTGTGGCAGGTGCGCCCGGAGTTCTCCCGGAGGAGCGTGTTGGCGAGCTTGCAGTCGGGATAGCGAGTGCCCCACGGGTAGCCCCAGCCCTCGGGCCCGCGCGCCGCGAACTCCCACTCTGCCTCGGCGGGGAGGCGCTTGTTGACGCTCTTGCAGTACGTGTCGGCGTCCGACCAGCGGACGCAGGACACGGGCAGCTCCGGATCGCCGAGGTCGTAGGTGCACGTCGCGCTCCTGCGCTGCGGGCGCTCGCAGCGCTTGGCGTCGACGCACGCGCGGTAGGCGCCCACCGTCACCTCCGTGCGATCGAGCCAGAACGCCCCGACGGTCACGACCCGCTGCGGTCGCTCGTTCGGCGTCTTCGGGTTGTTCGTGCCCATCGGGAAGCGCCCCCCGGGGATGAGCAGCATGCCGTCCCGCTCGGGCACGCGCACGCGCGCGCGCTGGGGCGGCGGCTTGGCGGGCTCCGTCGGCTCCTGGCCGTCGCCGTCGCCGTCGTCACCGGCGGCCGGCGGTGGCGCGGCGTGCGCGGCTCCGAGCAGCGCGAGCCACGCCAGCGCGAGGCGTACGGCCCACGCGCGGCGGGCGAACGGCGAGGAGCGCGGCGGGCGCGGCGGGCGCGGCGAGCGCGACGAGCGTGCTCGCGAGGGGAAGGTGCGCGCCACGCCCTACATCCGCGAGTTGGAGGGCAGCGGCTCGATGCGCGGCTGCGGGCCAGGGGGAGCTGGGCCGCGAGGCGGCCGCGGCGGCGAGGGGGCGAGGACAGGCCGCTCGTAGGCGAACCCCGCGGGCGGAGGCCCCACCCACGCCACACACACGCCGGCGGCGTGCGCCCGCGTGTAGCCGACGTCGATCGCCACGTGGACCACGGCGTCGCACCCGAGCTCGGCCGCCCTCGCCACGAGGGCCCCCGCGAGGTCTTCGGGGGTCGCCTTGTTGCCCGAGCCGTAGGCTTGCACGAAGCCGAGCTCGTCGAGCGCCCGCGCCGGGGTCTGGTCTCCGAGGTAGAGGTCGACGGCGGCGCGTGGCCGGGGCGGCCCGGGCGCGCGGAGCATCGCGGTGTGGGTCTCCACCGAGCCACACGCCGTGGCGCAGGCGCCGAGGAGCGCGAGCGTGGCGAGCCCGACGCGGCCCATCAGAGGGTCACCCCTGGAGACTCCGCGGTTGGAGGCGTGGGCGCCGGAGGCGCGGGCACCGGCGCGGACGCGGGGGGCGGCGCGGGCGCGGGCAGCTCGGGTGGCGGCGTGGCGGCAGGGGGTGGCGGCGGGGATGGCGCGGGCGCGGGCAGCGCGGGCAGCGCGCTGGCGGGGGGGCGGTCGGAGTACGCGCGCCCGAGCAGGCTCACCACGACGACCTCGTCGTTCGTGGTGTAGAGGCGCTGGCCGGCGCACTGCGCGCGCTGCCCGCACGCGTAATAGTAGGTCTCGAGGTGCGTGAACGTGACGAGCTCGAAGCGCGCGCGAATTCCGTCAATTTTGGCAATATTTCCGCCAATTTGGGCAACCTTCTGCACGAAGACGGGGAGCAGCGTGGCGACGGTCGACTCGACCTGTGCGCCGCTCACCTCGACCCCCCCGAGGTCGACCGCGTTGGGGGGCACGGCGTTCGCCGCGTAGATGGCCACGGGGCCGCTGTAGGCCGCCACGCGGGGCCCGGTCGCGACCGCGCTGCCGCGGACGGACGAGCAGCCCACTGTGAGCACCAGCGCCGCGGCCGCGAAGCCCGCGCGACACACGAAAGTTAGGGGATGGTGCGGCTCGCGGGGCACGAGCGGAGCCTACCATCGCGAGCGCCCTCGCGCGATCGCGAGTCCCGTCACGGTCACAGCAGGTTGGCAGCCAGGTCGGCGAGCTCGCTGCGCTCGCCCTTCGAGAGGACGATGTGTCCCGCGCACCGCTCGCCGCGGAACTTGTCGGCGGCGATGGTGAGCCCGTTCGAGGCGCTGTCGACGTAGGGGTTGTCGATCTGGCCGGGATCGCCCGTGAGGACGATCTTCGTGCCGTCGCCCGAGCGCGTGATGATGGTCTTCACCTCGTGCGGGGTGAGGTTCTGCGCCTCGTCGACGATGATGAACTGCTGCGGAAGGGACCGACCGCGGATGTACGTGAGGGGCTCCACCTGGAGCTGCCCGCTCTCGAGCATGTCGGCGTACGCCCTCGACCCCTTGCGCTGACCGCCCGAGAAGAGAAACTCCAGGTTGTCGAAGATGGGCTGCATCCACGGGTTGAGCTTCTCGTCGACGTCGCCGGGGAGAAAGCCGATGTCGCGCCCGAGGGGCATGACGGGCCGCGACACCAAGATGCGGGTGTACGCGCCGTCTTCGATCGTGCGCTTCAGGCCGGCGGCGATCGCGAGGAGCGTCTTGCCCGTGCCCGCCTTGCCCACCAGCGTGACGAGGCGAATGTTCTCGTCGAGCAGGAGGTCGAGGGCGAGGCTCTGCTCCTTGTTGCGCGGGCGCACGCCCATGACACCTTCGCGCGGGACGCGGAGCGCGACGACGCCGTTCTTGGCCCCGTCGAAGCGCCCGATCGCCGTGTGCGCGGTGTCGCCTCCGTCCCTCAGGAGCACGCAGGTGTTCGCGACGATGTCGTCCTTCTCGTGGCGCTCGATCGCGAGGAAGCCCTCCTGGAAGAACGCGTCGACCTGCCCCGCGGGGACCTCGAGCTCCTTCACGCCGGAGTCGAGCTTGTCGGCGTCGACGCTCTGGTTCTCGTAGGTCTCCGACACCATGCCGAGCGCGTCGGCGCGGATGCGCAGGTTCGTGTCCATCGTGACGAACACGGTGGGGCGCCCCTGGTCTTCCTCGCGGACGTCGAACGCGGTCTGGAGGATCGCCGCGTCCATCGCGTCGGTGTCGATCGCGCTCGGGAGGCTCGGCCGCTTCCCGGGGACCGCGACGCGGAGCGTGCCGCCGCCCTTCAGCGTGACGCCCTTCGCCAGCGATCCCTGCTCGCGGAGGCCGTCCAGGATGCGGGCGATCTGGCGCGCATTTCGACCGCGCTCCGAGCCCTCGCGCTTGAACTGGTCGACCTCCTCGATCGCGTAGATGGGGATGATGACGTTGTTGTCCTCGAAGCGAAAGATGGCCTGGGGGTCGTGGAGGACGATGTTCGTGTCGAGGACGTAGTTCTTCTTCATGGGGCTGGTGCTCGGTCGCCGCCGCTTTTTTTTGCGTCTCTGCGCCGACCTCGTCCGAGCTTACGCGGACCCGGGCGCGGCGAGAAGCGCCGAAATGCGGGCCGAATGGGCGCCGCCGGCTTCACCCGCGCGCCCTCTTGTGCGACCGTGCGCCCATGGCGCGCCCACCGACCACCTACTGGGACTACATCAAGGTCGAAGAGCTGCTGTCGCTCCAGGCGGGCATCGCCGACTCCGAGGGGGAGCTCGCGAACGACGAGGTGCTCTTCATCGTCGTGCACCAGATCGACGAGCTGTGGATGAAGCTCGCGCTCCGCGAGCTCGTCACCGTCCGCGACCTGTTCGCGCGGCCGCGGGTGCCCGAGCAGGCGCTCGCGGCGGCCGTGCGCGGGCTCCGCCGGATCGATCTCCTCTTCCGCCAAATGGCAGACCACTTCGCGCTCATGGAGACCATGACCACGCGCGACTACCTCGCGTTCCGCGACAAGCTGAGCCCCGCGAGCGGCTTTCAGTCGGCCCAGCTGCGCGAGATCGAGATCCTCCTCGGCCTGCCGGAGGAGGAGCGCATCGCCCTCGGAAACGAGGGGTCGTACAAGCAAGCGCTGCGCGGTCCGGGCGGGGCGGAGTCGCCCGCCTCCCGACGGGTGGAGGCGCGCCTCGCCGACTCCCCGACGCTCCGTGACGCCGTGCACGCGTGGCTCCACCGCACCCCGATCCAGGGCTCGACGCCGGACGATCCTGCGGACCGCGAGGCCGTCCGCGGGTTCGTCGACGGGTACGTCGCCGCGCACGCTCGCGCGACCGCCCACGCCGAGGAGCTCGCCGTCACGTCGGCGCTCACGCCGGAGGACCGGGCGCGCCTCGCCGCACGGTACGCGCGCGAGCGCGAGGGCACCCGCGCGTTCTTGCTCGCGGAGGACCTGGCCGACGAGGCCCGCCGGCCCGAGCTGAGCCGGCTGCGCGCCGCCCTCGTCTTCATCGAGAGCTACCGCGAGCTGCCGCTCCTCGCGTGGCCGCGCGAGGTGGTGGAGGCCGTCGTGGCGCTCGAGCAGGGCTTCGTGGTGTTCAGGCAGCGCCACGCGCGCATGGTCGAGCGCATGATCGGGCGGCGGACCGGCACGGGGGGCTCGGCGGGGGTCGACTACCTCGACCAGACCGCGCTGAAGTACCGCATTTTCAGGGACGTGTGGGCGGTCCGCACGCTGCTCGTGCGAGAGGCCGATCTCCCCCCGCTCGAGCGCCCCGAGCTGTACGGCTTCGCCGTCGAGTAGCCCGCGGTGCGCGGCGCTTCACGGCCGGGAGGCTTCGGGGTACATTACGGATAAGGATGTCCACTTAAGTGAGCCCGCTCCCCCTCCTCGGCGCCCCGCCCGCCCGCCCCATCCCCGCCGGCGGCCCCCTCGCGGCGAAGGGGTTTCGCCCCTTCTTTCTGCTGGCGGCGCTGTTCGCCGCGGGCATCCTGCCCGTGTGGCTCCTGTCGCTCTCGGGCCTCGTGCGGCCCGACGCGTACTTCGACGCGTTCGGGTGGCACGCCCACGAGATGGTGTTCGGCTACGCCGCCGCCGTCATCGCGGGGTTCTTGCTCACGGCCGCGGCCAACTGGACCTCGCGCGAGACGCTCGTCGGTCCGCCGCTCCTCGCCTGCGCGGCGTTGTGGGCCGCGGGACGGGTCGCCCTCGTGCTCCCGGGGCTCCCGCGCGCGGTGCCGGCGGCGCTGGATCTGGCCTTCCTGCCCATGGTCGCCGTGGCGATCGCGCGGCCCATCCTCGCCACGAAGAACCACCGCAACCTCGTCATGGTGGCGGCGCTGACCGCGATGTGGGGTGGCAACCTCGCGATGCACCTCGACGTGCTCGGTGTCCTGCCGCACGTGCCAGGGCTCCGCGCGCGGGCGGCGCTGGTCGGCGTCGACGTGGTGACCGCGCTCATGGTCGTGATGGCCGGGCGCATTTTCCCCATGTTCACGAAGAACGCCACGCGCGTCGCGACCATCCGCTCGCACCCACGGCTCGACGCCGCGGCGCTGGCGGCGATGGTGGCGGTGCTCGCGGTCGATGTGGCGGCGCCGGGCGGACGGGTGGCCGCCTGGATCGCGGGGGCGGCGGCGATCGCCACGGCGGCCCGCGCCGTGCACTGGGGCGCCCAGTACACGGCTCGCGTGCCCCTGCTCTGGATCCTCCACGTGACGTACGCGTGGATCCCCGTGGGGCTCGCGCTGCGCGTCGCCGCTTGGCTGACACCCGCGGTCCCGGCGTCGCTGGCGACCCACGCCCTCACCGTGGGGGCGATCGGCGGGATGACCCTCGGCATGATGGCCCGCGTGGCCCTCGGGCACACCGGGCGCGCGCTGGAGGCGGGGCGCGCCGTCGCGGCGGCGTTCGTGCTCGTGACGCTCGCGGCGCTCGTCCGCGTGGGCGGTCCCCTCGCCCTCGGCGCGGCGCACACGCGGATCGCCCTGCACGTGTCGGGCACCTTGTGGACGGCCGCGTTCGTGCTCTTCCTGGTGGTGTACGCGCCGATCCTCGCGCGCCCGCGCGCCGACGGGAAGCCGGGCTGAGCGGGCCAAGCGCCGGCGGCCCCCACGGACGGCCCAAGCGCCACCCGTTTGGGTGACACGAAAACTCAGGGCGCGCGTGGCATCGCAGCTATCTTAGAGATCGGCGCCCGGCGCCCTCCCACTATGGACCTTGCCGTCGAAAACGAGCTGCTCGCTGGAAAGTACCGGGTCGAGCGCGTCCTCGGCGAGGGCGGCATGGGCGTCGTCGTCCGCGCGATCCACACCCAGCTCGAGCAGCCCGTGGCGCTCAAGTTCCTCCAGCCGGAGGCGCTGAAGCGCCCGGCGCTGGTCGCCCGCTTCGCCCGCGAAGCCAAGGCCCTCGCGCGCCTCACCACCGAGCACGTCGCGCGGGTCATCGACGTGGGCACCCTCGACTCGGGGGCGCCCTACATCGTGATGGAGTACCTCGACGGCGAAGACCTGGCCGCGCTCCTCGATCGGCGCGGGAGGCTGACGATCGAAGAGGCGGCGACCTACCTGCTCCAGGCGTGCGAGGCCATCGCCGAGGCCCACGCCGCCCGGATCGTCCACCGAGACCTGAAGCCGGCGAACCTCTTCTTGGCGCGTCAGCGAGACGGCGGCTCGATCATCAAGGTGCTTGACTTTGGCATCGCCAAGGCGCTCGACGACGGGGCCGCGCTCACCAAGACCTCGGCCGGCCTCGGCTCCGCGCACTACATGGCGCCCGAGCAGATGCGCAACGCCAAGTCGTGCGACGAGCGCGCCGATCTGTGGGCGTGCGGCGTGATCTTGTTCGAGCTCACGACCGGGCTCGTGCCCTTCGAGGGCGACTCGGTCCACGAGGTGGTGGCGGCGGTCATCGAGCAGCGGCGCCACTCGGTGCACGAGCTGTTGCCGAACGCGCCACAGGCGCTCGCCGCCCTGGTCGACCGGTGCCTCCAGGTCGACCCCGCGAAGCGGGTGCCGTCGGTGCTCGAGCTCGCCGAGGGGCTCGCGAGCCTCGCGGACGGTCCAGAGCAGCGCGCCTCGCTCGGCAAGATCCGCCGCGTGCTCGCGACCGCGGCCGGCCCCGTGAGCTCCGCCGAGGAGGAGGAGATGATCCGGAGCCGCGAGGAGATCGCCAACGCCTCGACGATGGCGATGCCCTCGTCCGACGCGACCCAGTCGGGCCCGCAGCGCGCGGTTCGCGACGTGCCGAGCACGCTGCCGGCGCGCGCGTCCCAGCGCCCCGGCGCGGGAGCGCGCGCGGGGTGGGCTCCCTCCACGCTGGGCGCGGGCGCCCTGCTCCTCGGGCTGGCGGGCGTCGGGCTCGGCTACACCGTCTCGAACAAGCCACCGCGCGCCGGGGGCGTCGTGGCCACGCCCTCCGCGGCGACCGCAGCGACCGCGGCGACCTCAGCCGTGGCGACCAGCACAACGGCGGCCACCACAACCGCGGCCACCCCACCGGCGGCGAGCGCTCCCGCGAAGGCCCCGGACCCGCCGCCAAGCGCGACGACCGCGACGACCGCCCCGACCGCGGGCCACCCGACGCACGCCACCCCGAAGCACACGGCGGCACCGGTCGCCTCCGCGGCGCCTCCGCCGATGGTCACGGCTGCGCCCGCCGTGACCGTGGTCCCCACCATGGGGATCAAGTGAGCGGCCCCCTCGCCTCGTCACCGCTCGCCTCGCTCGCCACCGCCTCGCCGGACACCAGGAGATCACGATGAAGCACACCACCTCGAGGATCGGCATGTCTCTCCTAGGGATCACGAGCGCGATCGCCTGCGGGGGGATCCTGGTCGACGGCCTCGGCTGCGCGGTCGCCGAGCCGACGGCCCTTTTCCTGGGGGTCAGCTCGGACATGCGCGTCGCCGACGACTTCGACTCCGTCGGCCTCTTCATTTCGGTGAACGGCGAGGTCAAGTACCAGGGTGTGCACCCCGTGAGCCCCACCGGCGAGGTGCTCTTGCCGGCGTCGCTGTCGATCCTGCAGCCCGACGAGCCGTCCACGCCGGTCCACATCCGCGTCGCTGGCTACAAGGCCTCGCAGGTCATCGCCGTGCGCGACGCCATCACCACCATCCCCTCGGACCAGATCAGCGTGCTCCGCCTGCCGGTGCAGTGGCTCTCGACCGGCGCGACCAAGGGCCGCGCGGCGGGCGCGCCCGGCAGCGCCACGACGACCTCGGTGTCGCTCGGGGGAGTGCAGCCGCGGTCCGCGGCTTCCGACAACGTGACCTTCTCGGAGTTCGCGAAGTTCTTCTCGGGCCTCGAGCTCCCCTGCCCCGCCGGACAAACCTTGGTCGCGGGCGCGTGCGAGAGCGTCCACATCTCGCCGAACGCCCTGGTCATGGCGAAGGGGGGCGCCCACGTGGGCGAGGTCTACGGCGGCGCCACCGGCCTCGACGCGCTGGGCAACGCCGCGGGGGGCGCCTGCTTCTCGGTGGACAAATGCTTCGCCGACTCCGAGGCGGTGCGGCCGGAGGACATCACGGTGCGCCGCGACGGCGCCACAGTCACGGGCTGCGAGATCCCGAGGCCTCGCGGCGCGTCGCTCGACCAGTTCAACATCGCGATCGACCGTGACGGCACGCCCGGGGCGTATGTCGCGCTGAACAGCGAGGCGCCGGAGGAGGCCAAGGAGGGCGGCTGGCGCGACGCGGGCGCGAAGCTCTCGCTGCCCCCGGCGGTGTGCGCGCGCCTCGGCGCGGCCGCCCGCGGCCTCCGCGTGAGCACCCGCTGCGTCGCGAAGCGCGCCAAGGACCCCACCTGTGGTCCGTGGTCGGCGGTGAAGAGCGAGCAGAAGCCCGACTTTGCGGGCGGGCGTTATTACACTGAGGTCGGCCCGGTCGACGCGGGCGCGGTCGACGCGGGCCGCGACGGTCCGCCGGGCGTGGTCGACGCTGCGGAAGGCGGCCCGGTCGACGCGAACTTCGACGCCGGCCCACCGGAGACCATCGACGTGACCGGCAACTCGGTGGTCGCGCCGACTCGCATGGCCTACGACAACGGCACGCTGTGGATCAAGGGCCGCAGAGGCACCACGCGCGTGGTGAACGTGGAGGGCCCGGGCGCACCCCAGGTGGTGCCCATGATCGATAACACGAACTGCGCTTTCGGCTACGTGGGGGCGCGTGGGGGGCTCGGGGCGATCGCCTGCCACGCGGGGAGCCGGCCAGGGTACTTCGGCGTCCAGGTCGACGGCGGGCTGATAAGTGAGCGCGTGCCCAGCCCCAGCGCGCCGACGGGCGCCGTGGTCACCGAGGAGGCGCCCGTCGTCGGCTCGATCGTGTCCCCAAACCAGCAGACGTATCTCGAGTTCCTCCACCCGACGCGCGTGGACGCGGTCGAGCTCCGCGATGGCGGCGCGGCGTGGCCACCCGGCATGAACGATCTGTTCTACCAGCCGGTAGGCCCCAACCCGGTCGCAGGCTCCTTCTTGTTCACCGGCGGTACGCACGTGTACCTCGCCCGGACCCAGGGCAGCGAAGCGACGCTGATGCCGTATACGATCGCCGAGATCCCCTCCCCCTTCTCCGGGGACCTTACCGGCGACGCGCTGTTCGCGCAGGGCCCGCACCTCTTCTTCTACGGGACCAACGCGAAGGTGCCGCCGCCCCCCTCCGTGGAAGGCGTCATCTTCCAGGCCGCGCTGCCCGGCGCGTCGCCGGTCGCGGCGGACGCCGCGGCGCCGGAGGGCGGCACCCTCGAGGCGGGCGTGGATTCCGGCGTGCCCTGCCCGACGCGAGGGCGGACGACGGCGGCGGCGACGCAGGCCCTGCTGTGGCGAGCGCCATCACCGCTAGGTTCGATATGCACGTCGAGAACCCGGGCACCGACAAGCCGGCGCTCGTCGGCGACGATTATGGGATCTACTGGACCGACGGGCGTACGGTGTTCTGGCTGCCCCTCGGCGCCCCGCGACGACGCCGGCGCCGGTGCGGTGCCCCTCAGCGGCACGCCCGACCCGCTCAAGCACACCTACGCCCTCGCGCTTTCGCCCAACTACGTGTATTGGGCCGCGTTCGACGGCGCGGGCGTCTGGTCTCTCCGCCGCGTGGCCAAGCGGCCCCTCTAGCCCCTAGCCCCTCGTGTCTCCCGAGCCGCGTTCGCTCGCGGCGTCGCGGCGTCGCGTCGGGCTGGCGCCCGCGACGCGAGGCACTTACCGTGGTGGCCCTCGGCCCCGGAGCTCCCCGGGACGCCGCGACCAGGAGGTTTTACCATGGCGAAAATTGCGGTGCTCGGCTCAGGTGACGTTGGCAAGGTGCTCGCGAACGGGCTGCTCAAGCACGGGCACGAGGTCATGCGCGGGAGCCGCGAGCCCGCGAAGCTCGCGGACTGGAAGGCGAGCGCCGGAGAGCGCGCGCACGTGGGCACGTTCGCCGAGGCGGCGGCCTGGGGCGGCAGCGTGCTGCTCGCCGTGAAGGGCACCGCCGCCGTGGCCGTGCTCGAGCAGGCGGGCACGGCGAACCTCGCCGGCAAGACCGTGATGGACGCGACGAACCCCATCGCCGACGCGCCCCCGGTCAACGGGGTCCTCAAGTTCTTCACCGATCTCAACGAGTCGCTCATGGAGCGCCTGCAGAAAGCGGCGCCCGAGGCTCACCTCGTGAAGGTGTTCTCGTGCGTGGGCAACGCCTTCATGGTGGACCCCGCGCTGCCCGGCGGCCCGCCCACGATGTTCATCTGCGGGAACGACGCGGGCGCGAAGGCCGAGGTGCGCGGCATCCTCGACCAGTTCGGCTGGGACACCGCGGACATGGGCGCGGTCGAGGCGGCCCGGGCGATCGAGCCCCTGTGTATGCTGTGGTGCATTCCCGGCATGACGGGCGGCGGGTGGACCCACGCCTTCAAGCTCCTGCGCGCGTGAGCCCTGGGGGCCGGGGGGCGCGGCGCGGCGCGCGCTCAGCCGCGCTCAGCCGCGCTTCGGCAGGTCTAATTGGCCTTGGGCACGGCCGAGCGCAGGACGCCCCCGTGCCGCGTGGCGACCCACACGTTCCCGAGTGGCGAGACGGAAGCCGCGACGAACGACGGGTCGAGCGCGAGCCTCGCCTCCTCGAGCTTCTGGCCCTCCCACCGAAAGAGGAGGTTCTCCTCTTTGCGGGTTAGGGTGCCCCGTCGGACGGCGGTGACCCACACGGAGTCACGAACGCCGTCGATGTTCAGGACCTCGACCTCGGGTCCCCAAGGGGGGGTCACGTCCGTGCAGGTGGTGCCCGAAATTCGAAGCAAGCGGCGCTCGCCGAGCTCGCTGCGGACAGCCCACGCCCCGTCCGCGACCGCGTATACGGAGGAGAAGTACCCCTGGGACGACGCCGGGCACTCGATGAGGACGGCGCGGCCGCCCTCCGACCGCACGAGGCTCACTCCGCCGGACCAAACGACCCCGCCCGCGACCGAAATCGCGCCCGAGTCCCAGGTCGCGGGCTCGTCGCCGACTCGCGCCCAGGTCGCGCCGTCCCAGCGGTAGCGGTAGCGGCGGGAGGAATCCAATGTCCCTGTCGCGGACGCCCAGAGATCGCCGTTCGCCCGATCCCGGACAAACGAGAAGACGGTTCCATCGACGGGATGGCTCGTCCACCTGCCCGCCTTCATCAGCCACATCCTGCTGTTTGGGGGGTTCGCTTCGACGACCCAAACGCCCTCCTTCGAGACAATCATCCTCGATCCGTTGGGCGGAGCAAGGAGACGCTCCGACCAGGCCCTCCCGTCGTAGTGGCGCACCGAGGTGCGCCAGGAGACGGCCTCGAGCACCCACACGTCGGCGTCGGAGACGGCGTCGATCGCCCGGATCTCGCCCCCTCCGGTATCTCCGTGCCGTGTCCAGGCATTCTGGAGCCCCCCCGCGAGGTCACTGTAGCGTGGGCGAGTGAACAGCGCGCCGCCCTCCCCCACCACGTGCCGCGTGGACCGCGAGGCGCCAAGCGCCACGGGGAGAGCCCCCATCGGCAAGACCGTGTAGGCCCATGTCCCATCGGGCTCGAGGGAGTCGACGGCGGGGGGAGCATCAGCAAGGCAGCCCCAGCCCCACTGGCTGCAGAACTTCCCGGCGTTGACGAGCGGCGCGTCATTATTCGTAGGCGAGCCGGGAGACACGCCGTAGGACACGGAGCGACCGTGCGGCAGAATGGCGTCAGGCTGAAGCGTTCTGGCGCCCCAGGGTTCGATCGTCTTGACGCTCACGCCGGCCCCCAAGGTGGCAATTTCACGGCGCACATGCCCCGTGGCCTTGAAGACGTCTCGAATGACGCGCAAGCCGGGCGTGTAGTAGCCGTGATTCGGCGCGATCCCGGTCCCTCGAGCGAGCTCGGTTGCGTCGGAAATGACGGGGAACGGGGTCACCTCCGTCCAGGCGGACGAGCCCGCCGTCCAGGCGAAGACTCGGCCCGTCTTCGTCAGAATCCAGGCATGCAGCGCGCCAGTCCTCAGGTCGCGCGCCGCGCAGGCGTCGACGCTCTCGTCGACGATCGGTAGCCTCGGGAGCCGCTGCACTGGCGACAAGTCGGCGTTTACGAGAGCTACGCTCGAAGGGTCCTCGGCCTGGGAGATGATCGCCGCGATCCCCAGGGTCGGCTCGTCGACCCACCGAAGCGCGCCGATGCGGTAGTCGCCGCCGCTCGGGTGAACGTCCCAGCCGCCATCGTGGAGGCGCACGACCGTCGTGTGAGCGGGGGCGCCTTGGGTGGCTGCGCGCCAGAAGAACGCGTACACGTTGTCGGGCCCGGTGCCCCAAATGAGGGCGTCGTCGAACGTGCCAGCGAGCTGGAACTGCTTCGTGAGGCCCACGCCGTCCCAGAGCACGATCTCTCCGTGACGTGTCACGGCCCAGACCTGCTCATCGGCCGAAACGTCCTGGCTAGCCACTGCCCACGACGACACGAACGTATTCTTGGTGACGTCGGCGTTGGCCCAGCAGAGGGGGCCCGTCGGGCAAGGTGTGAGCGACGGCGACTCCGGCCCGGGCGGGGGTGACGAAGGCAGCGCGTTCGTCGGAGACGAAGGCACGGTCGCGACGGGCGGCGGGGCGGCGTCGCCTGTCTGGAGCGAACCACAACCCACTACGATCCACGAGACAAGCGCGAGCAGGGCGGTGTTCGAGCCGTGCATCTTCATCTTCTGACCTTCGCCCCTCCAGCCCAGTTCCGTCACGACCTCAAGCGATTTTGGAACTCTCTTCTTCGACAACCCTCCGAGCACGGCGTCGATCCGCCCTCGAACGCCACTCCTCGAGCATACCGCGGCTCGTGGGTTCGGCGCAGCTTCGCGCTCGACGCCGATCGTCAGCCGCGCTTCGTGAAGCGCACGCGGAGGCCTCCGAGGGGCAGCGGGCCCACGCCCCCTGCCCCGGGGGTCAGGTCTTGCTCCGGCAGGGTGAGATCGCGGCCGCGGAGCAGCGACGCCACGAACAGCGGGAGCACGAGGTCGACGAACGACTCCCCCGGGCACCTGTGCCCCTCCGGCGGGCCGCCGCCCTGCGGCACGTAGGCGTTCTCGGGGAGCTTCCCCACGGCGTCGTCCGTGAGCCGCTCGGGCTCGAACGCGGCCGGATCGCGGAAGGTGTTGGCGTGCTGGAGCGTGGGCCACAGAGCGCCCACGCCCTTCCAGCCCTTGGGGATGGCGTGCCCGTCGAGCTCGAGATCGCGGAGCGCCACGCCAAAGAACGTGCTCGGCGCGATGGGGTAAGCCCGCCGCACCTCGCGGCACACCGCGGCGAGATAGCGCATGCCCATGAGGTCGCCGTACGAGGGCTCGGCGGGGAGCGCGTCGACCTCGGCGCGCACCTTCGCGGTGACCTCGGGGCGCTGGGCGAGCACGACGACGAGCCACGCGAGCGCGCCGCTGATGCCCGCGTGCGCGGCGAAGAAGAAGTGGAGCAGCTCCATCTCGAGCTCGCGGTCGGTGAGCGCCTCGCCCCCGGGCCCGCGCGCGGCCTTGAGGACCGCGAGCGCGGTGCCCGCACCGTCGCGGGTGCTGACGGCCTCGTGGATGTAGGCGCGCAGCTTGTCACGCGCTTTCAGCGCCTTCCCGTAGACCGTGAACGGCAGGTTGATGGGCGGCGCGAAGGCGCCTTGAACCACGCGCGAGAACTCGGCGGCCATGGCCGCGTCGGACAGCTCTGGCGGCGCGCCCGCGAACAGGCGGTTCGCCACGTCGAACGCGAGCTGCTCGAGCACCGGGTTGAGGCGCGTCTCGGCGTCGAGCGCGAGCGCCGAGGTCGCGCGAGCCACCAGCGCTTGCAGACCGGGCACATAGCCGGCGAGCGCGCCCTTGGTGAACGCCTGGAGCAAGAGGCGCTTGCGCGTGCGGTGGACGTCGCCGTCGATGAACGGGACGGCGTCGTGCCCGAGCAGCTCTTGCAGGTGCGGCGGCGAGCCCTTCTCGCGGGTGAAGTTCGCCGGGTCGAGGAAGAACGTGAGCGCGCGAGGGCCTGAGAAGAAGACCACGTTCGAGCCGAGGATGCGGGTCTTCCACACCTCGCCGTGCTGCTGCGTACGGGAGGACTGGAACGTGAACGGGTCTTCGAGGAAAGCGAGCGCCTCGCCGACGAACGGGAGCCCAAGAGAACCGGGGGGTTGGGTCGCCATCGGGCCGCTACGCGCGACCGGCGCCGGCGGATCGGGGAAAAAGGGGAAAGGGAAAGGGGGAGAGGGGAGACGGACGCGCGCGCTTCGGGCCGATTTTGCGCGGCGGGTCCCCGCCGGGCGGGTACGCTCCCGCGCGGAGGTCTCTCCTTGCCCACCGCCGCCTCGACCCACCCCATCGACAACTGGCGCGACTTCTGGAGCGCCCCGGTGGCCCACGAGTTTCAGACCGAGGAGAGCTGGCGGCTCAACGCCGAGCTGTTCGTGGAGCGGTCGCACGCTATCCTGGACTACCGGCCCGACGACATCCTCCTCGACGTGGGCAGCGGGCCGGGCGTGACCGCCGACCTCTTGCGCCGACGGGTCGCCGAGGTTCATTGCGCCGAGGTCTCGCGCACCTTCGTGGAGGCGGCGCGCGCGCGCTTCGTGGACGTCCCGAACGTGGTGCTGCACGAGCTAGGTGCAGATTACACCGATCTCGCGTTCCTCGCGCCACGTCGCTTCTCGCTCGTGCTCTGCAACAACGTCGTGCAGTACTACCGCAGCGTCGAGGAGGTGGAGCGCCTCATCCTCTCGGTGAAGGCGATCGCCGCGCCCGGCGCCCGGCTCCTCATCGGGGAGATCCTCACCGACTCCGGGGTCGCGGTGCGCTACTTCCGCGACAGCCTGCGCGCCGCTCGCAGGGAGCGGTACCTCGGCCTCTTGGTGTCGGGATTCCTCCAGCTCGCCAAGATTCGCTACATGAAATACCGCAACGCGTTCCGCACGTTGGAGCTGCCCGTCACCGAGCTCCAAGGCATCGTGCGCCGCCTCGGTCTCCGCGCCGAGATCCTCGACACGCAGCTCTCCTTCTTCCCGCACCGCGTGCACCTGCTCGTGCACTTCTGAGCGGCGGCAGCGCCGTCAGCGCGTCGGCGCGTAGAGCTCGTCGAGCGGCGGCACCGCGAAGCGCCGGCGGAGGTCGGCGAGGGGCACCGCGAAGTCCTCCCGGAAGTCCCAGTCGCGCGACAGATCGCAGCTCACCCGCGCCCCGCGGCGGTGGTGCGCCATGTAGCTCCGCGGATCGATCTGGCCCGCGATGCCCTTCGAGAACGGCGAGATGCGGAGGCCTACCTGGAACTGCAGCACCGAGGTGAACACCCAGAAGAACGGGTCCTCCTTGCGGAAGCCCGCCATGAAGGCGACGACCTCCGCCTCGCCCGCGGGCGTGACCGGATAACCGCCCACGACGTGGATCGCCGCACGCTCTTCATCACGGCGCGCACGGGGCTCTACCAGGTGCGCGTCAACGTGCCCGGGCCTCCGTGAGCGGCGCCCGCTACTTCGCGTCGCGGCCGGCATCGCGAGGCGCCCCAGACTTCTTCCACGCGGCCACCGAGACGGCGCAGCGCAGGCCCTGGTGGTTCGTGGCGGAGTCGGGGCTCGTCTTCATGCGGGCCGACGGTCGGTAGGAGGCGCAGTAGGTGTCGCTGCAGAGGAACGAGCCGCCGCGAATGACGCGCTTCGGCGTGTGAGGCTCGTCGGGATCCAGGCTGTCGGCGGGGCCCGCGGGGTTGGCGACGACCCCTTTGCGCGCGTCGGTCGCGTAGCTGTCACCTCGGTACCAATCGGAGCACCACTCCCACACGTTGCCAGCCATGTCGTACAGGCCGAAGCCGTTCGCCGGGAAGCTGCCCACCGGCGCGGTGGTCTCGAAGCCGTCCTCGCGGGTGTTGTCGTAGGGGAACGCGCCTTGCCAGATGTTCGCCTGCGCGGCCTTCGGCGCGAACGGGGCGCTGCCCCACGTGTACTTCGTGCCCTCGAGCCCGCCGCGCGCCGCGCGCTCCCACTCGGCTTCGGTGGGGAGCCTGCGCCCCGCCCAGGCGCAGTAAGCGCTCGCGTCGTCCCACGAGACCTGCACCACCGGGAGGTAGTCGCGCCCCTCGATCGTGTCGGTCGGGCCGGAGGGGTGTCGCCAGTCGGCGCCCTGCACATAGTCCCACCACCGCGACCAGTCGGCGCCCGGGCCGAGGGGGACGGGCCCCGCGGTCTTCTTGAAGACGAGCGACGACGGGCGCAGCTTCTCCGGGGACGGCGGCGGTGTGCCCGGGGGGAGCTGTCGCATGATGTCCACGAGCTTCGCGGGCTTCTCGGCGGTGGTCCGGTAGCCGGTCGCGGCGACGAACGCCGCGAACTGCGCGTTCGTGACCTCGACCATGTCAATGTAGAATGCATCGAGTCGCACGCGGTGGACGGGGCGCTCCCAGGCGAGCCCGTCGCCGACCACGTCGCCCATCGCCAGCTCGCCCGCGGGGATGGCCACCATGCCGGGCGGGCCGTCACCCTCGCGCTCGCCGAAGCGCGGCGGGGGCTTGTCGCAGCACGCGCGCGCCCCCCCCTCGCTCGGCGCGGCCGCGGATGAGGAGGCCGCCGGGGTCGCGTCGACCGTCGACGCTGGGAGCGTGTCGGGGGCGGGCGCCGGACGCGCGCCTCGCCGCAGCCACAGGCCGCCGGCGAGGATCAGCGCGAGCGCGCCAAGACCGAGCTCCGTGGAGTAGCGGCGGGCCGTCGACGGCAGCTGTTCCTTGGGCACCCCTCACTCCTACCAGCTCCCGCCCGTGATCGCCTCGGGTGCTCGATCCCCTTCGACGCGGCGGGCGAGACGACCCGCGGCGGGCGATCAGCGCGCCTTGCAGCGCATGACGCAGGCGAGACGCGCCGCGCACGAGGGGTCGCCGCCGCAGTCACGCGCCTTCGCGCAGCACGAGCGCGCGAGGCAGCGATCGCGCGCGACCACGCCGTAGCTGATCTTGCCCGGGCCGATCGCGTCGCAGGCCGCCACGGTGGGATCCTCCATGGGCGGATCGCCGTAGCAGGAGTCCATCATGCAGTCGTCGAGCGCCGTGAAGCGCTCGTCGCTAGTCCCGGTGACCGGCGCGCAGGCGACCACGCAGGCCTCTTCCGGCTCGTGGGCGCGCTGGGGCGTCGTGGCCTGCTGCGGCGCGACGAGCTCGCCCGACGAGAGCGAGGGAGGCGCGTCTTCCTTCTTGCAGCCCGCGGCGAGCGCGAGCGCGAACGCGACGAGGACGAGCCCAAGGGGCCCGAGGTCGGTGGAGCGGCGAGACGTGCGGGACGTGGAGCTCAGCATGGCGACCTCAGTTGCACGCCGGGACGTTGTTCTGCATTACGGCCGCGCGGCTCGGTCCGGACGAGGCGCACGATTGCCCCGACGCGCACTGGTAGCCGAGGGCGATCTGCTGGCCCTTGCACTGGTAGGCGCTGTAGGTGGCGAGCTCGCTGCAGTACCAGCCGTCGGCCCTGCCGGCGCAGCTGTCCTTCTGCACCACGTCGGGGCGCGCGTCCGCCGCGTCGGCGCGCGCGTCCGCCGCGTCGGGCCGCGCGTCCGCCGCGTCGGCGCCGCCGTCTCTCCTGGCGCTGCAGCGCGCGCCTCCGGCGTCGGTCCCGCCGTCGCTCCCGGCGTCGGGCGCCGTCGCCGTGACCGGGATGAAGACCGTCGGCGCGCCGCAGTCGGTGGGGATCTTGCCGCAGAAATCGCTGCAAGCGCGCCCGCCATCGTCGACCACGACCTCGATGTGGCCGTGCTTCGCGCTGTAGCCACACTGCCCGCGCGCCCACACGATGATGGAGCCCTTGGGCGGCCGCTCGTCCTTGCCGAGGGCCACCTCCTTGAAGCCGAGGGCGGCCAGGTCGTTCGGGTTGTTGCGGGCCCAGTTGGAGAACTGGTACGCGCTCGCGCCGTAGGTGGTGCTGTAGAGGCTCTGAGGGACCGCGCGCCCGGTCGCGGCGGCGATGTGGTCCTTCACGTACGAGTAGCAGCGGTGCTGGCTGCTGTGGCCGTCGCGCTTCAGGCCGGCCTTCGCGAGCTTGTCGGCGAAGGTGCTGTCGTAGCCCTCGCACTCGAGCTGCTCGGCCGTGAGGGCCTCGCTCGCCTCCCCCATCTCGGAGCCAGTGGCCGCGTCGCCCGACTCGGCGAAGCAGCCCATCGCAGCGAGCGCCGTGGGGACCACCACCGCGAGCGTCCAGGCGAAGGGGCGACGGAGCGACATGTCTCTGTCTTGTGCATCCTGCATGCCATGACACGCGGGGCTTCATCGGGTCTTCGCAGCCTGGAAAAATGCAGCGTCGCGGCCTGTGGTTCGCGCGACCACGGATCCAGCGGTGCCCATGGCGGGTTCGCCGCTGATCCAAGGGGTCAGTGAAGGCGTTCGTAAGCCACTTACCCACATTTACACACCTGACCCTCTCGCCGTGAGGGGCCGTTGGCGTGCTACAGCTCGCGCATGCTCCCGAGCGCTTCCACTTCGTTTGCGGCCGGGCTCGCCCTCGCCCTCGCGGCGCGCCTCGCGACGCTGACGGCGTGCGACGGGATCACGACCACGTCGCCCGAGTCGCCCAGCGCCGTGGACTCAGGCCTCTACGACTGCGCCAAGTTCGCGGGCTACAAGAAGCTCTGCCCCAACGATCCCACGCCCTCGCAGTCGCCGCAGGCCGTGTGCCTCGACCGCACGCGCCACGCCAAGTGCGGCGAGCTCGGCGCGAAGGTCATGGCGTGCCTCTGGGGCCTTCAGTCGCGGAAGGACCTGTGCGGCGCCGACGGCGTCACGATCGCCGGGAAGGTCTCGGACGCGTGCGGCGCGGCCGACAACAACGACGCCGACTGCCGCGCGCGGAACCCGTGAGCGAAGCTCGAGGCACGGCGCTCGCTCGCTCGCTCGGTGATTCAGGGCGGGAGCACGCGCTGTAGGAACGGGCTCTCGAACACGCGGTCCGGATCGAGCTCGGCCCGGAGCGCCTGGAGCTCCGCGAGGCGCGGGTAGAGCGGCGCGAGCTCCTCCGCGTCGTGGCCGACACGCGCCAGCTCCTTGCCCCAGTGGGGACGCGCCGGCAGCTCGCGCATGACGCGCCAGAACGCGGCGAACGTCTCGTCGATGCCGGGGACCCCTCCCGCATATACGCCAACCTGGCACGTGTCGGCGCCGTGGGCGGGGCTGAGCCACGCGTCGTCGGCAGGCACGAAGCGCAGCTCGACGGGCATGTTCACGTGATGCGCGCGGCCGAGCAGCAGCGGGACGAGGCGCTCGAACGCTTCGCTCGCGCGCGCGAGGGGCACGGCGGCCTCGGTCTCGCGGTGCACGAAGGGCATGGGCGTCGAGAGCGCCAGCGCGCTCGGCGCGACGCGCGGGCCGTGCGTGAGCGTGGGCCCCACGAGCCAGTTCACCGCCGGCACGAGCCGCGGCGCGCGGCCCTCGAGGGCGACGACCGCGGGGAACACGTGGGCGTGGACGAGGTGATCCTCGACCCAGCGGACCCGCGCCGGCCACGGCGAAGAGGGCAGGCGCGTGCGCTCGTAGCGGTAGACGTACGCGTGGCGGGCGTGGGGGAGCCACCAGACCTTCACGTACTCGGCGCTGCGCGCGATGGCCTCGAGACCGCGCACGGCGGCCGACACGGGCACGCGCTCGACGGTGCAGAGGAGCTGGAACGCAGGCTCGACGCGCACGGTGAGCTCGGTGACCACGCCGAGCGCGCCGAGGCTCACGCGAGCGCCCAAGAGGCGCGGATCGGGCTCGGCGAGCGTCGTGAGCTCGCCGCGCCCGTCGACGAGCTTCATGGCCCGCACGAGGCTCGCGAGGTTGCCGTGCACGAGGCTCGAGCCGTGTGTGCCCGTGGCGGTCGCGCCCGCGAGCGACTGGGCCGCGATTGAGCCGACGATGGGGAGCGCGTAGCCGCGCGCGGCGAGGGCCGCGTTGAGGTCGCGGAGGCGCGTGCCGGCGCGCACGGTGGCGAGCCCACGCTCGGGGTCCAGCGACACGAGGCCCGCGAGGCGATCGAGCGACACGGCCACGTCGTTGGGGGCGGCGACCTCCGACCACGAGTGGCCCGCGCCGACGACGCGGAGCCGCCCTCCCCGCTCGCGGGCCTCGGCGACGAGCCCCGCGACCTCGTCCTCCGACGTGGGCTCACGCCACGACGAGGGCCTCGTGCTCACCGTGCCGGCCCAGTTCAGGAAACGATCGTCGGCGGTGCGCGGCGGGCGCGGGGGGAGGCCAGAGGGGGCGGGCACGGTCTCTCTTGGGTAGACGGGCCCACCTGCCGTGGCAAGCCCGGGCGTCTCCTCGCCGGCGCGCCCGCGCGCGTCTCCGCTCGAGCCCCCGCGAGATCAGCGCGAGCCGCTCGACCCGAGGTGCACCTCGCCCGACGACACCCTCCGGAGCACGCCGTCGTCGCCGCGCACGAGGAGCTTGCCCTCGAGGTCGATGCCCTCGCAGGTCCCCTCCCAGGTTGGGCAGGCGCTTGGGTAGGGGTAGGCGGTTGGGCCTTCGGCGAGGACGCGCTGGCCGCGCAGGGCGTCCGCCGCGGTGAGCCGCGCGTGCACCAGCCCGAGGCCCCGCTCCGCCACGAAGGCGACGTCGCGGTGGAGCCCCTCGAGCACGTCGACGAGCACGGCGGCGCGCGAGAGCTCCTCGGCCGGCGCGCCGGCGGCGCGAAGGAGCGCGAGGCTCGTGGCCGTGCTCCCGAGCTCGCCCGGGAAGCTGCGCGTGTGCACGTTGAGGCCCACGCCCACGATGAGCGCGTCGACCTTCGCGCGCGCGCCCGAGCCCGTGATCTGGGACTCGAGCAACACGCCGGCGAGCTTCCGCCACCGGGGGCGGGCGCCGTCCGTCGCCCCAGCGAGCGCGTCGCCCTCGAGCGCGACCACGTCGTTGGGCCACTTCACCCGGAGCCGGCCGGCGGCGTCCCCCACGGCCTTGGCGGCCGCGTCGCGGACGGCGAGCCCGACCACCAAGGACAGCTCGGGGAGGCGCGCCAGAGGCATGGCGCCGCCTGGCCGTAAAAGCACGGAAAACAACAGGTTTTCGCCACGCGGAGAGCTCCACACGCGCCCCTGCCGACCACGCCCGGCCGTCTGCGACTCGGCGAGCCACACCGAGCCGTGGGGCGCCCCGTCGCGGGCCGCGCTCTTCGCGAGGTCGTTCGTGGAGCCCGCCTCGGCCTCGACGTGCAGGGGGAGGCCGAGCGACAGGCCGCGCTCCCGCACGAGGGCCTCGACGTCGCGAAGATCGGGGGCGCGCGGCGAAGCGCCAGGGCGCGCGAGCGGCGAGCGCACGAGGCCGTCGCGCGCGTTCACGACGGCTCGAAGTCGAGGCCCACGTCGGCGGCGGGCGCCGAGTGCGTGAGCGCCCCGACGCTGATCGCGTCGACCCCCAAGGCCGACAGCGCCGCCACCCGCGAGAGCGTGATGCCGCCCGAGACCTCGACGAGCACGCTCGGGGCGACAGCGCGCACCCGCGCCACCGCCTCCGCGCAGAGGTCGTTGTTCATGTTGTCGAGGAGCACGATGTCCACGCCCGCCTCGAGGGCCTCCGAGAGCTGCACGAGCCCGTCGACCTCGCACTCGATCTTGCATGTGTGCGAGGCGTAAGCGCGCGCGCGGGCGATCGCGTTGCCCACGCCGCCCGCGGCGATGACGTGGTTGTCCTTGATGAGGATCGCCGAGCCGAGATCGTCGCGGTGGTTCTTCCCGCCGCCGGCGCGCACGGCGTGGCGCTCGAGCACGCGGAGCCCGGGCGTCGTCTTGCGCGTGTCGGTGATGCGCGTCCTCGCCCCGGGGGTGAGGGCCCGCACGTACTGGTGGGTGATCGTGGCGGTGCCGATCATGCGCTGCACGAGGTTCAAGGCCGTGCGCTCGGCCATGAGGATCGAGCGCGCGGAGCCCCGCACGGTCCACAGCTTCGCCCCCGCGCCGAGCAGCGCGCCGTCGGGCGCGTGGATCGCGAAGTCGAGCGAGTCGTCCACGCGCGAGAACACCCTCGCGGCGACCTGCGCGCCGCAGGCGATCACCACGCCCCGCGCGACGGCGTGCGCGACGGCGCGCGCACCCGGCTCGATGCAGGCGTCGGTGGTGACGTCGCCCCCGGAGAGGTCTTCGGCGAGGGCGCGGTCGATGAGCGGATCGACGAGGAGAGCGGGGAAAGAGAGCATGCGCACTCCATAGCACCGTCGGCGACCGCGCTCACCCCGGCGCGGACGCCGCCGCACCCGCGAGGCCATGGGCTCGCGGGCGGCGCGAGACGCGCGAGACGCGGGCTCCGTCCGGCGCGCTCACCACCGCTCGACGCGCCAGCCGCGGGCGCGGGCGACCCGGCGGAGGCGGAAGTCGGGGTTCACGCACACGGGCTCCGCCACCCGCTCGAGGAGGGGCAGGTCGGTGTACGAGTCGCTGTAGAACGTGGCCTCCGACAGCGAGAAGCCCTGCGCCTTCGAGAGGCTTCGGATGCGCGTGATTTTGCCCTCGGCGTAGCAGAGGGGCGGCACGAAGCGACCGGTGAAGCGCCCGTCGCCGTCCACCTCGAGCTCGCTCGTCACGAGGTGGGGGATGCCGAGGGCCCGCGCGACGGGTCGCGTGGCATAGAGCGAGGCGCCGGTGACCACGGCGAGCACGTCGCCCTTCGCGCGGTGCAGCTCGACGGCGCGGCGGGCCTCGTCGCAGACGTGCCGCTCGACGTGCGAGCGGTACCAGTCGTCGCAGCGCGACGCGAGCACGGTCTCCGGGGTGCCGCGGAGCCGCAGCAGGGCGCGCGCGGCGACCTCGGGGGCGTCGATGACCCCGGCCGTGTACTGGAGCACCCAGTAGAACACCTGGAGGGCGTCCCTCACCGTGGCCTCGCCCAGCTCGCGCTGATACTTGACGTAGAGGCTGGCGGTCTCCTTGCGCACGAGCGTGCGGTCGAGGTCGAAGAGCGCGGCGCGCGGCATGACGGATCTCTTACCAGAACGCCGCGCCAGGGCCCCTCAGTAGAGGCCGTAGCCCTTCCCGAGCACCTCGGAGAACACGTTGCACATCGCGTGAAACAGGCACGAGGCGCCGACGCCGCGCGTGCGCGCGCGGAGCCACCCGAAGAGGAGCGAGGGGAAGAACACGGCGAGCCGCGCGGGCGAGTGGACGGTGGCGAGGTGCCCGAGCGCGAAGAGCGCGCTCGTGACGAGCACGCCAGCGCCGACCTCCGCCCCGAGGATGCGAATACGCGGCCCGAGGGCGCTGTCGAGGCGGGACTGCAAATAGCCACGGTAAAATGCCTCTTCGGGGAGCGCGATGATCACGAGCTGCCCAAAGGCCTCGTTCGCGAACCCCGCTCGCGAGAAGCCGAACTGGAACGATCCGGTGACCTGGGCGTGCCAGTAGCGCCGCCACCCGAAGTAGAACGGGACGAAGACCACCAAGGCCGTGAGCGACGCCCACAGCGCGGCCGAGACGAGGCTCGTCGCGACGCGCCGCGCCGGCAGCGGACCCGGCAGCACCAGGCCGCCGAGCGAGAGCCCGGAGGCCTCGACGAACGCGTCATCGCGCCGCCACGCGAACAGCCATGTCGCCGCGAGGAAGAGGAAGCCCACCACCGTGGCCACGAAGCGCTCGGGGACGAAGCGCGCCGCGGCAGTGACCGCGCCGGTCGTCACCGCGGTGACGGCGAGGGCCTCCGCGACGACGCGGAGGCGCGACGGCACCGGCGATGGGGGCGACGGGGGCGACGCCGGCGATGGGGACGATGTCAGCGATGGAGGCGACGGCCGCGGGGCCGGCGGAGGCGCGCTCAAGGCCGCCCCGTCGTGACCTGGCGAACCTGGCGAACCTGGCGGGCTGGAGAGCGCGGGCGACGGGGGGGGCGCGCGGCCGTCAGGGGCACGAGAGCCGCGCGACATAGGCCTCTTTCACCATCGCGCCTGCGGCCCCGGGCTCCGAGTCTTCCCACGCGACCCACAGCTCGCCCTTCTGAGAGCCCTGCGCCACCGAGGGGTGCGGGTGGTCGCCGCTGATGTGGCCGAACGCGGTCACGGGGCCGAGGCCGTCGCGGCTCACGGCCGCGAGGCGGACCCGCCCGCCCTCGAAGTAGACCAGATAGACCTCGCCCTGCTTCGTGGAGAGGAGCGTGGGGCGGCCCCCCTTCGGCGCGAACTGCTTTCGCCAGATGAGCGAGCCCTTTTCGACGTCGAGGCGCGCGAGCGACGCCCCCGTCGTCTCGCCGTGCCACGCCACGAAGCACCCCTCGCTCCCGCAGGCGGCGGTGGGCACGTCGGCCGAAGCGCGGTCCTCGTTCACGAGGTGCGGCGCGCCGAGCTCGCGATCGACGCGCTTGGGCGCTTTCTCCGCGGGCAGGTCTTCGAGCCCCTTCACGAGCTCTGGGCCGTCGAGCGGAAGGCGCATTCGGTAGATCAGGTGTTTGCCCTCGCGATCGAGGCGGTAGGCGACGAGGAGGGCGTTGGCGCCGACCGCGAGCGCGGGGTAACGGACCGCAGGCCCCGGTCGGCCCTTCACGGGCGGCACGTAGTCGGTGAGGCGCAGCTCGGGGCTCGAGGTCTCGAGCTCGGGCGTGAGGCGGCGGACGAAGAGGTCTTCGCCTTCCTTGTCGCGATCGTCCTGCCAGACGACGAAGTACCCGCCGGTAGGGATACGCGTGATCGCAGGCCAGAAGAGGCCCGGGCGTGGCGAACCGACGAGCACGCTGCCCCCGGCGATGCTGGCGTCGCGGTCCAGGGTGCGGACTCGTACGCCCGCCTCGCGCCCCCTTTGATCCCAGTAGAGGAGCACGAACTTGTCTTCCGCCGGCAGGAGCGACGGGCGCATGACGCTCGCGGCCTCGGGGGTCAGGTCGCGTACGGTCGAGGTGCTCCGACCCGACGCGTCCACGATGACCGAGTACACGTGCTCGCGCCCGGCCTGCTCGTGGTCGTCGGTCCACGCGACGACGGCGCCCTTGCCTGCGCCCGCCACGGTGGGGCGCCCCTCGTTGCCGCCGAGGCCGGTGCGCGGTCGGCCGAGGCCCGTGAGCGCGCAGGGCCCGGTGGGCGCGACCCGCGTCTGCTCGACGAACGCACGGGTCGCCGGCACGCTGGTGGTGCGGTCGAGCGCCTCCTTGAACTTCTTCTGCGCCTCGGGGAAGTCGCGCTCCGCGAGGAGCTTCTGGGCGTCGTGGATGTAAAACGCCCAGCTCGGCTGGTCGGGGGCCGGTGGCGCGCCGGCGTCGGGCGGGGCCGACGGCGCCACGGTGGCGGTGGAGGCCACGGTCTGGACGATGACCTGAGGCTTCAGGTAGCGCGCCCACACGAAGGCGGCGAGCGAGACGGAGGCGACGACGAGCGCGCCCGAGGTGGCCATGCGGACGGCGGACGAGCCCCTGGAGCGAGCCGCAGGCGGCGTGGTGAGCGACGCCGTGGTGGGGGCGGGCGGCGTCTGCGGCTGGGAGGGGTCCTGCGACGAGACATCACGCAAGGGGTCGAGCGGCAGCGCGCTGACGTGCGGCCCGGACGAAGGCGGACCGTCGGCGCGGGCGAACGTGGGGAGCGCCCCGGCCGACATGCGTGGAATCGACGGCGTGTCGCCGAAGACGAGCACGAGCGCGTCGGAGAGCTCCTTGGCCGACTGGTACCGGTCGGCCGGATCCCGGGCGAGGCAGCACTTGAACCACTCGTCGAACGCGAGCGGCAGATCCGTGCGGATGCGCGAGGGCGTGGGGATGGGCCCGGTGGCGATCGCCGCGAAGGTCATCGCGACGCCCTGGTCCATGTTCCACACCGGGCGCCCGAGCAGGCACTCGTACGCCATGCAGCCGAGCGCCCAGAGGTCGGAGCGATGATCGACGGTGCCCTGCCCCTTGACCTGCTCCGGCGACATGTACGCCGGTGTACCGAACACTGCGCCCTCGCGCGTGAGGCGCTTGGTCTTCTCGTCTGGGTTCACCGGCGCGTAGAACTTGGCGAGCCCGAAGTCGAGGAGCTTCACGAGCTCTTCGCCGTTCTCGTCGGTCGTGAGGAAGATGTTCTCCGGCTTGAGATCGCGGTGGACGATGCCCGCGGCGTGCGCCTTCGCGAGCCCCTTCGCGCAGTGCACGATGACCCGGAGCGTGGTGTCGATGTCGATGATGCGCACGCGCGCCATGCGGTCGTAGAGCGACTCGCCGTCGAGCATCTCCATCGCGATGAACGGGCGGCCATCCTCCAGGCGGCCCGAGTCGTAGACGTCGACGATGTGCGGGCTGCGCACGCTCGCCGCCGCGCGCGCCTCGCGGAAGAAGCGCTCGATCACGACGTTCGACGCGGCGAGCTCGGCCGCGAGCACCTTCAGCGCGACCTTCTTGCCGAGCGAGAGCTGCTCGGCCTCGTAGACGGCCGCCATGCCTCCGCGACCCACCTCGCGAATGACGCGGTACTTTCCGAGGAGCAGGGCTCCGTCGGCGATCTTCGACTCGGGCTGATCGGCCATCTCTCGCGTTCCCGTGTGGGCGGGATGGCCCCGAGGATACCGACTTTTCCCGAAAGAAGAACGTCGTAACGTGCGCATGGCCAAGAAAAAAGCCCGCTTCGTCGTGCGCACGGCGCGGGCGGCCGCGCGCGAGGCTTGCACATCAGCGGGTCCTGACCCACGCTCGCCCACGGAGGCCCGATGGAGACCGGCGATCGACTCACGCTCCTTGGCGAGATTGCGGGGGAGATCGCCCACGAGCTGCGCAACTCGCTCCAGGTCATCACGGCGAGCGCGTACGTCGGCCAGAACGCGCCGGAGCGCGCCCCCGCCCAGCTCGCGCGGATCGCGCGCACCGCGGCCGACGCTCAGCGTCTCATCGACGACATGCTCGAGCTCGTCCGTGGCGACCGTGCCCCGCGGGAGGTGGTCGACCTCCACGTGCCCATCCTCGCGGCGCGCGAACACCTCGCGCCGGCGGCCGCGACGTTCGTCGACGAGCTCCCGGCAGACGCGCGCTTCTCGCTCCACCCGCGGCTGTTCGCGCGCGTGCTCGGTGCGCTGTTCGACAACGCCATCGCCGTCAGCGCGCGTCCCCCTACGATCGTCACGCGAGCGCGCCGAGACGGGGAAGCTCTCGTGGTCGAGGTCGAAGACGACGGCCCCGGCGTGAACGAGGCGATCGCCCCGCGCATCTTCGACGCGCTCGTGACCGGGCGCGCCGGCGGCACCGGGCTCGGCCTCGCGCTCGCGCGACGCATCACAGCCGCGCATGGGGGCTCGCTCGAGCTGCTCACGCGGGCCCCGCAGGGGGCTCTCTTCCGCGTCGTGCTCCCCGCGTGAGGCGCCGCCCCCGGCGCTCGCGTTGCTCTCCCTCGCCTACGGCGCGGTGTAGCCCGAGATCTTCGGGAGGAGGTAGCCGGTCCAGTCGTCGCTGTTGCCATCGTGGCCGCCCGCAAGCTCTCGGAATTGCACGGGGAACCCTGCGCCCTGGAGCTTGGTGCGGTCGGCCCGGATGGTCGCGATGGCGAACTGGTTGTCCGAGGTGCGGGCCGTGATCGCGACGTTGAGCTTCCAGCCGGCGGCCGCGAGCGTGGCGTCGGTGTTGGCGCCGAACGTGGACTGGAGGCTCGAGTTCTCGATGAGCAGCCCCGCGAACTTCCGCGCGTTTCGCATGGCCGTGGTGTACGCCATGAGCCCGCCGGACGAGTAGCCCGCCATCGTGACCTTCTTCTGGTGGACGTAGAAGCAGGTGCGGACGTCGTCGAGCACGGCGAGCACCTTCGCCTCGTCGGCGGCGGTGTTCCAGCACTGGCCGTCGCGGCCCGCGCCGACCGACACGGCGATGTGCGCCTGGGTCGCGCGGATCGCGTACGGAGCCATCGCCCAGGTCGCGAAGTTCTTGGCGTTGTCGCCACAGCCGTGGGTGCCCAGCACCATGGGGTAGGGCGTGGTGGCGACGTAGGTGGGCGGGAGGCGCACCCAGTAGTCGACGCCACCGGTCAGGGTCACCATGCGGAAGAAGCCGTCCGCGTCTTTGCTGTAAGCGCAGTTTCGCGTCGGCCGGGGGCCGGGACCGCCCACGGGGGGCGTGCCGGTGTCTGGCCGGCCCGCGTCGACAGGGGGCTTGCCCGAGTCGACCGGAGGGGTGCCCGCGTCGGGGTCTGGCGGATCCGGAGGATCGGGGGGATCGACGGAAGCGTCGGAGCCGCCGCCGTCGAGAGACGGAACGGCCGTGCCGCCCGGTGGGGGCGTGCCGGTGCCCGGGGGCAGGCCCGGCGGCATGCCTGGGATCGATCCGGTGGATGCGCCTTCGGTGGGCGCGCCGGGAGCCGGCTCGCCCTCGTCGGTCGCCGCGTCGCCGCAGGCGCCGACGGCGGTCACGGCCAGGAAGAGCGCACCGGCGCGGGCCGCGCCGACCCAGGTCATGGAAGCGGTTCGCACGCCCCTGGTTCTAGCCTATGGGGGCGATGGCGCAAGCCCTTGATTCTTGTAGGGATCCGCTCACAGCGGAACGCTCGAGCCCCGGACCGAGGGCCGCCTGAACGCAGGCGATGCTCGAGGGCTACAACGCCAGGCGGAAGTGCAGGGCCTTCGGCCGCGTGAGGCCGTCGAACCCGAGGGCGCTCAACGTGGCGCCGCGCCCCGAGTCTCTCGTGCCGCTCCACGGCAGGGCGGGATCGAGGGAGTCGCACCGGTTCATGTACACCGTGCCGAACGACAGCTCGCTGGCGAGGCGCTCGGCGCGCGCGAGATCGGTCGTCCACACGCTCGCGGTGAGCCCCAGCGCGCTGTCGTTCATGCGCGCGAGGGCCTCGTCGTCGGAGGCCACCTTGGCGATGGGGAGGATCGGACCGAACGACTCGCGCCGGAAGAGGTCGGCGTCGTGGGGTACGTCGCGGAGGAGCGCGGGCTGGAAAAACCGTCCCTTTCCAGCGACTTGCACCCCGACTCCGCCGGCGATGAGCCCCGCGCCGCGGGTCGTCGCGTCGGCCACGAACGCCTCGAGCTCGGCGACGTGCCAGGGCTGGGCGATCGGGCCCATGGAGGTGGCGGCGTCTTCGGGATCGCCGAGCACGTAGGCCCGCACGAGCGGCTCGCACGCCGCCACGAACGCGTCGTAGACCGACTCGTGGACGTACACACGCTCCACGGCGCAGCAGCTCTGCCCGGCGTTGTACATCGCGCCGTCCACGATCTGCTCGGCCACCTTCGCGACGTCGACGTCGGCCGCGACGTAGGCCGGATCGTTCCCGCCGAGCTCGAGGCCCACGTGAAGGAAGCGCTCGCTCGCCGCGCGCTGGATGCGATGTCCGCCGAACACCGAGCCGGTGAAGAGCACCTGATCGACCCGCGGGTCGCCGACGATGCGCTCGCTGGTGGGGTGATCGCAGTCGAGGGACTGCACGAGCCCGAGGGGCGCGCCGGCCTTCGCGAAGGCTCGCGCGAACGCCGGGCCCGTGAGCGGCGTGCGCGGCGAGTGCTTCACGACGACCGCGTTGCCCGCGAGCACCGCGGGGAAGAGCGCGTTCACCGCCGTGAGCAGCGGATAGTTCCACGCCGGCAAGTCGAAGACCACGCCGAGCGGCTCGCGGCGGATGCGGCGGACGAAGTTGTCTTTGGCGGGGAGCTCGATGTCGGCCAGGCACTCGCCGGCGATCGCCATCATGTGCCGCGCCCGACCGAGCATGCCGTCGAGCTCTCCGCGCGCCTGCGAGAGCGGCTTGCCCATGGTCCGTGTGATGTCTCGCGCGATGGCCTCCTTGTCGGCGAGCATGGCCTCGCAGGCCCGCTCGCAGAGCGCAACGCGCTCACCCACGGCGACGCGGCGAAAGTCGCGCGCGGCCGCCCGCGAAGCGTCGAGCACGGCGTCGACCTCGGCGGGCCCGGCGAGCGGGACTTCGCAAGCAACTTCAAGGGTATAGGGGTTATCGACGCGGAGCGTGGAGGGGGTCGTGGTCGCGGCCATGAGGCGCGAGGGTACCACGCGCGAGGGCCCTGGCGAGGCGCGCGCAGCCACACGCGCCGGGGTCGGGACCGGTCGGGGCGCCGGCTTCGGGACCGGGCGCGCTCCGAGTCGAGCGGCCGTGTCCGAGCCACACGTCACGGCGCCGCGCGGCCGCGGAGCCGCGTGTCTACGGCGCCTTGAGCACGTCGACGTTGACGCCCGCGACGCCGACCCCCGTGACGCCCGCGCCGCCCAGCGCGGGCGCGTTCGAGGGCGCCCTGACGACGGTCGTGGTGCCAACGAAGCGCGGCTCGGTGCCGGTCCACGCGACCCCCACGGAGGCGCCCCCTGCGCCGCCTCCGCCGAGGCCCCCGGTCCCGCCACGCCCGCCGGAAGCGCCGAGACAGGCGGTGCCGGTCGTCAGGGCCGGGCTGCCGGGCTGGCCTTCCTGCGCGGCGGTGGCCCCTGCGCCGCCCGCGCCGGGCGCGCCCGCCCTGAGGGCGCACGTGTCGAGCGTGACCTCCGACGCGTACACCACGAGCGCGGCGCTGGAGCCGCCCGCGCCGCCGCCGCCGCCGCCCGCGCCACCGCAGCCGCCCGCGCCGCCGCCGCCGCCCGACGGGGTGGGGTCGCCCGTGGTGTAGCCGCCGCCACCGCCGCCGCCACCCGGTGCGCCGGGGGAGCCTGGGCGACCGGCCGTGCCCTGCCACCCCGCCGCCGTGACCTCGCCCACGCTGAGCGCGCTGCCGCCGTTCGGACCGAGCGCGCCGTCGCCGCCGCTCTGCGCGAGACTCCCGCAGTTAGCGCTCGCGGCGCTCCCGCTGGTGCCCGCGCTTGGTCTCGGGAGGCCGTCGCCGCCGGCGGCCCCGGCGCTCGCGCCGCCCTGACCGCCCTGGCTGTTCGCGCCGCCGGGGCAGGCGCCGCTCTCCCCACGGCCCGGGACCGAGGCGGCCACGGGCTCCGGAAACGTGTAGGACGCGAGCACCCCATCGGCCCCGGGAGCTGCGTCCTTCGCGTCGATGGAGAGGCGCACGAGGTTCACGCTCTTCGCGTCCGCCACGACCACGCCGAAGCTGCCCGGAGCGCCGACCGCGCCAGGCGCGGCCTGAATCTCGAGGTCGGTGAGCCGCACGTTCGACGCGCGGAGGACGCGCACCGCGTAGTCCGGCTTGGTGCCCTTCAGCTTGGTGGGGCCACCGCCGCGATCGAACGTGCAGGTCACCTTGCCGTAGAGCTCGACGGGGCTCGTGAGCTCGACGCTCTCGGTGTACTCGCCCTCGCACAGCACGATCCGCGGCTTGCCGGAGGCGAGCGCCTTCGCCAGGGTCTTGAACGGCGCGCCCCTCGTGCCCGGCGCTGAGTCGTCGCCCCTGGGCGACACGAACGCGCCGAAGCCGTCGACGAGGCACTTCTCGGCGTTCTTCGCGGGCTCGGTGGGCGTGTCACAGCCGGGGGGGACGGTCGCGACGTCGGTCGCCGCGTCGGCCGCTTCAGCGCAGAAGCCGTATTCACAGAAGCTCGACGGGAACGAAGCGCAGCCGCCGAAGGCGGCGAGCCCGATCGCGACGAGCCCCACGGCCAGTGCGGCCCGAGCGGAGCGCGTCATCAGTACGCCCCCAAGAGGGCGACGCCCGGCGCGGCGCCGAACACGGGCACCAGCGTCGGCGTCGGCGTCGGCGTCGAGCGCGTGGCCGCCTGGCGCTCACGCCACGGCGTCGTCACGAGCGCCACCACCACCGCGCCGAGCAGAGCCGCGCCCCCGACGCCGTACGCGATGTAGGAGCCCGTCCGGAGACCCTTCCCCGAGTCGTAGACGCTCTGCAGATCGGCGCACTCGGCCCCCGTCGGCCCGCAGGTGCCCGCCCGAGTGGCGCGCGCCGCTTCGAGGTTCGACGCTTTCCCGCTGGACGCGAGCGCGAGGCCGCCGCCCACACCGAGCCCGACGACTCCCAGACCGCCGAGCACGCCCGGAACGAGCCAGCTGCCACGCTCGGCGGGCGCCGCGGGTGGAGGGGTGGGTTGCGGCGAGGCGGGTTGGCCGACGACGGGCGGCGGGGCGGGACTCGGCTCGTCGACGACGAGCTTGGCGGTCGCGACCTGACCCGGGCGCACGGCCACGCTCACCGAGACGGTGCCGGCCGAGAAGGTGCGCTCCCCGACCTTCAGGTCCACGGGGCCGGGAAAGGGCGCGACGCCGAGCAGGTGCCCGTCGACCTCGACGCGAGCGCCCGTCGGAGCCTCGATGACGACGCGCCCCGTGACCTGCTCGAGCTCTCGAAAGATGCCGTCGTGGACCGTCTGCGCCGTCGCGGGATCCGCGTCTTTCGCGGCCAAGAACGCGCGGCAATGCTTGATGGCCTCGTCCTCGAGCTTCATCTGCTGCTCGACGACACAGAGGTTGAGGAGCGTCTTGGCCATAGGGCGCGCCGAGGCCGCCTGCAGCAGCTTGATGCGCGCGGCCTCGAACTCGCCCTTCTTGCCGAGCGCGGTGCCCTCCGCGTGCCTGTCGTCGGCCTCGTCGGCGCGGGCGACCCCGCCGGAGACGAGCGACGTCGCGACGACCGCGAGCGCGAGCGCGCGCGCGCGACGACCGCGTCCGGGCCCCGGAGCTGGACCTGGACCTGGACCACGGCGAGGCGACACGACGCGAGGGCGGGGAGCGGCAGGCATGGCAGCGGCAGGCATGGCAGCGGCAGTGTACCGACTCGCCTGAGAGGGTTGAACAAAAGCGGTCTCCCGAGCCCCGCACGCCCATGAGCGGCGCGCCGAGACGGCGCAAGCGCGCGACTGAAGCGGTGGCGCAAATCGGTCTCGCGACGGCTTGACGAGCTTTCAAAGTGATATCACTGTGAAAGCATGAAAACTCAGCCCTTCAAGGAGAAGATCCTCGACACCGCTCCCGGCGGGCCCATGCTCGCCGCGCTGCTCGGCACCATGCTGGGCTTGCCGGTGGTGCTCGGCGCGGTCAACGCCATCCGCGGGCAGGAGGCCGTCGGCGCGATGGTCGTGCTCGTCGAGGTCGCGTGCATCGTCGCGCTCTCGGGTCTCTTCGTGGTGAACCCGAACGAGGGGCGCGTAATCCAGCTCTTCGGGCGGTACGTAGGCACCGCCCGCGAGCCAGGCCTGCGCTGGGCGAATCCGTTCTTCTCGAAGCGCGCGGTCTCCCTGCGTCTCCGCAGCTTCGAGAGCGCGAAGCTCAAGGTGAACGACCTCGACGGCAACCCCATCGAGATCGCCGCCATCATCGCCTGGAAGGTCATCGACACCGCGGAGGCATGCTTCCAGGTCGACGACTACCAGGCCTTCGTCGCCGTGCAGGCAGAGTCGGCCGTGCGCAACCTCGCGACGAGCTACTCGTACGACGCGCACGACGCCGGGAAGCCGTCGCTCCGCAGCCACACCGAGACCATCGCGGTCGAGCTGAAGCGAGAGCTCGACGCGCGCCTCGTGACGGCCGGCGTCGAGATCGTCGAGGCGCGCATCAGCCACCTCGCGTACGCACCGGAGATCGCGCAGGCGATGCTCCAGCGGCAGCAGGCCGGCGCGATCATCGCGGCGCGCGCGCTCATCGTGGAGGGCGCGGTGGGCATGGTGGAGATGGCGCTGGCCAAGCTCGCCGAACGGCAGGTCGTCTCGCTCGACGACGAGCGAAAAGCCCAGATGGTGTCCAACTTGCTCGTCGTCCTCTGCGGCGAGCGAGCCACACAGCCGGTCGTGAACACCGGCACCCTCTACTCCTGACGTGGCCGAGCGGAAGGCGTTCCTGCTCCGCGTCGACCCGGCGGTGCTCGAGGCGCTCCAGCGGTGGGCGAACGACGATCTGCGCAGCCTCAACGGGCAGATCGAGTTCGTCCTCCGCGGGGCCCTCGCCGCGGCCGGACGCGCACCGCGGGCGGGACCCAAGAGGCCACCCCCGAAAGAGTGACCACGGGCGCTCGACGGCGCGTTCGTGCTCGAAGCGACGATGCTATGTGGGGCCGCAGGGGCCCGGGCTGAGCAGGACCTTGCGGTGGGTGATGCGCGCGAGATCGGAGATCCCGAGGCCCGCCGCGCCCGCGGTGAGCACGTGCTGCGGCTGCCGCTCGTTGTACGCCTCGGCGCCGCCCGGGTTCGTGAGCGCGATGCCCGTGTTCGCGAGCGCGGGGAGCCCGACCTTCGCGCGCTGCTCGTCGAGCAGCTTCCACCCGACACGGTCGAGCGCGACGGGGTCGGTCGCGAAGAAGAGCGACGCGTGGACGAACGTACGGAAGGTCGCGCCGTCGGGCGCGGGGCCACCCTCGAAGCACGCGATGAGCGCGTCCGCGATGTGGAGCACCACCTTCGACCGGAGGGCGGGGATCGACGCTACCGCCGGGACGAAGTCCTTCGTCCAGTTGTCGGGCGCGGAGTGCGTGCGGGAGACGTTGTTCACGCAGCCGTACGTCATGTTCTTCAGCGCGCAGGTGATGCCGGCCGACGCGTGGTCCTTCAGGGCGGGCACGTTGATGATCTTCGTGACCTCCCGGCTCACGACGTCGCACAGGTGCGAGCGTCGCTTGACGGGGTTCGCCGCGTCGTCGCCGGGGGAGACCCGCGGCAGATCGACGAAGACGCCCGTGTCGTAGCCGGCGGTGCCGGTCTGGTCGAGCGCATACGCGGGCGACGCCGCCGCGAAGCGCACCCCGGCGGGGAGCGCCGCCGCGTACCCGCACGCGTCGAGGTAGTCGCGGTAGCGGTCGAACACGACGATCTTGTCGGGCGTGACGCCCGCGAGGCCGAGGCCGCGCACGATCTCCGCGACGGTCGCGACCTGACTGAACACCTTCGGGTACCCGACCGGGCTCACCTTGATGCCGACGACGTCGCCGGGCGCGAACAGCGCCTTCCACGCGGCGTCCTCGGTCGCGCGCCCCGTGAGCTCGGTCATGCCGCGGGCCATGATGGCGCGGACCGGCCCGGCCTGCACCACCGCCCCCGCCACAGCGCCGCAGTGCGTGATCTCGACGACCACGCCCGGGCCGCCCACGACGGGCGTCCCCGCGTCGGGTGAGCTTGCGTCGCCCGCGTCCGGGGGCGTCGCGTCCGCGGGCGTCGCGTCCGGGGGCGTCGCGTCCGCCGTCGCGGCGTCAGGTGGCGGCAGGGGCGTCGTTCCGGTGGTCGGTGGCGTGGGTCCGGGGGCTGCGTCGGCGCCCGCGACCGGATCGGGAGAGCTGCACGCGGCAGCCAGCGGGACCGCCAAAGCGAGCCCTCCGATCAGCACGTCCCGTCGCGACAGGTCTTTGCCGTTCGCCATGATCCCTCCTCGGTGCGCCCGCGAAGGACACTCAGGGCGCAGCTCAGCAGCATCGCACGGCCATGTACGAGAGCAAGCGAAACGAGCGCGGTGCTCCGGAGCTCTGCGGCGACGCCCGCCCGCCCACCGCCTGCGCATCGAGGGACTATGGCTAGAGCGCCGAACCGCTTGATGACCGAGGATTTTCGCCGAGTTGCGAGCCGTGCGAGGCGCGACGACGAGTCCTACTGCTGCCAGGCGAGGAGGAGCAACGAAGTACGGCGACGTAAACCGGCGAAAAGCCGACCGAATCAAGCGGTTCGGCGCTCTAGAGCTCCGCCAACACGCCGCACACGAGGTCGACGTGGGGGCCGACGCGGGCGTCGAGGCTGGTCGCGCGCCACGAGCTCTCGAGCGTGAGCTCGGGGATGGCGCGCTGATCGGCGTAGAAGCCGGTGGGCATCATGCCGAGCGTGCGCGACCACAGCCACGTGAGCGCGTAGGTGGCCGAGTCCATGGGCGCGTGTCCGGGCTCCGGGAGCGCGCGCCCGAAGTAGTCGTGGGCCGCGAGCGTCGCCCCTCCCGCCTCCACGCGCGCGAGCAGACGCGAGGCGAGCGCGGGCGCCACGTGGCGGTTCGAGAAGAAGAACGTCGCGTCCTGCGGGCCCTCGTGGAGCGACACAACGAAGTCCGGCCGAGCCTGGGCCATCACGCGGCGCACGGCGCGCGCCTCGACGGTGTCGAAGCGGACAAAATCACGATTGATATCGTACCCTTCCCCATTGTACCGCGAGAGGTGCGCGGCCCCCACGGGGTTCACCGGCGTCACGATCGTGAGGTCGACGCGGGCCGCGAGCTCTGCGTCGGCGGCCACGCGCTCCAAGATGCGCGGCACCGCCAGGAGCCCCGCGTGCTCGTTTCCATGCACGCCCGCCAGCACCACCACCCGCGGGCGGCGAGGCGGTGTTCGCGGGCGCGAGTCGGGCGCGTCCCACGCACGCGAGCGAATGAAGAGCATGGGGAAGCGCTCGCCCTCGAACCGCACCTCGGCGAGCGTCGACACGGAGAACGGCCCCTCGTAGTCGCGGAGGGTCTGCACGTACGACCGGGGGTCGAAGCCGAGCGACACGACGCCGAGCTCCACCTCTCGCGCCGGGTATCGGACCGACCGGCGAACGAGGTGGTACTTGGCGAAGAGGGACAGGTCGCGACGAAGCGACGCGAGCGTCATGGGAGAGGTGGGCACGCCCTCACTCCATCAGGGGTCAGGGCGACGCATCAAGCGCGCTGGCGACCGCCGACACGATCGGCCACCATCGGCCACCGCGGCTCGATGTATGGCGGGAGCGCTCGACCCCGTCTTGCCGCGGGTTCAGCCGGCGTAGCCGGTCTCGCCGTGCTGGGTCGTGTCGAGGCCCTCGCGCTCATCCGAGGGCGTGACCCGCAGGCCGAGGGTGCGGTCGAGGAGCTTGAGAATGAGCCACGTGACGACGCCGGCGAACACGGCGGCGACGAGGCTCGTGAGCGCCTGCACCCCGAGGAGCCGGACGTTGCCGTAGAGGGCGCCGTCGGTGCCGAACGGCTTCTCGGCCCCCGGGAACACGCGGGCGCGCGCGAACACGCCGGTGAGCAGCGCGCCGAGGAAGCCCCCGACGCCGTGCACGCCGAAGGCGTCGAGCGAGTCGTCGTAGCCGAGGCGGTACTTCAGCAGCACGCCGCCGTAGCAGGCCGCGCCCGCGCAGACGCCGATGAGAAACGCCGCCCAGGGCGCGACGAACCCAGCGGCCGGGGTGATGGCGACGAGCCCGCCCACGAGCCCGGACGCGACGCCGAGGGCGGTGGGCTTGCCCCGGTGGCGCCACTCGACCATCGTCCAGCCGACGACGCCGCCCGCCGCGCCGAGGTGCGTGGCCACGAACGCGAGCGCCGCGAGGTGCCCGGAGGAGAGCGCGCTCCCGGCGTTGAAGCCGAACCACCCAAACCACAGGATGCCGGCGCCGGTCATGGTCATGGTGAGGTCGTGCGGGAGAGGGCGCTCGTGCGGGTACTTGAGCCGCGGGCCGAGGACCTTGGCGAACACGAGCGCCGATACTCCCGCCGTGATGTGGATGACCGCGCCCCCGGCGAAATCGAGCGCCCCCATCGCCGCGAGCCAGCCCCCGTCGGCCCACACCCAGTGCGCCATGGGGATGTAGACGAAGAGCGACCAGAGCGCGACGAACGCGAGGTACGTGGTGAACTTCATGCGCTCCGCGAACGCGCCCGAGATGAGCGCCGGCGCGATGCCCGCGAACATCATCTGGAACGCGACGAACGCGAGCTCGGGCACGGTGCCGTGGTTGGCGGAGGTGAGACGCTCGAGGCCGACTCCGCTCGCGCCGAGCCCGCCGATGAGCCCGCGGTGGGTCGGCCCGAACGCGAGGCCGTATCCACACAAGAGCCAGAGCGCGAGCACGATGGGGACGCTCGAGAACGAGTGCATGAGCGTCGACAGCACGTTCTTGCGGCGCACCATGCCCGCGTAGAACAGCGCGAGGCCGGGGCTCATGAAGAGGACGAGCGCCGCGCTGACGAGCAGCCAGGCGGTGTCTCCGGTGTCGATGCGCATGTCGAGTCCTCCGAGCGGCACGCGGGGCGCGTACGCAGCGACATTGGGCCCGACCCCGCGTTTCGGGGAGGTTTCGCGCCGCCGTGGAGGCGCCGCGGGGCGCGTTCAGCCGTCGGGGAAGAGGCGCGTGAGCTCGGCGCGCGTGGGGTAGTTCGTGAGCACGGCGCGGTGCTTGCCTTGGTAGACGAAGAGGCTGCCGCACGCGACAGCCTGCGCGCCCCCCTCTTTGACCGGCAGCGGGAGATGCTCGAGCTTGCCGGCGCCGCCGCACGCGATGACGGGCACCGAGACCGCTCGGGTGACCTTCTTCACGAGGTCGACGTCGTAACCCTCGAAGGTGCCGTCTCGGTCGACCGACGTGAGCAGGATCTCGCCGGCGCCCATCTTCTCCATGAGCTGCGCCTGCTCCACGACGTCTCTGCCGGTCGCGTTCCGCCCCCCGGCGGTCACGACCTTATAGCGGCCGAAGAAGTCCTTCTTCGCGTCGATGGAAGCCACCACGGCCTGGCTGCCGAACTTGTCCGCGATGCGGGAGACCAGCGTGGGGTTTTCGACCGCGGCGGTGTTCAAGACCACCTTCTCGGCGCCGATCGCGAAGATCTTCTCGGCCTGCTCGAAGGTCTTGATGCCGCCGCCGTACGCGAACGGCATGAAGCACTCGGTGGCGATCTCGCGGATGATCTCGTACGAGGGCTCTTTCTTGTCGGGAGTCGCCGTCACGTCGAGGAACACCAGCTCGTCGACTTCCTTCTCGTTGTAGATGCGCACTGTGTTGATCGGATCGCCGACGTACTTGGCGTTCTCGAACTTCACGGTCTTCACGAGCCCTTGGCGTCGCAAGAGCAGGCAAGGGATCACGCGTATTCGGAGCATCGTGTCTCGTTGGCTCGACGCCGCGCGCGGCCCGCCACCTAGGCCGAAGCGGGGACCCCGAGGGTCGGGCGTAGTGTTTGGTTCGTCCGGGGCGCGCGCGCGAGGGCGCGGCGGCGCTCCAGCGGGCGGCCACGAGTACCACGCCGCTCGAGACATGCAACCTCTTCCGGCGGCGCCTGGCCCGCCCTCGTACGGAGCGCGGGCCCGCTGGGCCCCGCCGGTGCTACCCTCGCCCGAGCGAGCGCGGAGGTCGCGCGAGCGCCAGGTAAAGCACAGCATGCTCGTCATCGTCGACTACGAGGTAGGCAACATCGGTTCGATCCTGAACATGTTGAAGTTCCTACAGATTCCAGCGGTGGCCAGCCGCGACCCGGAGACGCTGCGCGGCGCGTCGCGGCTCCTCCTGCCGGGTGTCGGCGCGTTCGACGCCGGCGTGAGCCTCCTGAGGAAGCACGACCTCATCGGCGTCCTCGACGAGTGCGTGCGCGAGCGCCGCGTCCCGGTGCTCGGCATCTGCCTCGGCATGCAGCTGCTCACGCGCGGCAGCGAGGAGGGAGTGCTGCCCGGCTTGGGGTGGATCGACGCCGAGTGCAGGCGCTTCACGAAGGACCGCGACCCCAAGGGTGCGATGAAGGTGCCTCACATGGGCTGGAACGTCGCGAAGCCCACGACGACCGAGCGCGGGCTCTTCAAGGACATGGTCCAGGAGACCCGCTTCTACTTCGTGCACTCGTACCACGCCGTGTGCGTGAACCCGGAAGACGTGGCGGCCACGACCCCCTACTTTGGGTCGTTCGTGTCGTCCGTCGCGCGGGACCACGTGCTCGGCGCGCAGTTCCACCCCGAGAAGAGCCACCGCTTCGGGATGAAGCTGCTGCAGAACTTCGTGGCGTTCGAGTCGGCGCGCGAGCTCGCGTCGTAGCCGCGGGGCCGTTAGAGGCTGCGGGCGCCGAGGGACCTCAGTCGAAGCCGAGGTTCAGCACGCCGGTCACGGGGAGCACGCCGTTCGACGCGACGTTGACGACGCCGAGCTGAAGGCCCGCGAGGCGTTCGGCGTAGTTGAACACGCCCACCTGGACGCCGGCGACCCGCTCCGCGAGGTTCACGACGCCCAGCTGTGCGCCGAGGGTGCGCTCGGCGAGGTTGACGGCGCCGAGCTGCGAGCCCACGAGCTCGTGCCCGGCGTAGGTGACCGCGCCGACCTGCGCGAGCCCCGCGAACCGATCGACGAAATTGGCCGCGCCCACCTGGAGCGCGCCGTGAAACTCCTTGTCGACGAAGTTGCCGGCGCCCACCTGGGCGACCCCGAAGAAGCTGCCTCCCGCGAGGTTCCCGAGCCCACCGACCTGGAGCACGCCGCGGAAATCGTGGTCTGTCAGCGACAGCACACCAAGCTGCACAACCCCCCGAAAGTCTTCACGATCATTGGCACCGTTGTCGATCGAGACCCCGAGCACCTCCCGGTAGAGGTTGTTGCCTACATAGCTGACGACGCCGGCCTGAACGACTCCCGAATAGCCACGCATGGCGCCCGCGAGCACGCCGACCTGCACGAGGCCCTCGAAGTCGCGGCCGGCGACGCTCGCGAGGCCGAGCTGGAGCCCGCCGCGGAAGTCTGCCCGCTTCGTGTAGTTGCCCGCGCCGAGCTGGAGAGCGCTCGTGACGGTCGCGCTCGATGAGCGGTTCACCAGGCCGAGCTGGAGGCCGACGACCACCGGCTCCTCGGCCTGGTTCAACATGCCGAGCTGCGCGGCGCCGACGAAGCGCGCCGAATCCCGGCTCGAACCCTCGACCTCGTTCCACAGCCCGAACTGGCCCAGCCCCGTGAAGCGCCCTGCGCGGTTGCGGAGGGCGATCTGCCCCAACCCGGCGAGCTCCTCAGCCTCGTTCGACACGAGCGAGACTTGCCCCAGACCGTGCAGCTCGCCGACCTCATTTCCGCGCAGCGAGAGCTGGAGGCCGCCCGTGAACGAGCTCGAGGCGTTGCGCCACAGCGACACGTCCGCGAGCCCCACGAAGTCCTCGGAGCGGTTCCACACGAGCGCGAGACGCCCGAGCCCCGTGAAGGAGTCCGCGTCGTTCTCGTACCAGAGCTGCCCCACGTAGTGGTCGGTGAGCGGGTCGTCGGGCGGTGGCGGTGGCGGTGGCGGTGGCGGCGGTGGCGGCGGCGGTGGCGGCGGCGGTGGCTCGTCGCCCACGTCGACCTCGACGGGCTGGAGCGACTCGAGCGGGACCTCGTGCACGGAGCCCACAGGGGCTCGGCCCGCGAGCTGCGCCACGAGGTCGACGAGGGCCTCGTTGAGCCGCGCCTCGACGAGGTGCGAGGGGGGCGCGGGGAGATCGCAGCGCGCCTGCGTGAGCGCGTGCTGGTCGCGAAGATCCCGCACCTCCGCGGTGAGCACGACGCGACCACCCCCACTCCCGACGCTGACGAAGAGCGCGACATCCGCCACGTTGCGAATGGCGCTCGGGGCGCCCGCGACGGCCATGACCTCCACGCGCTCCTCGGCGGCAAGCAGCGTCCGCAGACGCCGCGAGAGCCGAACGAGCGAGGGCCCCGCGACCACGCCCGGGTCCGACGCGACCGGGGTTACGGCGAGGCGCGGCGGGAGCTCCGCGCGCGCCTTGGTCTCCGTGGCGAGCCACGACGCCGCCGCGACGAGGAGCTGCCCGAGGACGAGGGCGGCCCCCCCTCGAGGATGACCGAGACGCTGGCGCACGCGCTTCGAGGGCAGGGGCGCCAAGCGCGGCGCGCCGTCCGCCGAACGTGCCGCCGTAGGAGCTGACCTGGGAGTCGTTGGGTCCGCCACGAGCCTAGTTGTACCCTCCCCGCGACCGCGCGGCGATTCTGGCGTCGCACCGGCCCCGCCACGTCGACCATCGCGGGTGGCGGAGAGGGCTCCGCCCGACGCCCTACGCCAGGAGCTTCACCGTCCTGCCCGGCTCCGCGACCGTTCCGCCGGCGAAGCCCTCGAGGACACCACACATCGCGAGGGTCATGAGCTTCCGCGTGATCCCCACCCGCGCGAGCAGCGGCATGAAGGTGTCGCGCAGGTGCCCCAGCGCCGGCCGGTCGCCCTGGAAGAGGGGCGTCAGCCAACGTGTCGCGAGCTGGTAGAACGCGAGGTGCGGGCGGCGCTCGCGCGAGTACGCATCGAGCGCGACGGGCAGGTCCTCGTGCGCCGCGAGGGTCTCGGCGAGGACGAGCGCGTCCCACAGCGCGAGGTTGCAGCCCTGGCCGAGCTGCGGGCTCATGGCGTGCGCGGCGTCGCCGAGGTACACGACGCTGCGCGTGTTCCAGCGCTCCATGCGGACGTCGAGGTAGCCGGAGTAGAGGACCTGTTCGGGTTCACGAATCTGGAGCAGCACGGGCTCCGCCTGGGGGCAGAGCGCGAGGGCATCGCGTCGCCACGCCTCCAGGCCGGCGGCGCGCCACTCGCTCAGCCTGTCCGCCCGGAGGCTCCAGAAGAGGCTCACGAGCGGCGTCATGCCCTCGGGCCCCGTCCCGGTGGGCAGGAGCCCGAGCATCTGCCGGGTGCCCCGCACCGCCTGGTGGAGAGTGTGCCCGTACGCGCGCTTCGGGTCCTCCCCGACGAACCAAAGCGCCCCCCACGGGTACACGTCGATGCGCTTCGAGAGGTCGGTGTCGTCGCGGAAGTGAGAGCGCGCGCCGTCGCAGACGAGGATGAGCTCGTGCGGGCCGTGTCGCTTCCCTTCGTCGTCGACGATCCAGTGGCGGCGCGGAGGAGGCCTGGCGGGCCCCCCGGGCACGCTCGTCGCCGGCGCCTCGGCGCGCGCGAGGTCTTCGCCAGCGACGCCGAGGCGAACGTCGATGGCGCGCGCTCGCACCTCGTCGAAGAGCGACTGGAAGACGACGCCGCGGTGAACGCCGAGGCCGTAGAGCCGCTCACCCACGTCACGGTAGCGCAGGTCGAAGAGCGACTTGCCGCGCGCGTCGACGACGCGGAGGCGATCGATGCGGGCGCCCCTCGCGGAGACGTCGGATTTGAGCCCGAGTCGGCGCAAGACATGGATCCCCGTGGGCTGGAGCGTGATGCCTGCCCCCACGGGCCGCGGGTCGGCGACCCGCTCGTACACGGTGACCCTGTGGCCCGCGCGCTCGAGCAGGAGCGCCGCGGCGCTCCCCGCGGTCCCGCACCCGAGGATCCCCACCGACAGCTGCGCACGTCCGAGCAGTATCATGGAGCGCGCGCGGCGGTCGGCCGGACCCGGCGCGCTCGCGAATCGACCTCGTCGAGGGCCACCGGGACAGGGTCCTCCACGATGACCACGACGTCCGCGGTCGACAGCCCGGGGTCAGCGGCCTCGATCGCGGCTCGTGACCACCTCAGAAACCCGAGCAGACCGCGGGCACGGGGCGACCGGCGAGCGCGCCTCGGATGACCCCGAGCTCGGGCGCGTTGCTGTTCGGCCCGGCGGCGCTCACGATGGCGAGGCACTGCGCCGCGGCGGTCCGTAGGAGGCCGGCCTCCGGGGACAGGCCGAGGCGGGCCGCCTCGGCGTTCAAGGCCGCGCAGCACTGGCCGAGGCGGCCGAGGTTGTTGCCGCCGCCGCCGGCCTTCGCGGCGCCGAGGCCGGGGTCGTCGATGACGGCGTAGAGCCGCGTCTCCTCGAAGTCGGGGCAGCCCGAGGTGAACGTACGGCAAGCCGCGCAGGCGAGCGCGCCGGCCTGGTCACGGCAGGCCCGCGAGCCCGCGCAGCTCGCCGGCGTGACATCGACGGCCCCGTCGTTCGCCTTCACGCACTCCTTGTCGGCCTTTCGGTAGCGCGGGGCGTCCGCGAGCACCTGCGGCCCGACCGTCACGCTGGTGGTCTCGTTCGCCTTGCGCTTGCCGACGGCGTCGACGTACGTGAGCGTCGTTGCCCCGAGCGCGGGGATGACAGAGCACGCAGGCGCCACGAGCTGGGCGAGCGGCGCGGTGCACTTGGCGTCGGAGTACACGCCCTCGAACGTCCAGGTCGCCATGGGAGCGAGCTGACAGCCGGTGCATTTGGTGATGTCGACGGGGCCCGCCTCCACCGGAACGGGCGCGGGGGCGGTCGCCTCCGGCACCTGGACCGGCGCGGGCTTGGGGTCTTCGCGGCAGGCGGTCAGGAGCCCGAGGAGCAAGAGGGGCCAAAGAGCCTTCGCGTGCATGGTCCGGACGGTATCACACCCGCTCCGGCCCCGGAGGGCGGCGACCGCGCGACGATGAAGCGTGGCATGGCGCTCCGCGAGCACGTGGGGTCAGCCCTCCTCTCGACGCCGGTCTCGGGGCGGCGGGAGCGCGCCGACCTCCGGCGCCCCCGCCGCGACGGGGGGACGCCGCTCGGCGGCGTTGTCGTCCGTCCCCGTTTGGCGGTGCTCCCACGGGCGCCGCACCGACTCGAAGAGCGCGGCGGAGAGGAGCTCCTCCGGGGTCGGCTCCTCGCGCCGATCGAGCGGCTTCGCCGGCACGGCACGTGGGGGTCCCGGCGGGGTAGGCGCTGCCACGGCGCGCGCGGGCTCCGGGCGGAACGCGAACGCCTTCGTGGCGGTCCGCGCGGCGCGGCGCGGCCGCTCGCGCTCCGCCGTGGGCTCGTCCGACGGCGGAAGATCCGCGAGCACGCGGGCCGCGACGGCCGCGCTCGCCCGGTCGCGCGGCGTGGCGAACGGCGCGAGCGCCGCCGCCAGCACCGCCACGTCCGCGAACCGCTCCGACGCCCCGACACGCAGGCACCGCGACACCGCCGCTTCGAGCCCCGCGGGCACCTCGGACCGGACCTCTCGGAGCGGCCGCTGCGCTCCCTGGAGGATCGCGGAGAGCAGCAACGACGGCGAATCGCCGGCGAAGGGCCGCACACCTGCCAGGAGCTCGTAGAGCACGACGCCGAGGCCCCACTGGTTCGCGCGCGCGTCGACGCTCTTGGGGGCGTTGCGCTGCTCTGGCGCGAGGTAGGCGGCCTCGGCGAGGGGACGCTCCGTGCGCGGCTGGAGCTCGCCGTACGCGGCGTCCTCGAAGTCAACAACCTTGACTATTTCGCGCTCGCCGCGTCGCTCCGCGAGGAACAGGCTCGCCGTCGTGAGGTTGCCGTGGACGAAGCCTGCGGCGTGGGCCTCGGCGAGGGCCTCGCAGGCTTCGAGCACGTACCGCACCGCGTGCTCGATGGGGAGCGGGCCGCGCGCCTCGAGCTCCGCCGCGAGGCTGTGGCCGCTCAGGTGCTCGAGCACCAAGACCTGTCGCCCGTCCTCGAGCATCGCCACGTCGTGCACGCGGGCGGCGTGCTCGCCACGGAGCCGCGCGGCGGCGCGCGCGCCGCGGGCGAAGCGGTCGGCGACGCCGGCGTCGGGCGCGTCGAACGAGCGGCTCAAGAGCTTCAAGATGACCCGCCGATCGAGCGGCTCGTGGCAGGCCACGAGCCGCGTGACCGGGCCGCGCGAGCCGAGGATCTCCTCGACGCGGTACCTGCCGCCGAGGAGCGCGCCTACCGCGGGTACGTGAGACGACGGGACCACATCGCTGCGCATGAGCTCTCCGGGCGAGGGCTCACGGTGAGCGCCTCGTGGAGTCGGGATGCGGCTTTCGTGCCATGCGCCGATCTCCTTCGGCGCCTCGTTACGCCGAGCGCCACGGTTGCGCGGCATGTGCGCTCGAGGCCTGGACACCGCACTGCGTTGCGCCGACCTCGCTGTTCCGAGGCCGCACAACGGCGAGCGAAGCGCAGAGATCTCGCGAGAATGAGAGGCGCCACGTTGCAAAGATGCAAGGTCGAGCGCGCTCGCGGCGACTACTTGAGCTGACCGCTGGTGGCGCAGGCGCTGGCCACGCTCGGAGAGACCGTGCCCGTGAGCGACGGCCCCGCCCCGCGCGTGTTGAAGCGGACGCGGCCGGCGCCGCCGCCACCGCCGCCGCCCGGCCCCGCCACGTACGTGCCGTCGCCGCCGACCGCCGTGTCGCCCGCCGAGCCGTTCCCGCCGGTCGACGGGCCGGTCGCGCCCTTCGCCGGGGTGCCGCTGCCCTGGCCATTCTGGTTGTCGTCGGACTTCGAGCCTCCCCCGCCGCCGTTGGCCGCGACGACGCCTTGCACCGTGATGACGGGAGACTCGAGCAGCAACGCTCCGCCGCTGCCCCCTGCGCCGGGAGGCTGGCTGGAGACTCCGCCAAAGCCCCCGCGGCCGCCGCCCGCGGTGACGACGCCGGTGGTGCCGATCGTGATGAAGTTCTTCGCCACGAGCTGGAGCGCGCCGCCGCCCGAGCCGCCCTTGTCGACGGCCCCGCCGCCGCCCGACGCGCCGCCCACGAGCGGCACGTTCTCCGCCGTTCCCCAAGGGGCGCCGCCCGCGCCCGGCGCGCCCGAGCTGGAGGCGCCGCCGTTGCCGCCCTTCCCGCAATACCCTCCGCCGCCCGGGGCGTTGCTCGGCGAGCCGGCCGCGCCGCCGCCCGGACCGCCGCCCTTTCCGTTGTTCCCCGTCCCGACGAAGCCGCCGGCCGACGCGGAGTTGCTGCCGACCCCCACGCTCACGGTGCCGAGGATGTCGAGCTTGTCGAGCGCGACGATCGCGCCGGCATACGTGCCCCTCAGGGACAGCGCGCCGTTCGGCTCGACGCGGAGCGATCGCACCACGTACATGCCGATCTTGCCGGCGCCTGGTTGGTCAATTTGCTTGAAGACCATCTTCTTCGCGTCACCGCAGCTCGCGTCGAGCGAGGCGGTCGACCACGTACAACCGGTCTTGTCGATGACGATGTCGCCGACGTTGGCCAGGTCGAGCCCCGCGAGCGACAGGTTGCTGGGTGTGAACCCGAGATCGCCGCCCAGCGGCGGGGGCGCGGCGGCCTCCGCCGAGACGCTCGCCTCGGGAGCGCCCGCGTCGACCTCCGCGGCGGGTGGCGCGTCGGAGGAGCAGGCCACCACCCCGACCCCCGACGCCAACGACAGCGCGGCGACGCCGCGAAACACCAAGCCCGACCACTTCTTCATGCAAGCCCCCATCGTCATGGTTCGAGTCCCTCAGACTACCCACGGGCCGCTGGCATTCAAGCGCGCTGGGCCGCGGCGCTAGCCCGGATCCTGCAGGAGGTTCATGCGCCGGAGCCGCCGAGGCGGCGAGTGGGCGACGGGAGTGGGTCGACGGGGTGCTAAGCTCTCTACGTGCCAAGTCGATGGCTCCTCCGCGCGCTCGGCGCCGTCGGCCTCGCCGCCGGGTGCTCTGCCGCGCTCGAGCCCGGAGGTGGAGCCGGAGCGCCCGCGCCCGACCCCAGGCGCCCTGCGAGTCCGACCGCGAGCGGCCCGAACGACGGAGGGCCCACGCCCCGGACGAACGACGCCGCGGAAGACGCCCCCGCCCCCGACTCCGCGGTCGCGCCGCTCGCCCCCTCTCCCGCGCTCCGAGTGTCGCCTCGCGTCGGCGCGCCGACCGACGACGACGCGCGCCCCCTCGGGCCGGGGATCGTCCTCGACGGCGGCTTCGGGGGCGCGAGCGTACGCCAGTGGATGCACGCCACGGCCACAGGGGGGGCCGCCGCCCGCGCCGATCTCGTGCTGCTCACCGCGGGCGCGGGCGACGGCGCCGCGGCGTGGCTCTCCGCAGCGCCGTTCCACTCCGCCCAGACCATCGCGCTCGCGAGCGGCGCCACCGACGCGGATCTGCACATCGCCGCCGACATCGTGCGGCGCGCCGAGGTCGTGTGGTTCACCGGCGGGGACCAGGCGGCCTACGTGCGCTGGAAGGGCACGCCGCTCATGGCCGCGGTCCAGGCCGTGTTCGACCGCGGCGGGGTGGTGGGGGGGACCAGCGCCGGAATGATCATCCTGAGCAGCTCGGTGAACGACGCGTTCCAGGGCCCCTCCGAGAACATCTTGACCTCGGTCGTGGTCGCCGATCCATACCACCCGAGCATGCACTTTACACAGAACGTGCTGCGGCTCCCGGCGCTCGCCCGCACCATCACCGATCCGCACTTCATCGCGCGGGACAGGATGGGCCGGCTGGCGACGTTCATGGCGAGACAAGTCGCCGAGGGCCACGCGCGCCCCGACATCCTCGGGATCGGGGTCGACGACGGGGCAGCGCTCGTGATCGGCCCCGACGGGCGCGGCCAGAGGCTCGCCTCGGGCGCCGGCCCGGGGGTGTACGTGGTCCGCGGCGGGGCGCCGGAGCGAGCCGTGCCTGCGCAGCCGCTCGTCTATCGGGCGCTCCGCGTGTTGAAGCTGTCCGACGCGACGCACATGATAGATCTCTCCCGACGCTGCGGCCGCGGCGCGGTGCGGTCACTCGACGTGGACGGGTCGGCGACGCCGCCGTACCCCGCGGAGGCGTACGCGGACGGCCCGGTACAAGACGACTGTCTTTAGGCCCTGAGGCGGTCGACCTTGCGCTGGGCTCCGCAAAGCCACTACGGTCGCCCGCATGGAACGCGATGACCTTCTTGCATTTCTCCGCGCCCAGCGGTGGGCCGTGGAGGCCTCCGTCTCGGTGCACGGGACCCCGCAGGCCGCCGTGATCGGCGTCGCCATCACCGACGACCTCGAGGTCGTGTTCGACACGAGCGTGGCGTCACGCAAGACCGCGAACCTGCGTCGAAACCCGCGCGTCGCCCTCGTCGTCGGCTGGGACGACGCGCGCACCGTGCAGCTGGAGGGCCTCGCCGACGAGCCTCGCGGCGCCGAGCTCGAGCGGCTGAAGGCCACGTATTTCGCCCGCTTCCCGGACGGCCCCGAGCGCGCCGCCCGCGAGCCGCTGACCTACTTCCGCGTGCGCCCAAGGTGGGTGCGCGTCAGCGATTTCAGCGGACCCGAGCCGACAGTGACCGTGGTCGAGCTCTCCCCCCCGAGGCGCGCGCCGCGCGAGCCTCGGGGGCGCGCCGCGGAGCTCGAGGTCACGCCGGAGCTCGAGGTCACGCCCGCGCTCGAGGTCGCGCCGGAGCTCGAGGTCACGCCCGCGCTCGAGGTCACGCCGGAGTCGCCACCGGCGGTCGAGCTCGTGCCCGACGCCGATCCGCCCACCGGCGACGGCGCGTTCGACGGTGACCACTCCTCCGACCTCCCCGAGGCGCCGCCGACCGAGCCCTGAGGCGCCCGCGCCCGAGCCTCCCCGCGCCCGCGTCGGCCGGGCGGCGCGGCCCGCCGAAGACCAAACGGCGAGGCCCCGGGGGACCTCGCCGCTTCTGTGCGTCCTACACGCTTCGCGAGGCGAAGCGCCGCGCGGCTCAGGCCGGGATCGACTCGAGCAGCCCGGCCGCGCCCATGCCGCCGCCGATGCACATCGTGACGACGGCGTACTTGCCGCCGCGGCGACGGAGCTCGTAGAGCGCCGTGGCCGTCAGCTTGGCGCCCGTGCACCCGAGCGGGTGTCCGAGCGCGATCGCGCCGCCGTTCACGTTGAGGCGCTCCTCGGGCAGGCCGAGGGTCTTCTTCACGTAGACCGACTGGCTGGCGAAGGCCTCGTTGACCTCGAAGAGATCGATGTCCGAGATCTTGAGCCCCGTCTTCGCGAGGAGCTTCTGCACCGCCGGCACGGGCCCGATGCCCATGATCGCGGGGTCGACGCCCACGGTGACGTAGGCGCGCAGGAGGCCGAGGCCCTTGATGCCGAGCGAGTCGGCCTTCTTCCGGCTCATGAGGAGCGCCGCGGCGGCGCCGTCGCTGAGCGGCGAGCTGTTGCCGGCGGTGACGCTGCCCTTCGCGTTGAACACGGGCTTGAGGCCCGAGAGGCTCTCGATCGTGGTGTCGGCGCGCACCATCTCGTCGCGTCGGAACTCGAAGCTCACCTTCTTGTCGCCGTCGAATTTCACGCCGGTGACCGGCACGATCTCCTGGTCGAACTTCTTCGCCTCGATCGCCGCGGCGGCCTTCTTTTGGCTGGCGAGCGCGAACTCGTCCTGCTCTTGGCGGCTGACGCCGAACTTGCTCGCGACGTTCTCGGCCGTGATGCCCATCGGCGTGTACGCCGTGGGGTAGTGCTCCATGACCTCCATCGAGGCCGAGAGCTTGTTGCCCGTCATGGGCACCATGCTCATCGACTCGACGCCGCCGGCGACGACGATGTCGTTCGACCCGATGGCGATGGCGCCCGCGCCCAGCGCGAGCGCCTGGAGGCCGCTCGAGCAGAAGCGGTTGATGGTCATCGCGGACGACTCCTCGGGGAGCCCGCCGAGCAGGCCCGCGAGGCGCGCGATGTTGAGCCCCTGCTCACCCTCGGGCATGGCGCAGCCGAGGACGAGGTCCTCGATCTCCGCGGCCTTCACCTGGGGGACGCGCGCGAGGAGGCCGCGAATGACCTCCCCGGCGAGGTCGTCGGGGCGGCGCAGGGCGAGAGAGCCCTTCAGCGCGCGGCCCACGGCGGAACGAACGGCTTCGACAATGACGATGTCCATCATGGGCTTAGTTCCTGAGCGGCTTGTTGTTCATGAGCATGTACTGCATGCGTTCCTGGCTCTTTGGCTCACCGCAGAGGCTCACGAACGCCTCGGCCTCGAGCTCGAGGAGCTGCGACTCGGTGTTCTCGCGCGAGGCGCCGGCGACGCCGCCGCAGAGCACCTCGGCGACCTTGCCCGCGATCTTCGCGTCGTGGGCGGAGGCGAAGCCGCCGGCCACGAGCGTGTCGACCATCATGCGCAGCGTCGCGATCCCGCTCTCGCCCGGCAGCACGTAGGCCTTGGGGGTGGGCGGGTGGTAGCCCGCGCCCGCGAGGCCGAGCGCGCGGCTCTTCGCGTCGACCAGGACGCGCGCCTTGTCGAACGAGACGCCGTCGGTCTTGCGGAAGTACCCGAGCGCCTTGCCCTCTTCGGCGCTGGTCGCGATCTTGGCGAGCGCGATGTTCTTGAACGTGTTGGTCACGATCTCGAGCACGTTCAGCTGCGCCCCCTCCGGCACGCCGTCGAGCGCGCGCCAGAGCATGTTGAGGTTGCCCGCGCCCCCGGGCAGGAGGCCCACGCCCACCTCGACGAGCCCCGAGTAGGTCTCGGCCGCCGCCTGGACCGCGGCGCCGCCGTAGCAGAGCTCGAGCCCACCGCCGAGGGTCATGCCGTACGGCGCGACCACGACCGGAACGCTCGCGTACTTCATGCGCTGCACCGCGCCCTGGTACCCCTGCACCATCGTGCGGATCTGGTCCCACTGCTGGGCGCCCGCCGCCATCACGACGAGGAAGAGGTTCGCGCCGACGCAGAAGTGCTCGCCCTCGTTCGCGACGACCATCGCGCGGAAGTCGGTCTCGGCCTTCTCGACGGCCTTCGTGATCATGCCGATCACGTCGGGGTCGATGCTGTTGGCCTTGGTCTTGAAGGTGATGCCGAGCACGCCGTCGCCGAGGTCCCACGCCTCCGCGCCGTCGTTCTTGAGCACGGGCGCGGCGCCACGGCGGAGGATCGTGAGCGTCGCGTAGCGAGGATCGGCCTCGCGCGCCTGGTACTCACCCTTGGCGAGGTCGAACACGGCGCCGTCCGCTCGGTAGAAGCAGGTCGCGCCACTCGCCTTCATCTTCAGCACGGACTCGGGGAGCTTCACGCCCTCCTTCACCATGCGGTCGGTGGTCTCGACGAAGCCGAGCGCGTCCCAGGTCTCGAACGGGCCGAGCTCCCAGTTGTAGCCCCACTTCATGGCGTCATCGATCGCCGTCACGTCGTCGGTGATCTCGCCCACGCGGCGCGCCGCGTACGCGAGGCCCTTCGAGAGCACCTTCCAAGCGAACGCGCCCGCCTTGCCCTGGTCGGCGACGAGCTTGCGCACGCGCGCCTTCGGGTCCTCCTCTTTCGAGATGGCCTTCGTGGAGGCCTTGATCGCGTCGTCGCCGCCCTTGGGGCGGTAGGCGAGCGTGACGGGGTCGAAGGTCTCGATGCTCTTGTCGGCGCCCTTCTTGTAGAAGCCGCCCTTCGTCTTGTTCCCGAGGAGCTTCTTCTCGACCATCGTCCGGATGAAGGCCGGCAGCTCGAAGATCTTGCGGTCTTCGTCGTTCTCGAGCGCCTTGAAGCAGTTGTCCGCGACGTGCGCGAACGTGTCGAGGCCGACGAGGTCGGCGGTGCGGAAGCTCGCGCTCTTCGGGTGGCCCATGGGGGTGCCCGTGATGTTGTCGACGTCCTCGGGGGTGAGGCCGTCTTCGAGCATCTGGTGGATGGTCGACATCATGGCGTGCACGCCGATGCGGTTGCCGACGAAGTTCGGGGTGTCCTTCCCGAAGACGACGCCCTTGCCGAGCACGTCCTCGCCGAACTTCTTCACGTGGGCGACCACGGAGGGATCGGTGTCCGGCCCCCACACGAGCTCGAGGAGCTTCATGTAGCGAACGGGGTTGAAGAAGTGCATCACGAGGAAGCGCTTCTTGAAGGCCTCCGAGCGGCCCTTCAGCATGTCGACGATGCGCAGGCCCGAGGTGTTCGAGGCGACGATCGCGTGCGGCGGCACGAGGGCCTCGAGCTTCTCGAGGAGGGCCTGCTTCACGTCGATGCGCTCGAGCACGGCCTCGATCACGAGGTCGCAGCTCTTCACGCCCTCGAGGTCGTCGGTGGTGTTGCCCACGGACACGAGGCGCGCGTTCTGCTTGTGGAAGAACGCGGCGGGGCGCGCCTTCAGCGCCTTGTCGAGGCCGCCGGCGGCGAACGCGTTGCGCGCCGCCTTGGGCGCTTGGTCGGCGTCTTTCAGGTCGGGGGGGACGATGTCGAGGAGGAGGACCTCGATCCCGGCGTTGGCGAAATGGGCGGCGATGCCTTGCCCCATCACGCCCGCGCCGATGACACACGCGCGGCGAATCGGCTTGTTCAGGTTCATGAACGCATCCTTCAATGTGGCGCGCTGCCCGCACGACGCGAGCGGCGGCCGTAGTGAATGACGATTCAGTCAGAAACGCAAGCCGCGCGGCCGAGAAACCGACAGGGCCGCGAAGGCCCCGCAAGCGCGTGGTAGAGCCCGCGAATGCCGCTCACGCCGCCCGCCCTCGACCCCTCGACCCTCACGCCCCGCACGCACTCGACCTACCCGGAGGTCTACCGCGAGCGCGTCCTCCCCCGCGAGAAGCGCGGGCTCGGCGCCGCCCTCGGCCTCACGAAGCTCGGAGTGAACCTCACGACGCTCGCGCCCGGCAAGCAGTCGGCGCTCCGCCACTTTCACACCCGCGAGGACGAGCTCGTCTACGTCGTCGAGGGCGAGGTCACGCTCGTCACCGACGGCGGCGAGCAGACCCTTGGCGCCGGCATGTGCGCCGGTTTCCCCGCCGGCGTGCGCGACGGACACCACCTCGTGAACCGGACCGGGAGCTCCGTGCGCTACCTCGAGATGAGCAGCCGCGATCCCGACGACGGCGCCGAGTATCCCGACGACGACCTCGCGTACTCGCGCGGACCGGACGGCCCGGTGTTCACGCGTAAGGACGGCTCGCCGACGCGCTGACTCGCACGTGAGGCCCGCGCGAGGCGCGCAGGCCACGTCATGCGCGCCCCATGACCGCGCGGCGCGGTCGCCGGAGAGAGCGCGAGGGCGCGCGCGTGCTACGCTTGCTGGCATGAAGCCCCGCGGCGCGCTCTTCGTACTGCTCTCCCTGCCCGCACTGGCGATCCCCTTCGGCGCGTGTGGCGGCGCCACCGCGCTCGACGCGGATCCCGACGCCGCCTCGGTCCCCACGAGCGCGGTCACGGGCACGCCGACGACCACCTCCACGCCGACGACCACCTCCACGCCGACCCTCACGCCTCCACCTCCCCCGCCGCCTCCGCCGGACGCGTCCCCCCCGGGCGACGGTGGCCCGCCGGACCCCGACGCGGGGCCTCCGCCGATCGACGCCGGCCCGCCGTTCGACGCTTCGGTGGACGCCAGCCCGCCCGTCGACGCCTCGTTCGACGCAGCGCCCGACGCGAGCTCCGACGCCGGTGGCGTGTGTGTGTCCGGCCCGGTCGAGCGCGCGGCCTGCAGGCCGGGCGTCGACGTCGCGTGCAACCGCACGGATCTTTGCTGCTCGGGCACCAAGTACGAGTGCGACGCGGCCACGTCGCGGTGGAGGAAGGTGCCCGCGGGCATCCTCTGTCTCCTATGCCCCCAAACCCCCTGCGGCGGCCGTGGGTGCCCCGGCGGCCAATTCTGCCTCGAGCGCGTGGGCCCGGCGGGTTCGCGCTTCTCGTGCGTCGACTACCCGACCGCCTGCTCCGACGACTGGACCTGCGCCTGCGTGACCGGCGCCGCTCCGCCCGGCTGCGGCGCGCCCGCGTGCCGCGAGAACCCCTCGCGGCACGTGCAGGTGCGCTGCCAGGCGCTCTGAGGCCGCGCGCTCCAGCGACGCGCTCCCTCACCCGTCGTCGGGCGCTGGAGAAGCGCAGCGCGAAGAATGCACCCCGCCGCCTTCGGCTTGGTCCGATCACCTTCACGGCGCACGATTGCGCGCGCGGTCTCGGCGCCTCGTCGCACCAGCCTCGCGAACGATCCGGGCTAGCTTACTAGGGGGCGCGGCCGAGGGCGGTCAGCACCGCGTCCGGGAGATCGGTCTGCAGGGCGTCAGCGCCCTTTCCGTAGAGCTCGAGGTAGACCTTGGGATCGCCGCCGAGCTTCACGCCGAAGTCGGTCGCGAACACGTCGGTGAAGGCTCGCGAGCCGCCCGCGTGCACCTCGACGACCCCGGCCGGGAACAACGCCTGATCGAGCTCGACGAAGAGCGGTGGGTGACTCTTGTATTTTACAAGCACCTCCGTGGCGGCGGCCGCCGTGGCGACGCGCGGCATGATGAGCAGGCGAGGCTCGAGGGCGAGCGCGCGATCGATCTTGTCGGTGCTCGAGGTGTCGAACACCGCCCAGTCCAGCGCCTTCGCCTCCTGGATGGCCGCGACGAGCAGATCGACCCGGTCGGTCTTGTTCGCGTCGACCAGCACCATCACCCGACCGACCGACGTCTCGAGCAGCTCGCGCAGCGTGGGCACGCGCTCGCAGGAGAAGTCGCCTCGGAGATCGCCGGTGCGCAGCGACAGCGCGCGCAGCTCGGCCAACGTAAGCTCCGAGACCGTGCCCTCGCCGAGCGTGGTGCGCTCGACGGTCGCGTCGTGGTGGTTCACAAGCACGCCGTCTTTCGTAGGGCGAGGGTCGGTCTCGGCGAGGTCGAGGCCCATGGCGATCGCGGCGCGGTACGCCGCGAGGGAATCCTCCGGGGCGACGCGCCCGAGCTGCCCGCCCGCGCCGCGGTGTCCCGCCACGAGCCGTGTCTTGCACCGAGGATCGCGCAGGCACTCGGCGGGCGTGGCGGTCGCGCGCCGGGCCAGCGGCGGCCGAGAGAGAGAGGTGCAGTCGAAGAGCGCCGGATCGAGGGTCGGCGGCGACACGCCCGCGTCCGTCGCCTCGGTCCCGTCGGGCGCGCCTGCGTCGGGTAGGGCTCCTGCCTGCGTGCCGGAGCACCCGAGCACGGTCGCGAGGACGGCCAGGACCACCAACTGCGCCGCAGGGCCTGCCCAGATCCGTGGGGATGCAGCGTGCATGCAACTCGTGGCGTCACTCACGGGTCGCAGCGTAGCAGTCGCCGAGCGACCCCGCGCGAGACGCGGGCCGTACCCTGGGCGAATCGCTCGCACCCCGCACCTCGACGACGACGCCGCCGCAGCATCGGCGCGGGCCGCGTTGCGAGCCGATGAAGCGGCGCCGCGCTACCGTCCGGAGAAGTCGGAGATCGCGACGGCAGCGAGGATCGTGACCCACAGCACGAGCCCGACGGCGATGACTCCGCGCACCGTGTTCGTCCGACGCGAGGACGGTTCCAGCGATCCGTTGCCGACGGCCGGGACGGGTTCGGGGAGCTTCGCCGGGACGACCGCGTCCTCGGCGCGTTGGCCCATGAGCTTCTCGAAATCCTCCGGAACTCGGGGGGGCTTGAGGGGGTCAGGGTCGAGGGGCGCCACCTTCGCTGCAGGAGCGGGCTCTCCGGCGCTGTCCTCCGGAGCTTCGACGCCGGAGCTGTGGGACGACGCCGTCTCGGGCGCGACGATGGCCTTGTCTTCGGCGTGGGCGGCAGGAGCTTCGGCCTTCCCCTCGTCTCCCCGCTCGCGCCGGAGCGCCTCGAGGATCTCGCTCGGGGCTGCCCGTACGACCGTCGCGCTCCCATACGCGTCACCTCCCTCGGGAGGCGGGACGGTGTCGAGCTCGTTGAGACGCGGTAAGGCGCCTGGATCGAAACCCATGGGGAACTCTAGCATGTCCTGGCGCGCGAAGGAAGAAGGCCAGTCTTCACCCGCGGGCCAGGGGCTCTTCCGATCACGCGCTCGACATGCCCAGCGCGACGGGGCGGAGTCGGCTGCGCGCTCGTGGCGCACTCTGACACGGAGGCGCCGCGGTGGCTCACTGGCACACCTGCAGATTCCTAGGGGAATTCGACCAAGATCGCTTGGCACGAGCTGTGCAAAAGTTACGTTCGAAGACACCCAAGGAGACCCGGATCATGAACGCCAAAACCGCCTTCGTCATGCTCGCCGCCAGTGGAATCGCCGCCTTCGCCATGGGATGTGGCGGGGCCGTCGCCCCTGTCCCGGACGACGACGCCATCGGACGCGACGAGGCCAGCCTTCGGCGCATGAAGAGCTGCGGTGAGCTGCTCACCGAGCTGCGCAGCGACTCCAAGTTCAAGCTGAACAAGGGCATCGATCTGCAGATCGCCGCGATTCGTCGCTTCGGTGCCAACGGCGGCTACTACGGGGGCGTGGGCATGGGAGGCTTCGGCGGCGACGCGCGCGCCGAGGGCTCGAGCAGCCCGACCGCCCCGCCCGCGCCGAACGCGGGCTCTGGCTCGGGCACCGGCTCCACGCCGGCCACGCCCCAGGCGACCGACCACTCGGGCACCACGACGCAGGTCGCGGGGGTCGACGAGGCCGACTTCGTCAAGGCCGACAACCAGAACCTCTACCTGCTGCACGGCGCCGACCTGAAGGTCCTCCGCGCGTGGCCGAAGGAGAGCATGGCGGAGCTCGGCTCGGCGAAGGTCGAGGGGACGCCGACGGAGATGTTCCTCAGCGGGCAGACCCTGGTCGTGTACTCCCAGGTCAACGGCGCGAAGCTGTTTCAGGCCGCCGGCGTGCCGATGCGTGAGACCTACAACGACTGGGGCGGCTCGTACGGCGGCGGCGTCGACGTCGCGGGCGGCGCACCCGAGCCCTCCACGGCGCCCCCGCGCCCCGGCGGTGGCGGCGCGCCCGAGCCGTACTACCCCCTCACCAAGATCACCGTGTTCAACGTCGTGAACAACGTGCCCCAGGTGGCCCGCGAGCTCTTCTTCGAGGGCCACTACGAGGACTCCCGCCGCGTGGGCAGCCACGTGCGCACCGTGCTGAACGGCGGCGCTCACGGACCGAAGCTGAAGTACGGCGTGGAGCTCGCGCCCGGCGAGTCGTATCCCACCGACGCGAACGGCATGATCGCCAAGCTCGAGGCGCTCCGCGCGGCCAACATCGCGATCCTCGACGCCAGCACCGTCGCCGACTGGCTGCCCGTCGCGTTCGAGCGCAACGGCACGAGCGTGACCGCCGCCTCGCCCCGCTGCGAAGACTACTACGTGCCCACCACCGGCTCGACGACCTTCGGCCTCACGCAGGTCGAGTCGCTCGACCTCGCGGCGCCCACCGCCCCCATCAAGAGCGCGGCCGTGACGGGCATGACCAAGGTGGTCTACGGCAACGGCGGGAGCCTGGTGCTCGCGCAGCAGGCCTACGTCGATCTCCCCTGGCTCGACATCTACGCCTCGTGGCAGGCGCAGTCGGGGTCGAGCGGGTCGGGCGGCGGCGGAGTCTCCACGCCCCCGTCGGTCGGCAGCGCCGAGCCAGCTCCCGCCCCGGACACCCCGGTCCCCCCGCGCCCTTCCGTCCCCGGTCAGGTCGGCCTGAAGGAGTCGCCCGCCGCGCCGACGGCCGCGCCGCTCCCCACGCGCTTCGCCACGGACCGCACCCACCTCCACAAGTTCTCGTTCGCGAGCGATCCGACCTTCCCGCTCTACGTGGGGTCGGGCTCGGTGACCGGATCGGTCGACGACCAGTATTCGCTCGACGAGTACCAGGGCAACCTTCGGGTCGCCACGACCGACCACTTCCTCTACCTCCGCAGGGCCACGAACGAGGCCGAGCGCCTCGCGCAGCCGGAGACCGAGAACCACGTGCGCGTGCTCGGCGCGCCCACGTCGGGCGGGCGCCTCCCGCGGCTCGGCGACACGGGCAAGCTCGCCCCCGGTGAGCGCATCTACTCGGTGCGCTTCATGGAGTCGAAGGGCTACGTCGTCACCTTCCGCCAGGTCGATCCGCTCTTCTCCCTCGACCTCTCCGTGCCCACGAACCCCCGCGTCACGGGCGAGCTGAAGATCCCCGGCTTCAGCGAGTTCATGGTGCCGATGGACCAGAACCACCTGCTCACGATCGGTCGCGACGCGACGCCCCAAGGCCGCGTGCAGGGCCTCGCCCTCCAGATCTTCGACGTGACGAACCCTGCGCGCCCCACGCAGTCGCACAAGTTCTCCTACTCGGCGAGCGAGTACGGTCACTCCGAGGCGCTCTACGACCCGAAGGCGTTCACCTACTTCAAGGAGCGCGGGCTCCTCGCCTTCCCGTACATGTCCTCGGGTGGCTCCGGCGGCATGCGCAGCTCTCTCGAGATCTTCCGGGTGAGCGTGGGCTCGGGCTTCTCGAAGGCCGGCAGCCTCGACCACACGTCCCTGGTGAGCTCGAACCCCGGCGGCTACGGCTGCGGCTACTACGGCCCGAGCGTGCGACGCGGCGTGTTCCTCGAGGACGTGGCCTACTCGATAAGCTACGGGGGCATCATCGCGAGCAAGGTCGATCAGCTCGCGAGCCCGCCCCAAGTGCTCCGCCTCGGGGCGCCCGTGGTCCCCGGCGGGGGCTACTGCGGCGGCGCCGAGACGGGCGGTGGCGCGGTGCCCCCCTCGCCCGGCGGCGTGCCGGTCCCGGATCCCAACTGACCGGGCCTCGACAGCCTGACATTGTCTGACCGCCCGAGGGCGCTCCCCATCGCGACCGCGATGTGTGTGGGCGCCCTCGGCGCGTTCCGGGGCCGCGTCCACGCGCGACAGCGCTCCCGGCCCTCCCGCGCCGCCCGCTCGCGGAGCTGCGCGGGCACTTTGGATTCTCGTATGGCACCTACCTCGGCGCCACCTACGCCGACATGTTCCCAGGGCGCACGGGCCGCGTCGTGCTCGACTCGGCGATGGCCCCGACCAACGACTACGTGAAGCTCGGCCACCCCCTCGCGGGCGCGAAGCTCGGCGAGAGCTCGTTCGCCCTGTCGCGGCTGTCGTTCGCGGAGCTCTGTGGCGCCGACCTGACCTCCGCCGACTTCTCCGGAGCGCGCTTGCCGCAGGCTCGCCTCGGCGTGGGCCCGGTGCCCTCATGCGCACCGACGTTCGGCGTCGACGCGACCTCGACCAACTCCCATACCGTGTGTCCTTCCGGGCTGCGTGGCCCGTGCACGCCGAGCGCGTGGGCCCGGGAGGCCCTCCCCTCGGTGTGCTGCGATCCGCGCCTAGGCGTCTGCGGCCCCGACTCGCCGACCAGCGCCGCCTGCACGCAGTCGTGCCAGTGCGAGTCGGCCAGCTGCGTCGCCGGCGCGTGCGAGGCCCGATGAGGCGCTCACGCACGCCGACCCTCGGCCGCCGCGATCTCCTGAAGGCGCTCGCAGCCGTGGGAGCCCTCGGCTCCAGCGCGGGGGGCGCACTCGCCGGTTGTGACGACTCCACTCCGCCCCAAGCTTCGGTATCCCCGCGCGAGGTGCGGCGTCGCGAGAAGACGCTCCACTTTCACCTCGGAGGGCTAGGCATTCGCGAGAGCGCGCTCGCCGCGTACATGCGTCCGCGCCTCCAGCTCCGCGTGGGCGGAGAGACCTATGCACTCACCGCCCACACCCCGGAGACGTTGCGGGCTCGAGAGTCGCTGCACATCGACGGAGTCGCGCCGTCTCACTTCGCCGAGAACGTGTCGCTGTCCATTCAGGGAGTGCAGAGCTACCACCTCACGTTCGCAGGCCATCACGGCCCGCCCGCCCCGATCTTGCACGGCATCCACATCCCGTCGCTCGACGACCGCGCGCTCCTCGCCGCGCCCGCCACCAGCGTTCCCGACGAAGACCCCGCGCACCTCGTCAGCTACGTCGACTGCGCGGTCTGGTGCGTATTTCATCATCCCAGCATCATGGCCCTCGACGCGGCGGTCGCCACGGCCGTCATCGACCACATCAAGCGATGCGACAGCTTCGACGCGCTCCGCAAGAAGGTCGAAGACCTCGCCTACATCTCGACTCCGGAGGACGTCGAGAAGGGCTATGCCGGCTGGGCCGAAGCTTCGTACGTGCGCGACGCGACGGGCGCGCCCGTGCCGCTCTACGATCAGGTCCGACGCACGAGCGCCGATGGCTCCCCTACGTTCGAGAGCGTACTGCGCTCCCCGGCGGCGTACGAGTACAGCTGGCAACCGGATCCGAGCATCAAGCCCACGATTGACCTCGTCGTCACGCAGACCTTGGAGCGCCTGCACAACGACGCATCGATGGAGGCGGTGGGCAAGTACACGACCCTCGAAGGGACGGACGCGTATCAGGCACCTTCCGCGCTGCGAGGGGCGCTCGGCGCCTCCAAGGCCGATGTCCTCTTGGTGGACGAGAACGTGTCACGCGGGGGGCGACGCCTCAACATCCTCAAGGTGGAGGAGCGCGAGGTCGAGCTCAAGGTCACCAATCACCTCGCCATCGGCGTCTGCGTTGGGGCTTCGTATTTCGACGATGACGGCGCGCTCACCTCCACGGCCTTCCTGGGCTACGTGCCCGCCACGTCGTACCCGTCCGTAACGAAGGCCTTCACGAGCGCTTCGAGTGAGGAATACAAACTCCCACTCAAGGACTCGGCCTATGCCGAGCTATGGACCGTCGCGGGGACCCTCCGCGCGGGGGACGGGCAGGTTCGCGCTCCGGCCGGCAGCACCGCGCTCGACAACTACGACGTCGCGCGGAACGTCGCCATCATTCTCGAGATCGTGCTGGATGCGCTCCTCCCGACCTGGTCTTTGATGGCGGGCACCGGCGGAGGCGAGGCGGCCCACACGCTCAGCCACACGTTCTTCGAGGCCCTCACGGAGGAGCGCTACGGCCTCGTGATCGAGCTCATCAAGGCCGCGTGCGGCGCGAGGTTGGGGAAGGACAAAGCGTTCGACCACCGTGAGCGAGTGGTACCCGCAGAGGGGAGCGCCCTGATGCCAAGGCCACCTCGAGGGCGGGCGCTCGTGCCCCGCTTCGCCCGAGAGCGCAGGGCATGCAGCGAGCGCGCGCCTCTCACGGGAGTGCTCGGGCTCGCGCTCGCGCTCGCGCCCGCGCCCGCTGGCTGCGGGTCGACCCCGGCGGCCGAGCCGTCGTGCAGCGCGAGCGCGGCCGCCCATTACGCGGAGCTGCGCGCTTCGAGTCGCCCGCTCTGCGACCATCAGCACCTCGTCGCCGCGCTCACGCCGCGGGCCGCGAGCGAGGCGGGGGTCGGTACGTTGCGCCTCCCGATTCGAGTGACGCGCGAGGAGTCGCGCGCCTACTGCTTCCGCGACGACAACGGGGAGCCCCACTCGGCGACGCTCATGCGCCAGGACCTGACCCCGGTGGTCTCCTTCTCTGCGGGCGGCCCCTGCATCGACGCCCGGCTGCCGGTAGGCACCTACGTGCTCGACGTCCGTCACGCGCTCGCGCGAGCCGGCGGCCAGGACGCGACGCCGGACGTCATCCACACCCAGCTCGTCGCCGGCGGCCCCGATCGAAGAGAGTTTCGGGTCAGCTCCAACGAGTGCGAGGGATGCCAGCTCACCTCCGGGGACGCGTGGCCCCAGCTCGCCCCGGGTCGCTACGGCTACATTGGCAAATACAAGGGCGCCACGCTGGGTGGCACATGTGGCGTGAACGGCACCGGGAAGGACGAGTGTGTCCTCCAGGGGGACTTCACTCGGGCCTCCGTCGAGGGGTACGTCGCTTATGGCCTCACGGCGTCGGCCCGGGCGCGCCCCGGGAGTTTCGTATCAGCACGAACGAGTGCGCGGGCTGCGACCTCGGGGCGGGCGCCAACTGGCCCCTCTTGAAGGTACCCACCGGCCCCGAGAGCCCGAGCTTCGTCTACGGCTACATGGGCGACTATCGAAACGCCACGCTGGGTGGGACATGCACCCGCTCGAGCTCCGATCCTGACAGCCCGTTCGGCGGGCTCGCCGGGCACGAGTGCCGCCTCGAAGGGTCGCTCGGAGGCGCCACGCTCCGCGCCGCGACGAAGGAGCCCCTGGCCCTCAGCGGCGATTTTGTGGGCGCGAGCCTCTCCTCGCTCGCCGTCTCTTTCGCGGAGGATTACAGCCGCGGCGAGGTCACCCTGGAGGGTGACTTCCGCGGCGTGAAGGGCGTCCCTTCCGTCGCGCGGTCGTTCGTCCTCGATCTCCGCGCTCGCCCGCGCATGTCGAGCCCCGACCTCGTGGAGGGCTTGCGCTCGCAGGGCGTCGCGAAGTCGGTGGGGCGCGCGGTGTTGGCCGAGGGCGCCAAGACCGGCTCGCAGTACGTCCACGCGGATCTCCGCCTCGATCTCGCTGTCTTCGAGCTCGACGATCGCGTCTTCGCGGTGGATCCGGTCACGAACGTCGTCGACCTCTCGGCTTTCACGTGTCGTCGCTGCGCACTCCTGAACGGTCCCCTCCACGCGAAGGGCGCGCCGGTCGTGCTCTCTCGGCCCGATCTCACCGATTCGGCGCTCTCCGGGGGCACGTTCGACGTCGCTTCGCTGCTCGCCTCGGTCACCCCGCCCCTCAGGTTCTCCGACCTGACCCTTCGCTTCTGGCCGAGCCGCGACGGCGCGGACGTCGGGTCGGGATTCTCGGGCGCCACGTTCGAGAACGTCTCGTTCACTTCCGTCGACACGCAAGCCTTCGCGACGCAGTACGGGGTCTTCGACCGCGCGACCCTACGAGAATGCAGCTTCAAGAACATCTCGTTCCCCAGGTCGACATGGCGAGGGGCGACCGTCGCGCGCGTCGCGTTCCTTGCGGTGAACGTCGACGAGAGCGACTGGGAGGGCGCTCAGGTGGACGCGACGATCGAGGCGTTCTCGGCGAGAGACGCCAAGCTACGCGGGCTGCGCAGCCTCTCGCTCGTCGGTCGCGGAAGTCAGCTCGATCGCGCCGCGATCAGCGTGGTCTCGGGCGCCCCCCAGACACGCATCGCCCTCCAGCAATCCTCACTGCAGGGGCTGGCTCTGAGTGGCATTCAGGTTCGGCTGGACCTCGCCTCGTGCGGAGCCGCGGGCGCGAGGCTGAGCGAAGTGTACGCGGACGGCTCGGCGCTCACCGACGTTGACCTCACGGGCGCGACGATCTCGAACACCCACCTCCGGAACGGCAACCTGTCGGCGTCGCTCTTCACACGTAGCGACCTCCGCGCGGTCCACCTCGAGGGGAGCGAGATCGAGTACGCGAGCTTCGCCTCCGCCACGGCGGCGTCCCTCTATCTCGACGACACGAAGCTCGACGGGACGGTGTTCTGCGGCATGTCTCGGAGCGACCTCGTCCCGATTCCGCTCCCCCGCGCGGATCTGAGCGGCGCCATCTTTCGCGCGGACGCCAAGAAGTACCTCACGTGCGACGACGCCACGTCGGTCTTCCAGACCGGCAACGCGACGGTCTGTCCGGACGGCCGCTTCGGTCCGTGCAGCGGCGCGGCGTGGGTCGCGCCGCCTACCCCCGCGGAGTGCTGCGTGCCTGTCCCCGGTCAGCCGCCCTGCCCGCGGCGGCTCGTCGGCGGCAGGCCCTGCGACGACGACTGCCAGTGCTTGTCTGGGGTGTGCTCGCTGGGCCTTTGCGCCTCGCCTGGCTGATCCGCGCGCCGTCGCACGGCGGCTGTCAGCGCGGTCCACAGGCTGCGGCGGCGAACGCCACGCCGCCGAAGAGACGTCTCGAACGACTCACTGGCAGCGTCGGAACGGGAGGCCCTCGACGTCGGGGGCGCCCCCGGCCACGCACGACGAGCCCGTGGGACACACGCCGTCGGCGGTGCAGTCGCGCGAGCACTTGCCCTGCGCGCAGTAGCCGAAGGCGCAGTCGCCGTCGCGCGTGCAGGCGCTCCGCACCTCGCCTGCGCCCTGGGCCGGCAAGCAGAGGCCGATGCGCTGGCCGAGCACGCTGCCCACGCTGGTGCAGGCGTAGCCGTGGGCGCAGCCGCCCGCGGCGCGGCACGAGTCGACGCACGAGTCGCCCACCACGCCCGGCACGCTCACCGCGCTCGGGCACGCCACGAACGGCGCCGCGGGGATCGTGAAGCGGTCGAAGTCGATGTGCTGCGTGTCGTTGCAGAGGTTCACGACGGCGTTGTTCACGTCGCACGCGTACTCGGCGCGGCTGCCCTGCGGCAGCGGGCCCTTCACGTCGCCCGGCCGACGGCAGCTCCCGCCCGCGCAGGTCCAGGGGGCGAGGGGCAGCGCGCGTTGTGGGCAGTCGGCCGCGCTCACGCACCCGAACGTGCAGCCCGACGCGAGGATGCTCTGATCGCACTGCGCGCCCGTGCACACGGCGCCGCCGCCGCAGTACTCCTCCGCGCGGACGCACACGCGCTTTCCGCCCACGGTGCCGCAGCCGTAGCCGTTCGGGCAGCCCGCGCCGGAGCCGCACTCGATCGTGCAGTACCCCGGGCTCACGCAGCCCCAGTTGCACGCCGCCGGCGCCGCGACGTCGCACGGGCGGCCAACGTCGCTCGCCGCGCAGTAGGTGTCGGGGCCGAGGGTCATGCACCGCGTGCCGCTCATGCACTGCGCGGTGGTCGCGCACGACGGCGAACAGCGCGCCGGGCCGCCGCGGGTGAGCGGCCGACACAAGAGCCCTGACGCGCACTCCGCGTCGCTCGCGCAGAGGTCGAGGCGCGCCTTTGTCCCGCCGCCGTCGGGGCGGCTCGCGTCGCTCGCGTCGGGCACCACGGCCCCGTCCGCCGCGTCGGCGACGACGGGCGCGTCCGACGTGGCGTCGACGCCGCCCTCGCCGACCGCGCCGTCCCCGGGCGCGCCGCCGTCAGCGGGAACACATTTCCCTACCACGCCGCACACAAAGCCTGGATCGCAGTCGAGGCCGTCGAAGCAGTCGCGCTTGCACACGCCCGCGGCGCAGTAGAAGCCCGCGGCGCAGTCGCTGTTGAACTCGCAGGGGGCGGCCTGCGCGCAGCTGCTCGCCGCACCCGCGAGGGCGAGGCCAAGGCCGAGGGCGGCGAGGGCAGCGAGGGAGGACCGGGCAGCGGCGCGGCGGGACATGCCCCTGAAGTGTACCCAACTCGGGGGACAGCGGATGCAGGCTCATGCAGGGTCGCCCCCGAGTGACTCGCGTGAGCTGCTAAGGTGCCCGTGTGCTCTGGACGCTCTGCGCCGTCGCCTCCGCGCTCCTCGGCGCGAGGCTGTGGAGCCGACGAAGGCTCGCGAGGACGGCCTCGTGGCGGCTGGAAGCGCTCGTGTTCGCGCTGCTGATCGTGGCGTGCGGGGTGTTCGCGCCTTCGGTCATGTTGCTGAAAAAGTTCGTCGCGAAGCTCGTCATGCCCGCGGGTCTCGTCGCGTGCGGGCTCACCCTCGTGGCCGTGCGCAGCTGGCGTCGCGGTCGCTGGCGGGAGCGAGCGCTGTCCTTGACGGTGCTGCTCGCCTACGTCGCCCTCTCCAACGAGTGGCTCGCGAGCGCCCTCACCGTGCGGCTCGAGCGCGACTACGCAGCCATCGACCCGTTCGACTCGGGCACGTTCGACGCGATCGTCGTGCTCGGCGGCGGCACGGGCCTCACGCCGCGAGGCGGCCCCGAGCTCGGCAGCGCGGGCGACCGGGTGGCGCTCGGGGCGGAGCTCTACCGCGCGGGCGTCACCCGGACGCTCGTGACCTCGGGCGCCTCGATCGCGGGGCTCGACGTGGCTCGCGATCTCAGCTGGGAGACCGAGACCGTGTGGCGAAGGCTCGGCGTGCCGCAGGAGGCGATCGTACGCGTCGAGGGCCCACGGAACACCGCCGAGGAAGCGGAGGCCTACCGTGCGCTCATCACAGCGCGAGGGTGGCGCCGCGTGGGGCTCGTCACCTCGGGCACGCACATGCGCCGCGCGCTCCTGCAGACGCGCCAGCGAGGGCTCACTCTCCTGCCGCTCCCGGCCGATCTGCGCGGCCGCACCCCGCAGCTCTCGGCGCCCGCGATGGTGCCCGACGCGCAGGCGTTCCTCACGATGCAGCAGGGGCTCTGGGAGGTGCTCGGGGGCGCGCTGGTGCGGTAGAGCGAGAGGCGAGTCGTCACGCGGTGGTCGGCAAGGACGACGCGCCGCCGCCTCTCGGCTCAGGGAGCGCCGCGCGGACACGCGGCCGCGTAGCCGCGGAGGAAGCTGCCCCACAGCGCGACCGCCGGGGCGTCGAGGGGGCGGGCCTGCACCACGTCGAGCCGCGAGCGGAGCGCCTCCATGGGCGCGGCGCCGGTGCGCACGACGCCGGGCGCGAGGACGTGGAACGGGTGCGCGTGGGCGTCGATGCCAAACACCGCGCCCTCCCCTGTCGGCGAGCGAAAGTGCGGGCTCGTCGCCTGACCGCCCAGGGTGTGCCACCGGCGCGCCGGCGGGAGGTTCTTCATGGGCTCGCTGTCGCCGACGAGCGCGAGCACGAGCGACGGCAGGTCGGAGTTCGACACCGGGCGTCTTCTCGCGAGCTCCCGGAAGCGCGCCCACGCGGGCTCGAAGGCGACGGGGTCCGCGGCACGCCGCAGCGCCTCCGGGAGCCACACGACGAGCGGGACCCGGGTGAGGGCGTCGACGCGCGGTGCGTCGGTCCAAGGCGCCCATACGTGGGTCGTGTGATCGGCCGCGAACACGACGAGGGTGCGCGACGCATCGACGCTCGCCTCGACCCCCGCGACGAACCGACCGAGCGCGTCGTCGGCGTACGCGAGCGTGTGCAGGCGCGCGCAGTTCTCGCCCCCGAGCCCGCGCGCGTCGCACACCGCGCGGGCCGCGGCCTCTACGGGCGCGGGGGCGTCGGCGGGGATCGTGTACGGGTTGTGGTGCGAGAGGGTGAGGACGAAGTTGTATTGTGCACGCGCTTCGCGCCCGGCCGCGTCGAGCGCGGCGGCGTACACCGGGCCGTCGGTCACTCCGCCCCACACGCCGCGCGGGGCGCCGCTCGGGAAGTCTCGCCGCTCGTGTGCGCGCAGGCCTCGGCCGCGCAGGAAGGTGCCCATGTCGTCGAACACGAGCTCGTGCCCGTAGAAGACCCGCCCGACGAAGCCCGCGTCGCCGAGCACCTCGGGGAGGCACCGGAGCGGCAGCGCCCCGAGATCGCGCCCGAGCGCGAGGTGGAACGGCAGCGCCCCAACCCCGCACACCACGGCCGACAGGGCCTGCGCGGTGCGCACCCCGCTCTGGTGCGCGCTGGAGAAGCTCGCGGAGCTCGCCGTGTCGGGCCGCGTGGCCTGCGTGAGGAAGGGAGTGAGCGAGGCGGGCGCGTCCTCCGAGAGGCCGTGCACGTCGTCGGCGCGCACGCTCTCGAGGGACACGTGGTGGACGATCGGGGCGACGGCCCTGGCGCGAAATAGCGCGCGCGAGAGCCCGCGCGCGGCGTCGAGCAGCTCGGTGCCGTCTTCTGCGAGTGGACGCGCGAGCGGGTGCTGCATGCAGTCTGCATGCGTCTCGGCGAGGGCGAGGCGCGCGCCAGCCGCCGGGGGTAGGCCCATGTGCGCGGCGCCGAGCGCGAGCGCGTCGGGCGAGACCGGCGCGGCGACGAGGAGCTTTCTCACGGCGCCGGGCGAGCCGTCGTAGTCGCCCGCGACGAAGAGGCGCACCATCAAAGTGCGGGCGGGTGAGCCGATCGCGCCAGGGTTGTGGAGCCGCGCGCCATAGGCGCTCGACTCGCGCGCCCCGAGCCCAAGGGTGACCGACACGAGCACGCCGAGGCACACGAACGCGAGCGGCGCGCGACGCCGGAGCCACGCGCGCGAGCTCGAGGCGAGTTGTCGACGCGCGACGACCGCGAGCGCGAACGCGAGCGCGGCGCAGACGATGTTGCCCGGCAGAAAGCGACCGCCCAAGAGCGCGGGCAGCTCGGCGAGCACGAAGTCGCCGTGGCCAAGTCCCTCGCGCGCCTCGACCGGGCCCGGAAAGACGCCGCGCTGGATGCGAAACTCCATGGCGGCGTTGTGGCCCAACCAGGAGAGCGCGAGCAGCCCGCCGAGGAGCGGGGCGCCGACGCGCAGCAGCGCTGGGCGACGCACGCCGATCCACGCGAGCGTCGCGATCGAGGCGGTCACGATCGGCGCGACGAGCGCGGCGTCCGTGAGGAGGCCCCCCCCAAACGACAGCCACCGGGTGGCGCCCTCTTGCTCGAGGAAGAGGGCCACGCGCGCGGGGAGCACCGTCGCGACCGCGAGGCCCACCGCGCACGCGACGAGCAGGCCGGACGAGCGCGCGACGCTCGCCTGTCCGGCGGGAGCGCCGGCCGGGTCGTCGGCGTGCCCCCGCGACAGCGGTGGGGCACTCGAGGCAGGCGGGAGAGGCGGCGACGCGCGGGCCGCGGAGACGGGAGTGCTCAAGCGCTGGAGCCTACCAGCGCCCGCGAATGGGCCGCCAGCTCAGCGGCCCGATAGACTCCCGTCGCCCCTGCCCCGCCGCCTCGGCACGGGCTTCGTTGCGGTCCTAGCTCGCGCGCTCGGAGAGCGTGTCGGCCCGCAGCGCGGCCTCCACCTCGGCGAGCGCCTCGCTCTCGTCGTCCATGGCGGCGTGGTCTTCGGCGACGCGCTGGAGGGAGCGGTCATCGGCCCCGGCCCGGACGGCGTGCGCCGTGTCGACGGCCGTGTAGGCGCGCGCGAGCACGTCGACGTGGCGCCCGATGCGCTCATCGAGCTTGGCGAGGATGGACTCGGCGGCCGGCGACACGACGCGCTCTCGGCGGTCGAGGCGGAGGCGCGCCGTCGCGAGCCCGAGGAGCGCCCGCCACGTGTCCTCCACCTCGCGCGCGGTCTCCCGGTCCAGAGGGACGTCGGCGGCCACGCGGCGGAGCTCGGCGCCGCGCGCGAAGAGGGCCGCGACGGGCCCACGAGTCTCGCGCGAGGCGAGGCTCAGCGCGTGGGCCATGGGGTCGTCCGCCTCGATGAGGAACGGCGCGGCCACGAGCACGGCGGCGACGAGTCCGGCGACCGCCAGCGTGGCGGTCCCCGCCCCGCGGTAGGCCTGCACCACGAGGCCGGCCGCTCCGCCCGACGCGAGCGCGAGCCCCACGTGGGCGAGGCGAGCGCCCGCGACGCGCACGCGGAGCGTGCGCTCGCCAAAGACGAGCGCGACGAACACGGCGGTGGCCAAGGGCGGCGAGACCGCCCCCATGAGCGTGCCCGCGAACGCCGCGCCAGCTCCGAACATCACGGCCACCGCGTCGACGGTGCCGGAGGCGAGGAGCGCCAGCAGGGCCGCGAGCACGACGGTGACGAGGGAAGCGGGCAACGCGCCTAGGCGATGCAGGAACGGCGCGAACACGAAATAGGTGGCGCTGAGCGCGACGTAGCCGAGGCGTTTCATGGTGCTCATCACTCCCCTTAAAACGTGTTCTTTCGCATATTTGCGCTGTCGCGTTCGAAGACCGCCTTCGCGGCGGCGTTGCCCTCGGCGCTCTTTGGAGGCGCACGCCCGAACTCGCGCTTGGCGTCCCGGAGCGACTCCACTTGGCGGAGCAACGGCGCGGCCGCTGCGGGCGCGGCCTGGATGGCTTGCGCGAGCTCGCGCTCGTTCGTGTCGAGCAGCGCGCCGGCGCGGGCCAGGTCTCCCCGCGCGTATGCGGAGGCCGCCTCGAGCTGCCGTAGCGAGGCGAAGGCGCTCGTGGCGCTCGCCAGGGTCCCCAGGTCGCGGGAGCGGTCCACCGCGGCGAGGTCGTCGGTCGCGGCGACCTCGAGCCCGGCGAAGCCCACGCTGACCGGGCCGCCGCGCACGGTTCGCCACGACACTTCGCCGCCGAGCGAAGCGCGCTGGCCAAGCTCGAGGGAGGAGGCGAGCTCGAGCACGACGCGGCGGGTGTCGCCCGCAGAGATGGAGCCCACGTCGACCTCGACCGCGCCGTCGGCGAGGCGCGCCGCGCCGCCGACCGCGCGCACGAACGACACACCGCGGGGGAGCTCCACGCGCACCTTCGTGCCCTCGACCATGGTGGTCGCGGCCTCGACGAGCTCACGATCGAGGAACCGCGCGAGGGAGCCGGCGTCCTTCACGAAGCCGAAGTTGCCGTGACCAATCTCGGCGAGTGAGGCCATGTACGACTCGTCGAAGTCGAGCCCCACGCCGAGCGACGAGACGGTCACTCCACGGGCGAACGTGTCGCGCGCGAGGTCCTCGGCGCGCGAGCGTGAGGTGTCGAGGCCGTCGCTCACGAGGACGACGCGCTTCACCCGCGAGAATCCGGCGCGCGAGAGCTGACGTTCGCCTTCGGCGAGACCGCTGGGGATGTTGGTGCCGCCGGTCGCCTCGAGCTGCGAGAGCCGCGCCACGAGCTCGGCGCGCACCTCGCGCACGCGGGCGAGCGGCTGGATGAGCTCGGCGTGATCCGAGTAGCGAACGAAGGTCACCTCGTCGTCGTCGCGCATGCCCTCGAGGAGCTTGCGCACGCTGCGCCTCGCGTCCTCCATCTTCGCTCCGCTCATGGAGCCCGAGGTGTCGAGGACGACGGCCAGCGAGAGCGGCGCGCGCTCGACCTCACCGGCCCCGCGGTCGGCTTCGAGGTCGAGCTCGGCGTAGAAGGTGCCCGCCGCGCCGGCCGCGAGCTGCGTCTGGCTCATTCGCAGCGTGCCGTGGGCCCCGCGCCCCGCGAGGGTGACGAGGCCACCACTCACCGTGGTGCCGAGGGAGAGCGACGGCCGGGCCGCCTCGGCGCGCAGCAGGTAGAGGCCGCTCACGGAGAGGACGAGCGACGCCAGGGCGAGAGAGCGGCGGAGCCGCGGGATGCGTAGCCAACGGGGTTGAGACATGAGCGGTCCTTCGCGCGACGCGCGCGGGTTCGGAGTGGCCGCCACGTCGCGCGAGGTGGGCGCGGCGCGACAGGTGAAAGGCAAGCGTCGACGCCCCCGTCGCGTGCCAGCGCAGGCGAAAGGCCGTCGCGGCGCGTGGCGCTCGTGGCGCGCAGGCCGCGAAGTGTTCTCGCGGTCGTACGGGCGTGCGCGCAGAACGATCTGCGGGAGTGAATATTTGGCGCGCCGGAGACGCCGCTAGATCAGGACGCCGGGGTTCAGGATGCCGCGCGGATCGAGCTTCTGCTTCACCGCGCGCAACGCCTCACCGAAGAGCGGGGAGCGCTCGGCCTCGTACCCTTCCTTGTGCCACCGCCCGACGGCGTGATGGTGGGTGATCGTGCCGCCGGCCCTCCCGATGGCGCCCGAGGCGGCGGCCTTGATGGCGGCCCACTGGGCGAGCTCGTCGCCGCGGCGGCCCGCGCCGAGGAAGGTGTAGTAGGGCGCGGGGCCGTCGGGGTACACGTGGGTGAAGCGGCACGACACCACGCCGCCGCCGCACTCGCGCTCGAGCGCCGCGCCGACGTCGGCGCGGATGGCACGGTCGAGCTCCGGGAACGCCGACCACGTGCACGCCGTCTCGAAGGTGTCGACGACCACGCCGAGCGTGACGAGCGCGCTCTGAAGGTACGGGGCGGAGAGGAACGCGGCCTTCCACGCGGCGGCCTCGCCCGGGGCCGCCGCGCGCTCGCTCGACGAGTAGCGGCCGTCTTCATCGCAGGTGCCGCCCAGGTCGGTCGCGATCGAGAGGCTTCGCTCGAGCCAGGCCTCGAGGGGATGGTCGGCGCTCTCGAAGGCGAGGAGGAGGACGGCGTCGCCGCGATCGGAGACGCGGTGCATGAGAGCCTCGACGGGGTCGAGCAGACGGCAGTTCGAGGGGTGAAGCCCCGACTGCGCGAGGGCGCGCGTGGCGCGCACCCCGTCCTCGAAGCGCGCGAACGAGACGTTGGCCGAGGCGCGCCAGCGCGGGGTCTCCTGGAGGCGGAGGGTCGCCTCTACGATGACGCCGAAAGCGCCCTCGGAGCCGAGCATGAGGCGATCGGCGGAGGGCCCCGCACCGGAGGCGGGAACGTGGCGGGTCTCCATGCGTCCCCGCGGCGTAAGCATGCGGATCGACTGCACGAAATCGTCGATATGGGTGTGCAGGGTCGCGAAGTGTCCGCCCGCGCGCGTGGCGATCCAGCCGCCGAGCGTGGAGAACTCGAAGCTCTGCGGATAGTGCCGGAGGGTGAGCCCGTGAGGAGCGAGCCCCTCCTCGATGGCGGGACCGCGCGCGCCGGCTTGGATGCGCGCGGTCCGGTCGGTCGCGTTCACCTCCAGCACACGATCGAGCTTCGCGAGGGAGAGCGTGGCGACGCCGCGGAAGCCCTTCTCCAGCACCGACTCGACGCCGCCGACGACGCTCGTGCCGCCGCCGAACGGCACGACCTGGATGTCCTCCCGCTCGCAGAAGTGGAGGAGAGACGCCACCTGGTCTTCGCTCTCCGGGAAGAAGACCCAGTCAGGCGGGCTGGGGAACTGGCCGCGAAAGGCCCGCACGAGATCGCGGTACCCGCGACCGTAGGCGTGGCTCACGCGGTCGGCCGGGGCGTCGGAGCCGAAGGCCCGCAGCTCCTGTGGGGGCGTGAACCTCGGCGCCGGCACGTCGACCGACGCGAGGGGCACGGGCGCCTCGTCGGTGAGGGGGGTCCCCAGCGTCGCCTCGACGCGAGCGCGGAGGCGGCCTCGGCTGGCCTCGTCAGGGAACGCGTCGCTGTATCCCCAAGCCCAGTGGCTCTTCTCGCGCGAGACCATGAGCGAGCTTATGCACGGGCGCGCCCGCAATCAATAATCCCCGCTCGACCCGCCGCCGCCGAAGTCGCCGCCGCCGCCGCCGAAGTCGCTCCCCCCGCCTCCGCCGGAGTCGCTCCCGCCGCTGCTGAAGCTGCTGCCCCCGTCGTAGTAGTACACGCCGCCTCCGCCTCCGCCTCCGCCTCCGCCGCCTCGCTTGGCGGCGACGATGAGCAGGACGACGACGAGCAAGACGAACAACAGCAAGAAGGCGACGACGAAGAGACCGCCTCCACCGCCTCCGCCCGTCGGCTTCGGGGGGGGCGGCGCTCCGGCGATCTTGGCCATGATGGCGTCGACGCCCGCCTCGATGCCCTTGGCGTAGCGCCCGCCCTTGAGCTCAGGTCCGATGTATTCGCGGATGATGCGCGCGGACTCGACGTCGGTGAGCTCGCCACCGACGCCCTTGCCCGTCTCGATGCGGATCTTGCGCTCGCCCGTGGCGATGAGCAGCAGCACGCCGTCGTCGGTGCCCTTGGCGCCGAGCCCCCACGCGCGGGCGGTCTTGTAGCTGAAGTCCTCGACGGTCTCGCCGCCCAGGGTCGGCACGGTGAGCACGGCGACCTCGTGCCCACTCGTCGCCTTGTAGGCGATGAGCTTCGCCTCGATGCGAGCCTTGTCGGCCGCCGAGAGCACCCGCGCCCCATCGGTGACGGGCCCCTGGAGCGCGGGCGGCGTGAAGGCGTGCGCGAACGGAGAGAACGCGACGCCGATCACCCACACGAGCGCCGCCCACGCGAGCCTCAACAGGGCCGCGCGGGCGGGATGCGAACGGTGGGAGGCGCGGATCAGGCGGGCGGGCTTGCGGGCGCTCGGGGTCGACATCGGCTTCGCTCCGGGGGAGCGGACGCCGCCGCTCAGCGTGGATCAGCGCGCGATCGGCGCGCTCAGAACGCGACCTTCGGCGCGGCCTGCGACTCGGCGGACGCCGTGAAGTAGACCCGCTCCTTGAAGGGCTTGCCGGTGGCCTTGTTGATGGCCTGGCCCCTGATCTTCTTCAGCTCCGAGTTGTACTGCTTCACGGCCTCGTTGTACTGCTCGCGCGACCGGAGGATGCGGTTCTCGGTACCCTCGAGCTGCACCTGGAGGTCGCGAAACGACTGGTTCGCCTTGAGGTCCGGGTACTGCTCGTTCGCGACGAGCAGGCGCGAGAGCGATCCCTTCAGACCCTCCTGGGCCTTCTGGAACGCCGCCATCTTCGCAGGATCGGTGAAATCGTCGCCCGTGAGCTTGATCTGGGTCGCCGAGGCGCGCGCCTCGGTCACCTTCGTGAGCGTCTCGGCCTCGTGCTTGGCCGAGCCCTTGACGACGCTGACGAGGTTCGGGACGAGGTCGTACCGGCGCTGGAGCTGCGCCTCGTAGTCGGCCCAGCGCTGCCCGCAGAGCTCATCCTTCTCGACGAGCTGGTCGTAGCTCTGGCAGCCCGGCAGGCTCACGACGCCGACGAGCCCCACGACGAAGAGGAGAAAGGAGAGCGCCCGAGGGAGTGACCAAGTGGTCGTCGAGTGGTTCATCGCCGAGCAGGGTAGGCACTCCACCGGTGCGAAGCAAGGAGCCCCCAAGCGCGACGCCGCACCGCGTCGACGGCACCGGGGGGCTGGCTGCGCGGATCCCTGGCCCTTGGGCGGCGGCTAGAGGGGCCGGATCAGCGCGGAGAAAACGCCCGGACACGCGCAGACCAGTTGCCTCGATCCCGGTGGCCTCGCTACGGTCAAGGGCGTGAATCACCTACTCTTTCGCGCTCGTTCGCTGCGCGGGGCGCCCTTCGCGGTCGCCGCGGTCGCCGCGCTCGCCGGTTGCTCGGAAGAGCGCACGCCGTCGCGAGGAACCGCGAGCGTAGCGCCGGTCTCCGCAGGTCCCCTCGCGCGCACGCCCATCACCTTCCCCGCCGGCCCGCTCGACGAGGCCGCGCTCGCCACGCTGCCGCCCGCCGAGGCCGTGAAGGTTGGCGCGTCGCCGGTGCCCGTGTGGGTGCCGCGGGGCCGCTTCGCCGAGGTGCGCTTCGTGGCGGAGCCCGGCTTTTACACGTACTTCGGCGTGGCGGACGCGACCCTGCCCGACGGCCGCGTGTCGCGCGCGACGGTGGCCGTGCAGGGCACGCGCTTCGCGCACGAGCACGGGGAGTTCCCGCGCGACCTGTCGACCCACAGCATGCGCGCGACGCGGGGTCTCTTCACTATCAACGAGGGCATCGCGACCACGACCTGGGTCGAGGGCGGCGCCAGCTACTCGGTCGACGTCGAGTGCAGCGTCCCGGGCGACGCTCGCTGCGCGGACGAGCGCTTCGTGCTCGAGCTTACCAACGGCCTCGCGTTCGTCGGGGGTCGGAAGTGAGCCGCGCTCGTTTTCGTGGGCTCGTCCTCGCGGCCGCGGTCGTTGGGGCGCTCGGGCCTGCCTCGGCGCGCACCGCGCGCGCCCAAGCCTTCACGTATGACCCGCCCGGCAAGCTCGTGCCGACGACCTCCGGGCGCGGACGCGTCGACACGAAGGTCTACGCGCCCACGATGCGCTTCCCGATGGAGGTGCCGAGAGCGTTCGCGAACTCGCAGGTGTACGGCAACGGTGGCGGGCAGGGCCCCGGCGGCGGTCAGTGCGACGCGGTCAACTACGCGTACCCGTGGCACGACAACTTCTGCGAGTCGCGCTCGTACTCGATGCCGCTGTGCCCGGCTGGCACGGGCCACCAAGGGCAGGACATTCGTCCCGGCACGTGCGTGAAGGACATCCACTGGGTGGTCGCCGCGGAGGCGGGCACGATCACGAGCATCGGCTCGTACTCTGTGTATCTGACGGCGGCGGACGGCACGCGCTTCGACTACCTCCACATGAGCAACGTGGCGGTGAAGGTCGGCGACCGGGTCACGCGCGGTCAGCGGTTGGGCCAGGTGTCGAACGTGTTCGGCGGCACGCCCACCACCATCCACCTCCACTTCAACTTGCGCCAGACAGTGTCCGGCGTGGGCGCCGTGTACGTGCCGCCTTATCTCTCGCTGGTCGAGGCCTACAAGCGGGGCACCGCGCCGGCGGACGCGGGCGCGCCCGACGCCGCGCCCCCGAGGAGCGACGCCGCGTCCGCGGACGGCGCCGCCCCGGGGCCGACCCCTTCCCCCACTTCCCCCATCCCGCCGCCGGGGCCTGACGAGCTGCCCACTCCGGAGGGCGAGCAGGCCGCGGAGAACGGTCTGGTGGGCCCGCCAGAGGAGTCCGGGTGCAACAGCGCGGGCGAGGCTCCGTCGCTCTTCGCCGTCGGCGCCGCGGGCGTCCTCGCGATGGCCCTGGCGCGACGGCGGCGCTCGCGCGGGCGATGAAGCGGCGCGCGCTCGGGAAGTCCGGCGCGACACTGCCCGTCATCGGCCAGGGCACGTGGCGCCTCGAGGCCTCGCCGCGCGGTGACGCGGTGCGGGCGCTGCGCCGGGGCTTCGAGCTCGGCATGACCCACGTGGACACGGCCGAGGTGTACGGCCGCGGCGTCGTCGAGGAGATCGTGGGGGAGGCGATCGCGGGCCGCAGGGCCGAGGTGTTCCTCACCTCGAAGGTGCAGGCCGACCACGCGACCTACGCGGGCGTGATCCTCGCGTGCGAGCGCACGCTTCAGCGCCTCCGCACCGACCACCTGGATCTCTACCTCTTGCATCGCCCGAGCGAGATCCCGTTCACCATGACGTTGCGCGCCCTCCAGACCCTCCGGCGCGAGGGAAAGATCAGATATATAGGCGTGAGCAACTTTGACATCGCCGAGCTCGAGGAGGCGTGTGCGCTGGCCGAGCCGGGTGAGATCGTCGCGAACGAGCTCCTCTACAACCTCGGCGAGCGAGACATCGAGCACGTGCTCCTCCCCATGTGCGAGCGGCTCGGCATCGCGGTGATCGGCGCGTCGCCCTTCGCATCGGGCGAGCTCGTCGCTCCCAGCAGGGAGAGCGCCGAGGTGCTCGCCGACGTCGCCTCCGACCACGGCGTGAACCCGCGCGCCGCGGCTCTCGCGTTCCTCGTGCGCCGCCATTCTCTGTTCACCATCCCGAAGGCGGCGACGCTCACGCACGTCGACGAGAACGCCGCGGCGGGCGACGTCACGCTGAGCGAGCGCGAGCTCGTCGAGCTCGACCTGGCCTTCCCGCTCGCGGCGCCGCGCTCTCGTTTGCCCACGGTCTAGCGATGACGACGCGGGTGCGCGCACGGCGCGGAGCGCGCCGCGCTACGGGTCGAAGGCCACCTCGCGTCCGAGCTGCGCGACGAAGGCTCGCATGAAGGCGACGCGCTCGTCGGCGAGGGCACGCGCCGAGGAGGTGTGGAGCAGCGCGGGGATCCGGAAGAGCTTCCGCTCGAAGTGGTCGAGGGCGTACGCCTTGTCGTCGAGCGCGCGCGCTCGCGCGAGCGGATCGCCTGGGTGGTAGAGGCGCGACCCCATCTCCGCGGCGGTCGCGACGCACCTGGCGACCCCGATGGCCCCGATCGCGTCGAGGCGATCGGCGTCCTGGAGGATCTTGCCCTCGAGCGAGTCCGGGACCACGCCCTTCGAGAACCCGTGGTCGCGAATCGCGGCGGCGACGCGCACCACCAAGCGCTCCGCGGCGCCCGCGCCGCGCAGGACGCGAGCCGCCTCCTCGGCGCACAGGTCGCCGGAGCGCGCCGAGTCGGGGTGGTTCTTCGGCAAGCTCACGAGCTCGTGGAGCAGCGCCGACGCCCGGCACACGTCGCGATCCGCGCCCTCGCGCTCCGAGAGCCGCTCGGCGGTCCGGAGCACGCGCTCCACGTGGGCGAGATCGTGGCTCGGAGGCGCTCCCTCGAGCGCGCGCGCGACCACGCCGCGCAAGATCGCCTCGAGCGCGGGCGTCACGGCTCGCGGCGCGGCTCGGGCCCGTCGACCCACTTCGACCCGTAGATGGGGCGCTCGAAGCGGATGAGATCGTCGAGCAGCGCGTCGGGCTCCGGGTTCGAGACGAACAGGCCCTCGTGCTCCGACGTCGCGAAGCCCTCGGCGACCGTGTGCCGGACGAGCGCGCGGAGCGGCCCGAAGTATCCGGCGACGTCGAGCAGACCGATCGGCTTCTCGTGGAGCCCGACCTGCGACCAGGTGAGCACCTCGAAGAGCTCGTCGTAGGTCCCGAGCCCGCCGGGGAGGGCGATGAACGCGTCCGCGCGCTCGATCATGCGCGCCTTGCGAGTGTGCATGGTGTCGACGAGGTGAAGCTCGGTGAGCCGGGGGTGGCCGACCTCCTTCGCCTCGAGCCACCGCGGGAGGATGCCCACGACCTCGCCCCCCCCCTCGAGGACGGCGTCGGCGACCTTCCCCATGAGACCCACGCTCGCGCCCCCGTAGACCAGTCGGATGCGCCGGCGGGCCAGGGCCCGGCCGAGCTCGACGGCCGCGCGGGAGTATTCCGGGCGGTTTCCGGGCCTTGACCCGCAGTAGACGCACACGCTCTCGAGGGATCTTCGCAATGGGTACCTGCCACCATCCTACGCTGGTCCCACCAGCACACAAACCGCGTATCCTGCCACCATGCCCGCGGATGACTTCGGCCTCGTCGGCGCGACGATCGACCAGCTTCGCTTCGAGAAGGTCGTCGACGGTGGCGGCTTTGGTCTCGTCTACAAAGCGACCCACGAGGGCCTCGGTGAGCCCGTCGCGGTGAAGTGCCTTCGGCTGCACTCCTCGGTCGACGACGAGATGACCGAGCAGTTCATGCAGCGCTTCAAGGACGAGACGCGCATTTTATACCGGCTGAGCCAAGGCTCGCTCGACATCGTGCGCGGTATCTCCAGCGGCACGCTCACCTCCCCGAAGACCGGCGAGAGCGTGCCCTACATGGTACTCGAGTGGCTCGACGGGCACCCGCTCTCGCGTGAGCTCAAGACCCGCGTGAAGGCCAAGAACCCGTACACCCTCGAGGAGGCCATGCAGCTCCTCGATCCAGCCTTCTCCGCGCTCGCTCACGCGCACGCCCAGGGGATCGTTCACCGCGACATCAAGCCCGGCAACCTGTTCTTCACGCGCACGCGCGACGGATCCATGCGCATCAAGGTGCTCGACTTCGGGCTCGCCAAGATCTTCGAGCCCACGCTGGGCGTCGTCGCGAGCGTGCAGACCATGGGCGGCATCGCCCTGTGCTCGCCCTCGTATGGCGCGCCGGAGCAGTTCCTTCGCCGCTTCGGCCCGCTCGGCCCGTGGACCGACGTCTACGCGCTCGCGCTCTTGCTGCTCGAGCTCTTGTCGATGAAGAAGGTGCGCCACGCCGACGGCATCGCCCAGGCGCTCGCGAAGGCCATCGAGAAGGAGACCGCGTCGCCCACGCCCGCGAGCCTGGGCATCACGGTCCCGCCGCAGGTCGCCGCCGTGCTCGAGCGCGCGGTCGATCGCGAGACCCACGTGCGCCCAGCCGACGCGGGGAAGCTCCGCGACGAGCTGCTCGCCGCCATGGCCGAGGCGAAGTCCGAAGCGCAGCGGAGCATGCCGCCGCCCGCCGCGCCGAAGGCCCCCAGCGACTCGGCGGGCCTCAACGTGACGGTCGCGATGGCCGACCGCGACCGCGCCTTCGCGCTCGCGCGCGCGGGGGCCTTCGGGGCGCCCGCGGGAGGCGGAGCCGCCAACCTCGCCTCGCTCGCCCAGACCGCGATGCTCCCGTCGGGCGCGTTCGGCTACGCGGCGCCTTCGCCGTCGACCCCGCCGCCCGCGATGGCGCCCGAGCACCGCGCGCCCACCCCCGCGGCGGGGCGGCGCCCGTCCGTCCCGCCGGGCGCCACGACCACGGCACCGCTCCTCGCTCCCGCCATCGTCCCGGCCGCGACGGAGCCCGCCGCGATCCCGCCGCCGCCCCAGCCGGCTCAACCCGCCGCCGCGCCGCCCGCGCTCGCGCAAACCGCCCCGCTCGCGGCGCCGTCGCCCGAGCCAGCGAGGCCATCGCCCGTGGCACAGCTCGCGCTCGCGTCCGTCGCCGACCTGCCCGCGCGCCCGTCGGAAGGGCCGGGCCGCGCCCGCTCGATCGTCACCGCCGTCCTGGTCGTGTTGGCCGCGGCGGCCATCGTTGCAGCCTACATCTACTTCGACAAGAAGGGCCGCGGGGGCTACGTCGCCCCGATCTCCGCGCGGGCGCCCGCGTGAACCGGCGAGTGAGCCGCGCAGGAGCGAACGATGGTCGATGGCGAAGCCGCGCCGAAGGCGAGGTGTCGCCATGAAGCTGTTCGTCGCGGGCGCGACCGGCGCCACCGGGCAGGTGTTCGTCCCGCTCGCGGAGGCCGCGGGGCACGAGCTGACGCTACACGTCCGACCGGCGTCGCGAGCGCGCTCGCCGTTCGGCGACGATCCACGCGCGGCCGTGTTCGAGCTCGGCGACGCAGACGCCACCCTGGCCGCGCTCCGCGGACACGACGCCGTCGTGTCGTTCGTCGGCACCATGCGCGAGCGCTTCTCGCGGGGGGACGACTACACGTCGAGCGACCTTGGGAGCGCCCAGCAGCTCGCGCGCGGCGCCCGGCGCGCCGGGGTCCCGCGGATGCTTCTGCTGAGCTCGGTGGGCGCGGGCGGCCTGGGCGCGTACCTCAAGATGAAGCTCGCGTGCGAACAGGCGGTCCGCGCCGAGGGCATCGGCTGCACCTTCTTTCGTCCGAGCATCCTCGTCAGCCCGTCGTGGGCCGCGGCGGGCTCGCACGGTGCGCGGCGTGCGCCCCTGGGCACGACGGCGCTGTTCGGCGGGCTCGGGTACCTGCCCGGGCTCTCGGGGCTCTCCCTCGACTACAAGCCGATCCCGATCGAGCGCGTGTGCGCCGGGTTCCTCGACGCGCTCGCCAAGCCCGAGCCATACGACGGCCGCGTGGTCCTCGGGCGCGACCTCTGGCGCCTCGACGTGCCGGAGCGGGGCTAGCGAGACCGAGGCAGAGGTCCATCCCCGTCCGCTGGCTTTCTGGCGCGTCGCGTCGCCGAGCCAGCGATCCGCGCGCAGCGGGTTGCGCGTACGAAAGCAGCGCGAACCCTGCTAGGACCGACGCGATGGCGTTCTTTCAGCAGCCCCCCGTCACCCCCGAAGAGCTCGAGGCCGCGAAGCCCCTCGCCATCCCACCCGAGAAGGTCCTCGAGTTCGACGAGCGCGAGTGGTACGAGCGCGCCTACCGCGGCGACGCGCCCCAGCTCACGTTTCGGGCCATCGCGATGGGCACGGGGCTCGGCTTCTTCCTGTCGTTCACGAACGTCTACATCGGCCTGAAGACCGGGTGGTTCCTGGGCGTCGCGCTCACCGCGTGCATCCTCTCGTACGCGATCTGGTCGTTCTTGCGGACCGTCGGCGTCGCCAAGACCGACATGACGATCCTCGAGAACAATTGCATGCAATCTACAGCTTCCTCGGCGGGCTACGCCACGGGGAACGTGGTGGTCTCGGCCATCCCCGCGCTGCTGTTGCTCACCGTGACCGACGAGAACCGCAAAGGCGTACAGCTCGCGTGGCCGGTGCTCGGCCTGTGGGTGCTGTGCCTGGCGACCTTCGGCGTGGTGCTCGCCATCCCCATGAAGCGGAACCTCATCAACCGCGAGAAGCTGAAGTTCCCGTCGGGCACCGCAGCGGCGGTGACCCTGCAGGGGCTCTACAGCAAGGGCGATGAGGCCATGAAGAAGGCCCGCGCGCTGCTCTACGCGGCGCTCTTCGCGGGGCTCGTCCCGCTCGTGAAGGACCTCGACATCCTCAAGGTGAAGAAGGGCGCGATCGTCGTCGGGCGCGAGGCGCTGATCTCGCAGGGCTCGAACGTCTTCAACTGGCTGCCCGCGCCCGGCGCCGCCGGCAAGCACTACAAGTGGAGCGACTGGAACGTGAAGATCGACCACGGCGTCGTGCTCCTCGCCGCCGGCGCGATCATCGGCCTCCGGGTGACCCTGTGGATGGTGCTCGGCGGGATCTTCGTGGCGGTCTTCCTCGGGCCCATGGCGCTCGAGACCAAGTGGGCCTCGCCGGCGGCGGTCGAGGCAGCCGCGCACGCCAGGGTCGTCGCGGTGAAGCTCCTCGGCGTGAAGGCCTACAACACCGGCATGGCGGACGCGCTCGTCGCGGTGAAGATGTCCGGCGCGGCCTCCAAGCCCCAGTCGGCGTGGAAGGAGATCGGCGTGTGGCTCGGGGCGCCGCTGCTCGTCGCCTCCGGCCTCGTGCAGCTCGCCGCCCAGTGGCGCACGATCGTGCGCGCGCTTTCAGGCCTCTTCGGCGGGCGCGGCAAGGCCAAGAGCGAGGGTGCCCCCGACGACGACAAGAAGACCGCGTACCGCGAGCCCGGCGAGCGCGACGGCGACGCGAAGCCCGCAGCGAAGGTGCGCCCCGAGGACGTGGAGGTGCCGACGAAGTGGTTCGTGTTTGGGCTGCTCGGGTCGGGCACCGCCATCGTGGTCGTCGCCGCGACTTTCTTCGACATACCCCCGCACTTCGGCGTCCTCGCCGTGGGCATGACGTTCGTGCTTGCGCTCGTCGCCGCACGCGCGACCGGCGAGAGCGACATCACGCCCGGCGGCGCGATGGGCAAGATCATGCAGCTTACCTACGGCGTGCTCATCCCGCAGAGCTCGACCGCGAACCTCATGACCGCCTCCATCACGTCGGGCGCGGGCCTCGCGACGGCCGATCTGCTGAACGACCTCAAGTCGGGCTACCTGCTCGGGGCGAACCCCCGCCGGCAGTTCATCGCGCAGGCCATGGGCATCGTCACGGGCACCATCGCCACGACGCTGGGCTATTTCCTGCTGGTGCCCGACGCGACCGTGCTCACGGGCACGCCTGCTACGGACGACATGCCCGCGAAGGACGCCACGTTCCCCGCGCCGGGGGCGCAGCAGTGGCTCGCGGTCGCGAAGCTCTTCCGCTCGGGCATGCGCAACATGCACCCGATGGCGCAGCAGTGCGTGAAGGCCGGCCTCGTGCTCGGCGCCGTCCTCGCGCTGCTGGAGGCCACCGTGCCCAAGAACCGCAAGAAGTGGATCCCCTCACCGACCGGGCTCGGCCTGGGCATGATCCTCCCCTTCTTCTCGCCCTTCTCGATGTTCATCGGCGCGCTCCTCGGCGAGATCGCCACGCGCGCCAGCAAGGCCTGGGCGGAGCGCTACGTCGTGCCGCTGGCCGCGGGCGTCATCGCCGGCGAGAGCATCATCGGCGTCATCGTAGCCGGCGTGAACAACTTCGTCCTGAACTGACGCCATTCAGTCGAATGGTTGCACTTTACATTGAAGTCGGCCCGGGTCGAGCAGGTCGTCTTGCCCACACCCGAGCGCGTCGCGGTTCAAGCGAAGGTTGTATTCTTCATCAAAACAAGATCCAGTAGGTGTCGGGGGTGGGGTCGAGGGTGCGTCTCAGAGGTGACCGTCGCCATCGTGCCTCTCACTCCGCCGCTTCGCCGCCGACGCCCGCCCGCCGCTGGTCCGCCGCGACGGGCCGGGCCCGGCCGCGCGCCTCGTCGCGCACGGGCTCGCAGTCGTAGAGCGCGTGGCACAGCCCGAGCGCGCGCGGCGAGCGCACGCGCCAGTCGAGGCGGTTCATCACGTACCCGAACGTGAGCTCGTGCACCGGATCGCACCACCCGAGCGAGCCCCCGATGCCCGCGTGCCCGAACGACTCTCGGGTCGGGGAGAACAGCGAGGTCTCCTCTTTCAGGAAGCCCTGCGACCAGCCGAGCGCCTTCTGCAAGACCCGGTCGCGCGCCGACCAGCCCTGCCGCTCGTACACGGGCGCGAGGGTGCGCGGGGCGAGGTACGCGCGCCCGAAGGCGACGCCGCCCATCGCGAAGGGGAGGTACGCGCGCGCGAGCCCGTGGGCGCTCGCGGTCGCGCCACCCGAGGCGAGCTCGGCCCGCCGCACGGGCAGCTTGTTCCACTCTTGAGGGGCCGCGCCGGTGGGGTTGAAGAACGCGCGGCGGGTCATCGAGTCACGCGCGAGCGTGGCGCGGAGGACGCGCTCCTCGTTGTTGTGGCCGACGATCGCCGACGCGAACATCTTCGCGAGCCGCAGCGGCGCGGGCGGCGGGTAGAGCTCCGCGATCCGAGCGTCGGCGGAGGCGGGCGTGCCGAGCGAGACGTCGGCCTCGAGCGGCCCAAACAGCTCGCGCTCGAGGAACGCGCCGAGGCGCTCGCCCGCGATCCGCTCGAAGAGCTCACGCGCGTACATGCCAAACGTAATGGCATGATATCCCTGGTCTTTTTCTGGTTCCCAGAGTGGGCGCTGCCGCTCGAGGACGTCCAGCACGAACGCGGCGCGCTCCGGCAGGACGAGGTCGTCGAGGGTGAGCTTGGTGTCGAGACCCGCGAGCCCCGCCCGGTGGTTGAACAGGGTGCGGCACGTGATGCGCTCCTTGCCGGCGCGGGCGAAGCCCGGCCAGTAGGTCGCCACCGGCGCGTCCCACTCGAGCTTCCCGCGGTCAGCGAGGAGCGCCAGCGCCATGGCGGTGAGGCCCTTCGTGACCGAGAAGACGACCGCTCGTGTGTCGCGTTGCCACGGGGTGCGCCGCGCCTCGTCGGCGAGGCCGCCCCACAGGTCCACGACGCACCGGCCGTGGTGGTACACGGTGAGGCCCCCGCCGAGCTCGCGGCCGTCGCGGAAGTGGCTCGCGAACGCCTCCGCGAGCGGCGCGAAGCCATCGGCGTACGAGCCCAACACAGGAGCTGGGCTCGGGGTCAGGTGCATGGCGACACCTCGCCTTCGGCTCGGCGGCGCCATCGTCCTTCGTTCGCCCCTTCGGGCCTCACTTTCAGCTGCGCGAGCGGCGGGGAGGGTCCCATGGCCGCCGATCATAGCAGGGCGTGACCCGCACGCCGCCACGGTCGACCACGGTGTACCCTTCAGACATGACCGCCCACGGCACCCCTCCGCCCGCGATCCTCGCGCCCGTCCCGCGGAGCGGCCGCTTCCTCACGTTCAGCCTCGCGCCCGGCGCCATCCTCGCGCCGCTCTGACCGCGCTCGCGGCGGTCACGCGCGTCGTCGACGGGCCCTTCCGGTTCACGCGCCCCGTGACCGGTGGCTACTACTGGTGTCCCCCGACGATCGCCGGCACGCTCGACCTTCGCGCGCTCGGCGTGTAGCCGCAGCTCACGGCCCGACGCTCACCACGCCGCTCTCCGTGGCGAGGTACACGGCGCCGTTGGCCCCGAGGGCGGCCGGCGAGGTCGCGCGTGACCGCAGCGACGCGGCGAACAAGATGCGCCCGGAGGGCTGCACCGCGTAGAGCTTCGTATCTTCAGCGCCGAAGAGCACTGTGCCGCCCCCGGCGACGATGGGCGGCTGAGCGACGCCGAGCGGCTCGAACGCGAACCCCTCCTTGCCGTCACGGTCGAACCCGCGCACCTTCCCCTCGGAGGTTGCAACATACACGGATCCGTCGGGGGCGACGGCCGGCGCCCCTACCGCGGTGCCTTCCAGCGCGGCGGACCACCGCTCCGCGCCATCCGCGCTCACGGCGTGGAGTCGACCCGCCGCCGACGCGACCAGCACCACGCCGAACGGAGACAGCGCGGCCGAGGAGGTGAGCGCCGACGACGCGCGAAACCAGACCTCGGGGGCCCGCCCACGCACGACCTTACGGAGCGCTCCGTCCCGACCGGCGGCGAGGATCGCGCCGCCCACGCCGAGCGTGAGCGGCACGGTGCTGTCGACGTCGACGGCCTCGAGCTCGGCGAGGTCGGCGCTCGCTGCGACATGCATCTTCCCGTCGAGGGCGGTGTAGGCGAGCGTCCCGTCGGCCAGCGGGAGGAGCGCCGTGGGCCCGGGCGCCCCTGCCGCCGAAGGTCCCGCGACGCCGTCGGCCACGCGGACGCGCCCGAGCTTGCCGGCCGTGGTCGCGTACGCGACGTCACCCCCGGCGAGGACGACGGGAGACGCCGCCACGGGGCCGCCGGTCGGCGCCGACCACAGCAGCGAGCCCGACGCGGAGAAGGCGAGCAGGCGTCCGTCGGAGGTCCCGACCACGACGACGCCGCCCTCGGCCACGACGGGCGCGGTGGCGCCCAAGGACGACGCGTCCGACGAGAAGCCCAGGGCGGGCCCCGAGGGGGCGCGTGTGTCCTTGCGCGAGCCGGGGCGCGCCGCGCAGCCGCCGAGCATCGGCCACGGCGCGGTCGCGGAGGCTCCGGAAGGGAGCCCGCACGGGTCGACGCTCGTCGGCGCCGCGTCAGCGTCGGCGTCGGTCAGTGGGGGCCCGCCGTCCTTCGGGCCCGCGTCGAGGGAGCTCGCGTCGACCGTGGGGCGCGCCACCTCGCCACACCCGCCGAGCGACTCGACGAGCAAGAGCGCAGCGGATCCGGACGCGAGGGCGAGGCTCGAGACGAGTCGGCGGACCATATACGCCGACTATAGCGCGACCAACCTCGCGCGTTACCCACTGGGCGGGGTGTACCAAAGGTCCTACAAACCGCGCATGAGCGACGCGCCGCATGTAGTCATCGTAGGGGCCGGGTTCGGTGGGCTCACGGCCGCGCAGAGCCTGGCGGGCGAGCGCGTCAAGGTGACGGTGATCGACCGGCAGAACCACCACCTCTTCCAGCCCCTGCTCTATCAGGTGGCGATGGCGGGGCTCAGCCCCGCAGAGATCGCCGCGCCCATCCGCGGCGTCCTCGCGAGCCAGAAGAACGCGCGCGTGCTGCTCGGCGAGGTGAACCGCATCGACCTCGCGACGAGGCAGGTGTTCCTCGACGGCGAGCCCCTCTCGTACGATCGGCTCATCCTCGCGGTCGGCGCGAAGACGAGCTATTTCGGCCACGACGAGTGGGCGACGTACGCGCCGGGCCTCAAGTCGCTCGAGGACGCCCTGGAGATCCGGCACCGCGTGCTGTTCGCCTTCGAGCGGGCCGAGCGCGAGCCCGATCCGGCGACGCGCGCCAGGCTGCTCACGTTCGTGGTCATCGGCGGCGGCCCCACCGGGGTGGAGCTCGCCGGCGCGATCTCGGAGCTCGCGCGGCACGTGCTGAACGACGACTTCCGCTCCATCAACCCGCGGGACGCGAAGGTCGTCCTCGTCGAGGCGGGCGCGCGTGTCCTCTCCAGCTTCTCGGAGGCGCTCTCCGCGAGCGCGGCCGAGCAGCTCGGGGAGCTCGGCGTGGAGGTGCGCACGCTCACACGAGTGACCGGCATCGACGCCCACGGCATCGGGTGGGAGGGCGCGTCGGAGGACGCGCTTCCCGGGCTGGGCCGGGGCGAGCGCGGCCGCATCGAGGCGAGCACGGTCGTATGGGGCGCGGGCGTGCAGGGCACGTCGCTCGCCGCCTCGCTCGGCGTCCCGCTCGACCGCCAGGGCCGCGTGAGGGTCGACGAGCACGGGCGCATCCTGGGCCACCCGAGCGCGTTCGCCATCGGCGACATGGCGCACATGGAGCAAGACGGCGCGCCGCTCCCTGGGCTGTCGCCGGTCGCGATGCAGCAGGCTCGGCACGTCGCCAAGCTCATCCTCGCCGAGCGCGACGGCGTCGCGCTGCGACCCTTCCGGTACGTCGACAAGGGCACGATGGCGACGATCGGACGCTCGCGCGCGATCGCGCGGGCCATGGGACTCGAGCTCTCCGGCTTCCTCGCCTGGCTCGCCTGGCTCTTCATTCATCTCATCTATCTGGTCGGCTTCCGCAGCCGCAGCGTGGTGCTCTTCACCTGGACCTGGTCGTACTTCGCCTACGATCGGGGCGCGCGCCTCATGACCCACCCGATGAAGGCGGAGGGCTCGCGCATCCTGTTGCCCGAGGTGATCGAGCATCGACCGGTCTCCCAGCGCAGCCCGAGCGCCGCGCGCGAGCTCGCGTAGCCGCGGGGCTGAGGGGCTCTCCGTGCGAGTCAGCGCTGCGCGCTCGCTCGGCGCGCCTCGCGGAGCCAGCGCAGGGCCGCGTCGCGATCCCCGGCGGCGGCCGCGCGCCACCCGCGCTCGCGCGCGGCCTCCAGGTAGGCCTCCGCGGCGCCGACCTCGCGCGCGCTCGACGCAGCGCGGAGCAGCGAGAGGGAGAGCTCGACGCCCTCGTCGGACGCGGCGGCGAGGCACGCCCGCGCCAGCCCCGCGCCCCCGCGCGGCGGCGGGGGGATGGGCACGGCGAGCTGGAGCAGGGCCGCCACCACCGCGAGCGCGGCGCGCTGGACGGGCGCGGCGTCGCAGTGGAGCCCCAGCGCCGTCGCCTCCCATGCGGGCGCGCGCTCACCGGGCGGAGCTGCCTCGAGCGCGCCCGGGAGCCGCGAGAGCGCGGCCTCGGCGCGCGCGAGGTCGGCGTCGCGGAGCGCTGCGCACGCGGTCAGCGCGAGCGCCGCCGCGTCTCCCTCGGGCAGCGCCACGCGAGGCTCGAAGCGCCCGCGCACCACGTCGGCGGCGCGGCGCCCCAGCGCGAGCGCGCGGTCGTCCGACGGGCGCGCGGCCTCGAGGGCCCGGAGCGCCGCGTCGAGGTCCCCGGCGCGCGCCGCGAGCGCCAGGGCGCGACGGTGCTCGAGCCGCGCGGAGAGTCGCGCCGCGCGCGCGAGATCGGGGAGGCGCCCGAACACGGCGAGGAGCCGGTCCTCCTCCATGGGCGTGAGCGCGAGCCCAAGCCTGTCGGCGTGGGCGCAGGCGAGGGCCAGCGCCCGCTCCGCGACCTCCGGGTCACCGGCCGCGACACGCTCGGCGAGCTCGCCGAGCCACGCAGACCGGGAGAAGCGGCTGGCCGAGCCGAGACCATGCGGGGCGAGGCGGAGGGCGAGCTCGGCCGACAGGCCGCGGAGCGCGAGCCCCGCCGCGACCCGTGAAGCCGCCTCGGCGTCCCCACGCTCGTAGAGGAGCGCGGCGCGGAGGGCGCGTGCACTCTGCACGATTTCGGAGGCGCCCTCCCGCGCGGCGCGCTCCTCGGCGCGGCGCAGCGCCTCGGGCGCGCCCGAGTCTCCCGTGTGCTCGAGGCAGCGCGCGTGCAGGTACGCGGCGCGGGCGCGGGGGAAGCGCTCGGCCTCCAGCGCCGCGAGCCCGGTGGCAGAGAGCGACCAGCCACCTAGGCGCCCCGCTCCCGCCGCTCTCGCCTGCGCGCCGAGCCCCGGCGGGCTCGCGCCCGATCGCGCGGAGAGCGCGAGCATCGCGAGCACCTGTCGGCGCACGTCGGCCTCGAAGAGGCCCGTAGTCACGCTCGCGTAGAGGCCCACGAGGCCCTCCGCCGCCGCCTCGTCGTCGAGCTCGATCGCGCACGCGAGGCCGGCGAGCACGGCGCGCCCGCGCGTCTCGGAGTCGGAGGCGTTGCCCGCGAGCGCGCGGTAGGAGAGCAGGCCGGCGCGCGGCCCGAGGCTCCGCCGAACCCTCTCCGCGGCCCCGATCGCGACGTCGCCCGCGAGGCTCACCCGCCGCCCCCGGTGCCGCCCCCGCTCCCGCCGCGATCGGTGACCATGCCGAGCTGAGGGATGCGCTCGAGCGCCGCCTCGATGCGCTCGAGCTCGTCGCTGATCGCGTCGGCGCGCTTGCGGGCCGTCGCCCTCGCCGCCGCCCTCGCCGCCGCCCTCGGCGCCCGCGCGCTCGAGGTCGACCAGCGGGGCGCGCACCGAGTCCTTGAACCACGCACGCACTCGCGCAAGCTCCGCGTCTTGGAGCTTCCGCAGCTCGCCCTCGCTCGTGAGCGTCACTGATTCGAGCTCTCCGTCGACCCGGTTCGCCCAAGAGACCGCGCGCGAGACGCGCTGCCGCACGTAGGCGGGGTCGTCGAGCTTCATCGACGCGAACTCTTCCTGCCACGCGGTCTCGAGCAGCGCCTGCACCTCGTTGAACGCGCGCCTCCACGTCGTGCTCTCGCGCGCCTCGTAAGCCCTCCGGGCGCGGCGGTCGACGTCGTCCACCCGCTCCTCCCACTCGAGTCGGGTCATGCCCACGAGGGTGTCGCGCGTTCGATAGACGATGCGCCTGAGGGTGTCGAGGGTCTCCTCGTAGCGCGCGAGAGGCGGCGAGAGGTCCTCGGCCGACGAGCCGGCGAGCTCGTCGATGAGGTGGCGTAGCCGCTGGCTCAGGGCCGCGAGCTTGTCGGGATCGGTGAGCGCCGCCTCGCGGATCGCGACGACGAGGCGCTCGGCCTCACGCTGGTAGATGGCCCCGAGGCCTCCCCACACGTTGCGCTTCGCGCGCTCGGCCTCGTCGAGGAGCGCGTCGAGGTCGACCCGCACGTGCGCGGTCTCCTCGGGCGCGATCAGCGCCTCGATGCGCTGGCTCCCGACCTGCGCCGTGGCTTCCATGCGCATCGACTCGTCGCACCGGATCACGAGCTCGACGGGTGTGCCCACGGGGAGCCCGCGCGGCACCTCGAGCATGAGCACCTTGATGGGCACGCGGTTCTGGAGGAGGCGGAGCACCACTCCGCCCGACTGGTCTTGGGTGTAGAAGAGCTGCGTCGCTTGCGTGGGCAGGCCCGCACCCCGCGGAATGAGCACGCGTCGATCACGGCGGCCGCCGCGCACCACCTCGAGCGCGATGTCCTTCGCCACCACCGCGGCGCGCGACAGCGCCGAAGGCCGCGGCCGGAGATCTCCGCGGTGGAGCGAGAGCGGCAGCTCGGCGAGCGGCGCCCCCACCGCCGACTGGAGGCTCAGAGTGACGCGGGTCTCTTCGCCTTCTCCGAGCTCGAGGTCGAGCCGCGCGGGAGCGCTCGTGGGCGCGGCAATCTCGGCGAGCAGCTCCTCGCCGCACCACACGGCGAGCTGCTTGGCCTTCTCGGGCATTCTCTCGGCCAACACCTGGATTCGTATGCTTTTTCCGTGGGCTACGAGGGCGCCGTCGACGCGGATCCGCGCCGCGTCGTCACCCACGGTGTGACCCCCGAGGTGGGCGGCGTGGATGGCTGCGCCGAGCGCGACGCAGGTGTCTACGTCGTCGCGGAGCGGCTCGCCGCCGGGCTTGCAGAGCTCCTCGGTGACGCGACGCACGACGAGAGGCACGCGCGTGGAGCCGCCCACGAGCACCACGTGGTCGATGTCGTCGGCGCCAACCTTCGCCACCTCCATCGCGCGATCGAGGGCCCTCCGGCAGCACGCGAGGGTCGTCTCGACGAGGTCGGACACGAGCGCGTCGTAGTCGGCGCGGGCGAGCTCCGCCGTGTACGAGACGCTCTCGCCGGCCTTGTCGACCAGCACGTCTTGCTTCGACACGCTCAGCACGTCGGCCGTCGAGAACGACTCCTTCAGGTCCTGCGCGAGGTGGACGAGCCGCTGAAAGCGGGCGCGGTCTTCGGGTCCCCTGCCACGTCGAGGTCGAGCGAGTAGCCGCGCCCCGCGAGCTCCTTGCGAAGCCACTCCGCGAAGCGCCGGTCGAAGTCGTCGCCGCCGAGGAAGTTGTCGCCGTCGATGGCCAGCACCTGGTACTCGCCGCCCACGCAGCGGAGCACGGAGACGTCGAACGTGCCGCCGCCGAGGTCGTAAACGAGGAAATGCCCGTCGCCGAGCTTGCGCTTCCACGTGTGGTAGATCGCCGCCGCCGTGGGCTCTTGCAGCACGCCTATCACCTCGAGGCCCGCGAGCTCGCCCGCCTTTCGCGTCGCCTCGACCTGCGGGGCGTCGAAGTAAGCCGGCACGGTGATCACGGCCCGCGTGACGCGCACCTCGGGGCGGGCCTCGCCCTTCGGGGCCTCGCGATCGGCCCGCGCCGCGAGGTGCTCGCGCATGCGGGCGGCGAGGTCGGCCAAGATCTTGCTCGACACCTCCTCAGGCAGCAGGTCATGGGGACCGACGCTGACACGCGCGCGCTGGCCCATCTTGCGCTTCACGGACTCGACGGGCGGCTCGGCCGACGCGCGCCGCTGCCTGGCGGCGTGCCCCACGACGAACGCCTTCGCCTTCTCGTCCCACGCGACCGCGCTCGGCACGGTGCGCCGGCCGAACTTGTCGGCGTAGAGCACGACCTCGCGCTCCGACGCGGCGAGCTGCGCGATCTCCGAGTTCGTGGTGCCGAGGTCGATGCCTACGGGGCGGTCGATGTACATTTTACTCTTTCTCCGAGAGGACGGGGTCGGCGGAAAGCCAGGAGGCGCGCGGCGGGTGGGCGACCCCGCCCAACCTCGCAACGGACGCGCGCGGCTCGCCCGCGAGCAGCGCCGTGAGGGACGGGAGCACGAGCAGCCCGAGCCACGAGGCGTGCGGCTCGTCGGCCGCGGGCGCGGCGGGCGGCGCGCGGCGGCGGCGGGGCGCGGCGCCGATGGGGGGCCGGGTCTCGGGGTGCGCCAAGAACACCGCGCGAAGGCGCTCCTCCGGGTGCAGCGTGAGCCTGTCCCACGCCGCTCGCAGCGCGTCGCGCTCGGCCTCTGGCGCCTCGGCCACGAGCTCGCGGAAGCGCTCGGTGATGGCCTGCGGCCCCGCGCTCGGATCGATGTCGTAGCGGTCGAAGGGGCTCTCGGTCTCGGTCTCGTCGTGCGGGTGGCTCACGGCGGCCTCATGGTAGCCGAGGCAGCGCGCCGGTGCGCCTCGCGCGGACGAGCGCCGCGGTCTCCTCCACCTCGCGCGCCGAGGGGAACAGATCCCGCGCGCGCGCGACGAGCGCCTCCGCCTCGTCGATCTCTGCCCCGGAGGCGACGAGGGTCTCTACCTTCCGACGCGCCTTCTGGCACAAGAAGCTCGCGAGCACGGCCCGGCCGTTGCGGTGCGACGGGCAGACGGCGACGGCCCGCTCCACGATCGCGATCTGCCGATCGAGCGTGGTCGCGGCGTTGGTGTAGAATACAAGGAATTGCGCGCACGCCGCCGCGTACGCGACGCGCCCGCGATCGCCCGTGACGCGCGCGATGAGGCTCTCGACCAAGCGGAACGTGTGCGCCCGCGCAGGGGCGCCGTGCGGGCCCGCGTCGGGGCCGAACAGCTGAGCGAACTTGTCCCACTCCCTCCGCCGCTGCAGCTCCCAGCACACGGGCTCGGCGCGCTCGACGAAGAAGCGCTCGACCGCCTCGTCCTGCCCCGAGAGCTCCCACACCTCGACGAGGCCCTGGAGGGCCGCGATGCCGCGCGTGGTGAGCTCGTTCGCCAGCGCCGCGTCGTCGAGCGCCTGTGCGGTGGGCTCGAGGGCCTCCTCGATCGCCCGCGCGTGCGCGGCGGCGCACCTCGCCACGGCGGCCCCGCGCGCCGCCTCGTCGAGCCCCGCCCGCGCCGCGGCGGCTTCGGCCCGCGCGAGGGCCATGAGCGCGATCCTCGCGCGCGCGTCGCGTGCCCGCGCGCCGGCCAGGGCTCGCTCGCCGAGCTCTCCGACGTGAAGGAAGGGGAGCTCCGCGGAGAGCCGCGCCACGTCGGCCGCGCGCGTCTTGACCGCCCCGCTGGTCGCCGGGCCGAGCGCGCGCGTCACGAGCTCGGCGACGTAGTCGGTGCAGCGAGAGAGCGCAAAGAACGCGGCGAGCGAGAGCTCCCACGCCTCCACGGGGCCGAGCTCGCGTCGCGCTCCCCCGCCCTCGCGCTCACGCGCCCCGCGCTCCTCGCGGCTCGCGTCGAGCGCGTCCTGCGCCGCGCGACGCGCGAGCTCACGCTCGCGGCAGCCCGCGACGCGCGCGAAGTGGAGCCCGAGGTGGTGGAGCAGCGCCGGCGGGTACCCCGCGAACGACGGGGCCGTCAGGAGCGCGGTGAGCCCGTCGAGCGCCGCGCTCGGCAGCTCCAGCGGATCGCGCTCCGGCGCTGGGCCATCGGGGCCCGCGGCGAGGCCCGCCATCACGAGCGCGTCGCGCCCGCCCGGCAAGGCGCGGAGCTCGTGGAGCAGCCCGGCCGCCCGGCGCGGCGGCTCCGGCGCGGTGGGGCCCGCGTGTTCGCGGAAGAGGCGCGCGTAGACCGCCTCCTCCTCGAGGCGCGCGACCAGGGCCTCGTCTTCGGGTCGGAACGGCATGCGCGGTGTGCATGATGCCTGAGTGCTGCGGTTCCATCGAGTCGATGGGTGCTCCGCGCGCTGGGCTTCGCCCAACAACGCAGCACTCTTCCAGTTTTTGTTGGGCTCCACCCAAACCCGCGCCCCTCGATTCAAGGCGAGACCTCGCCTTCGGCTCGGGCCCGCCTTCGACCTTGGTTCGCCCCTGCGGGGCTCACTTGCCGGTTGAAGAGAATCGAGGCGCGAGGAACCGCCCACTGGCGACGCGGGCGCGCAGCGCGCTACGCGGCTCCCCACCCGCACAATTCGCGGAGCGCCGCCCTCGCGACGCTTCCGCCCACCTCCTCGGTGGCAATCGGCGGGGGTTCGTGGCAAAACCCGCCGGTCCGGGCCCCTCGGGGCCCACCACCCTGGCGGTGATCCCCGACGGGGGGCCCCCGCGCAACTTGCCTCGAGGCGCGCCGCTCCTCGATGTCCCCGACGGGGGGCGAGGTACCCGAGTGACTTCCACCCAAGCGCAGATCGAAGTCTCCTACGACGTCTCGAACGAGTTCTTCCGCCTCTGGCTCGACGAAAAGATGCACTATACATGTGCAGTCTACGACGCCGAGCACGACACCCTCGAGAAGGCGCAGGAGAACAAGAGCCGAATCCTGTACGAGCTCGCCGAGATGTCGCCCGAGAAGAGCATCCTCGACATCGGCTGTGGGTGGGGCGCGAACCTCGAATACGTCTCGCGCCGCGGCTCGCGCGCTGCGCACGGCGTCACGCTCTCACCCCTGCAGACCGAGGAGATCCAGGCGCGGGACCTGAAGAATGTCCGTGTATGGTGCAAGGACTACAAGGACTTCACGCCCGACGAGCCGTACGACGCGCTCGTGTCGATCGAGATGGTGGACCACGTCGTCTCGCCCGCGCAGGCCGCCAAGGGGCTGGCCGTCGACCTCTACCGCGACTACTTCGAGAAGTGCTGGAAGCTCGCGAAGCCTGGGGCGCACTTCGCGTTCCAGTCGATCCTGCGCAACCGCGTCCCCCGCACGAAGAAGGACCTGGAAGACCTGCGGTTCACCGCCGACGTCATCTTCCCCGGCGGCCTGAACGCGCGCATCGAAGAGCTCGTGATGGCCATCAGCCCCTACTGGGAGCTGAAGGAGCTCTACATGCGCCGGGAGGACTACGGCAAGACCACGGCCGAGTGGCTCCGCCGCATGAAGCTGCACGAGGCGCACATCCGCGCGACGTGGGGTGACGCCATCTACGACGACTACGATCGCTACCTGTCCACCTGCGTCCGCGCCTTCGAGAACCACTGGTCGGGCGACGTGCAGATGAAGCTCCGCCGCATCGGCTAGATAGGCGCCTCGCCGTTCGACGGATCCCGCGGGCTGGAGCCCGACCTCGTAGGTCTCCGTCACGGTCTTGGTCGGGGGACGCGCACACGCGCTTCCCGCTGGCGCGAGTCTCCTCCGTTTGCAACAGTTCCGGCGTGGGTCCCTTTCGCCAAGGCAAGCCGCTCGTCTTGCCCACGCCGGAGCTCGACGCGTACGAGCGCGAGCTGCGCACGAGGGCGCACCGCAAGGTGATCTACACGGTGATCGGCTGCGTGGTGCTCGTGGCGCCGCTCGTGGTCCTCTTCCTCATGGCCACGGTGCCCGAGGCGCTCTACAGGCTGAAGCACCCGCTCCGCGGCGTGTCGCCCGCCGCCGCGGCGCTCGCCCAGGCGAGCATCACGCGCGCCCGCGAGGTGGCGCGGCGGGAGGAGCAAGCCGCCCGCACGGGGATCGAGCGGGCCGTGGCAGAGGGCCTCGACCCGCACCCCGAGCTCGGTCGCTGCCCCTCGCCGGGCGTGTTGCAGGGCGCGTACTCACCCGGCTTCCGCCGCCTCGCCGAGGCGCACGTGTGCTTGGCGTGCGACGCTCTCGCGAGCCAGGCGTCGCTCCTCGAGGGCTCGCTGAGGGAGCGCTCCCGCGAGGCGGACCTCGACGAGGGCGTCGCCCGCGGGGCGAGCGCGCTCGACCGCAGCGCGGCGCGCTTGGGCGCTGTCGTCGTCATCCAGATCACGGCGGAGGCGGCTCCGCGCGGGGTGCCCCACGCGGGCTTCACGGCGGGCCACGTGCGCGGCCGCTCGTACTTGTGGGACACGCAGGGCCACCAGGTGCTGTGCGTCGGCGACTTCGCGGCGGAGAGCTCCGTGGCCGTCGACTACAAGTACATGACCCGCGGGCCACTCGATCCCGGTGGCCCGATGGAGCTCCACTACGCCCTCGAGCGTGACCTCGCCGATCGGACGCGCGAGGCCGTGCACGCGAGCCTCCGCTACAGGGCCGGCCCTCACATCGTCGACTGACGTCGACCGACGCGAGAAGCCAAAACGACCGAGGGCCCGCGGTCACCCGCGAGCCCTCGCCTTCTCACTTCGTCGTCGCTCGCGCCGCGCTCAGCCGCCGGTCGGCTCCCACGGGACGATGATGGCGAGAATGCCCACGATGAGGCCGATGAACATGCAAACGCCGAGGCCCGCGCGCGCCCACATGGGCGCCTTCGACCCGTCCGCGCTCTTCCGAGGCTGACCCGTGATGAGGAGCCACAGGCCACCCCACCAGAAGATCGCGCCGATCGAGTAGAGGTATGGGTAATAGAAGTGCGCGAGAATGAGCACTGTGTTGATGATGAAGAACAGGAACCCGAGGCCGAACATCGCGCCGCCGACCTTGCGGGGCGATTCGAAGCCGTTGCCCTGAATCACCGCCGCCAGCAGCGCGTCTTTCGAGAAGTCACCGCCGCCGAGGTTCACGCCGCCTATCGTGGGCGCCTGGAAGCTCATGCCGCCAATGCCGACCTGCATGTTGCCCATACCGCCAGCCGGGGGCTGACCGTAGCCGGGCTGACCGCCCATGCCGGGCTGGCCCATGCCGGGCTGACCCATGCCGGGCTGACCCATGCCGGGCTGGCCCATGCCGGGCTGGCCCATGCCGGGCTGGCCCATGCCGGGCTGACCCATGCCGGGCTGGCCGAAGCCCTGCTGCGGCTGACCGTACGCGCCTGCGTTCGGATCGAAGCCCGCCTGAGCGCCCGGCATGCCCGGCGCCACGCCGTAGCCACCCGGGGCCTGGCCGGGCGGCTGCCCGTAGCCCTGGCCACCGCTCGGATCGAAGCCTGGCTGCGGCGGCTGACCGTACTGCGGCTGCTGCGGCTGGCCGTACTGCGGCTGCTGCGGCTGGCCGTAGTCGGGCTGCGGCTGGCCAAACTGCGGCTGAGGGGCCTGGCCGAACTGCGGTTGCGGGGCCTGACCGTACTGCGGCTGCTGCGGCGGCTGACCGTACTGCGGCTGCTGCGGCTGACCGTACTGGTCGGGGCTCGGGCCGCCAAACGCGCTGCCTGGCATGAGCTGGGTTTGGCCGAAGCCGGGCTTCTGCCCGGGACCTGGGGGGAATCCGTTTCCGCCGGGAGGCTGATTCATGATGGCAATCCTACATACGTCAGGGGGTCAGGGCCAGCACTGTACCCAACGGGTCCGGGCGTGCAAGCCCTGTGCGGTCGTGCGTCGAGCGTCGACGCGGAGAAGAATCTCAGTAACCGCAGGTCTCGCCCTTGTTCTGCTCGTCGAGCCACTTGGAGAGCGGCGCGAAGTACTCGAGCATCGCCGACGCGTCCGCGCGAGACTCGCCCGAGAGCGACGCGAGGGCCTCGGGCCACGGGCGGCTCGCGCCGAGCGACAGCATCGTGCGGAGCTTCTCGCCCGCGGCCTTGTTCCCGTAGATCGAGCAGGTCTCGAGCGGGCCCTTGTGCCCGGCCACACGGCACAGCGCGCGGTGGAACTGAAACTGGTAGATGCGCGCCAGGAAGTAGCGAATGTACGGGGTGCTGCCCGGAATATGGTACTTCGCGCCAGGGTCGAAGTTGGCCTCGGTCCGCGGCGATGGCGGGGCGACGCCCTGGTAGCGACGCTTCAGGTCCCACCAGGCCTTGTTGTAGTCGGCGGGCGCGACCTTCCCCGAGAACACGTCCCACCGCCACTTGTCGATGAGCAGGCCGAATGGCAAGAAGGCGACCTTGTCGAGCGCCTGCTTCATCTGTACGTTGAGCTTGGCCTTATCGTTCTTCGGCACCTCGGCGATGAGCCCGAGCCCCTTCAGGTACTCCGGGGTCACGCTGAGCGCGAGGGTGTCGCCGATGCCCTCGTGGAAGCCGTCGTTGGCGCCCTGCTGATAGAGCACGGGGAGCCTGAAGTAGTAGTGAAAGTAGTAGTCGTGGCCGAGCTCGTGATGAATCGTGATGAGATCGTCCTCTGTCGGCTCGATGCACATCTTGATACGAAGATCGTTCGACCAGGTCACGTCCCAGGCGCTCGCGTGGCACACCACCTCGCGGTCCTTCGGGCGAAGGAAGAGCGACCGCTCCCAGAATGACTGCGGCAGGGGATCGAGGCCGAGCGACGTGAAGAACGACTCGCCGAGCTTCACCATGCCCTTGGGGTCGAAGGCGCCCTCCGCCGGGCGCCCTCCGCGCTTCGCTGGCGCGCTCACCTGCGTGAACTTCGCCTTGAGGCGCGCGTCGACGTCGAGCGAGCCCTGGCCCGGGTACGGCTCGACGATATCGAAGATGCCGTCCCACTGCTGCGCCCACATGTTCCCGAGCAGGTGCGCGGGGAGCGGCTTGCCGGCGGGCACCTTGTCGGCGCCGTACTTGCCGCGGAGCTTCTTCCCCACGAAGCAGTGGAGCTTGTCGTAGAGGGGCTTCACCTCGGTCCACAGACGCTCGATGTCCGCCTCGAACGCCTGTGGCGTCATGTCGTAGCCCGAGCGCCAGAGCGCGCCCATGTCGGCGAACCCGATCTCCTTCGCGCCCTTGTTGCCGAGCTCGGCGTAGCGCGCGTACTTCTCGCGCATCGGCGGGGAGATGGCGTGCCAGCCGGTCCAGGCCTCCTCGAGCTCCGCGGGGTTGCGGCTCTTGCGGAGCGTGCGCGAGAGGTCGTCGAGCGTGAGGCAGCCGCCGTTCAGGCGCTTCGGGCAGTACTTGCCCTTTCCGTAGATGCCCGTCATCGACGACTGGAGCTCGGCGAGCTCGCGGCGCTCGTGCGCGTCGAGCGGCGCGGGGACGACCTGCGCCAGCTTGAGGAGGTGGAGCTGCCGCGCGGCGTCGGCCTCGAGCTTGAGACCATCGAACCGCTTGGACTCGAGCACCTTGCGCGTCACGTATTCGGCGGTGGCCTCCTCGCCCGCCGCGCCCATGGCCTCGGTGTCGTCCGTGATGAAGTTCTGGTTCACCCACGCCGCGCGGTCGCGCATGATCCACAGGCGGCGAAGATCGCGGTCGACCTCGGCGAGGAAGCGCCTCGCGTCGTCTCCGGTGGGCTCGACCGCGAGACCGCCGCCGTCGACCGCGGCGAGCGAGGGGCCGCGCGGGGCCTCTGGGCACGGCACGACGGGCGCCGGCGCCTCGCCGCCGCAGGCCTGAACCAGGGACGCGAGCGGCGCGACGGACGCGACGGACGCGACGGACGCGGCGGAGGCGATGAGCGCGGAGAGACGGCGAGCAAGCTTCACGGGGGCTCCTTCCTTCGAGGGCCCCGTCATACTCGAATTCCGACGCCTTGAGGCGGGCGCGTCAGAACGAGCGGAGCGCGCGGCCGAGCGCGGCGATGCCGTCGAGAGTCGCCTCGTGCGGAGCGCTCGTGAAGCAGAGCCGCGCGCGGGTCCCGAACGCGCGACCGAACGCCTCGCCTGGGGCGAGCAGCACCCCGTGGTCGACGCCATGGAGAAGCAGCGCGGACAGGTCGCGGCCGCGGAGGAACCCGCCGAGCTCGAGGAAGAAGTACACGCCTCCCTCGGGCAAGGTGCACTCTACACCCTCTCGTGCGAGGGCCGCGGCCGCGGCGTCGCGCGTGGCGCGGTACGCGGCGAGGGTGGGCGCGAGGAAGTCGTCGGGGGCGGCGAGCGCCGCGAGGGCCGCGCGCTGCGACGAGAGCGGCACGTTGAACACGGTGTGCATGCCCACCCGCAGCGCGGCGGCGACGACCTGCTCGGGCGCCACCGCGAAGCCGACGCGCTGCCCCGCGAGGGCGAAGCTCTTGGAGAACGAGTAGAGGAGCACCGCCCGCGCGCGCGCCCCCGCGAGCACCCCGAGCGAGGTGTGCGGGACGTCGTACGTGACGTCGGCGTACACCTCGTCGGCGAAGAGCCAGAGGTCGTTGTCCTCGGCGAAGGCCAAGAGCTCCCCGAGGTGCGCGGCCCCGAGCACCTTCCCGTCGGGGTTGTTGGGCGAGACGAAATACACCGCGCGGGTGCGGTCCGTGCGCGCGGCCTCGAGCCGTAGCCGCAGAGAGCGCTGGGGCTCGGCGTAGAGATCGACCGGCACCTCGACGCACGCCGCGCCCTGCGCCTCGAAGACGCCGGGCGCGAGCGGCCAGTACGGGGCGAGCAGCAACACCTCGTCGCCCGGATCGAGCAGCACGCTCGCGGCGCAGTGGAGTGCGTGGGTGCCTCCGGCGCCGACGAGCACCTCGCGCGGGCTCGTACCCTCGAGGCCGCGGCGGGCCGCCACATAGGCCGCGAGGCCTTCGCGCAGCGTCGCGAGACCGGCCGTGGGCCCGTAGCGGTGCACGGCCGGGTCGAGCTCGGTCAGCGCGGCGGTCGCGGCGGCCGGCGGCGCCACGTACGTGTCGCCGATGTGGAACGGTACGAGGGCCTGCCCCTCGCGCGCCGCTCGCGCGAGGCGCTGCTCGAGGGCCGCGAACACCCCGGGGCGCAGGTTCGTCGCCCTGCGGGCGAGGCGCGCGCCGCTCATCGCTTCTTCGGCGCCACGATGCACGGGGCGAAGAACAGGCTCCCTCCGGTCACGTCCGCGCTCGAGAGCGCGAGGCGCGTGGTGCCGCCCGGGCCCTCGCTCGCGACGTCGCAGCGCTTGGAGGTGATCTCGACCCGCACGCCCTTGCCGCGCGAGTCGATCGCGCCCGTCGCTTTGCCTCGCGTCGGGCCGAGGAGGAGCGAGCCTTGCGTCACGTCCAGGACCCCCTCGCCCGCGCGGCCCAGCGCCGCGGTGAGCTCCGCGTCGAGCGGCGCGCCGCCCACGCCGATGCGAAGCGCGCTCGCGCCGAGCGTGAGCTTCCCCTCTGCGCGAGGCTTGTCGCCGCGCTCGACGGTCAGCTCGCCCGTGACCTCGAGGCGGGTCTCCTTGGTCGCGAGACCGCCGAACAGGGCCTCGGGGACATGGTGCTCGGCGAGTGTACGCTTCGGAATTCTGAAGGATATCAAACGTTTGATATCCCCATGAGTGTTCATGCCCACCTCCGCGCCCGTGGAGCCGTAGGGGTCGAGCCGCAGCGTGTAGGCGCGGTCGTCGAGCTCGCGGGACACCTTCAGCTCGTAGGGGCCGAACACCTTGTCGTTCGCGTCGTTGGCGACCTTCACGATCCCGGCGACGAACGCGTAGTGGTTCGGCCACAGGCTCTCGGGCTCCGCGGTGAACGCGCCGCTCACGTTCTCGAACGAGGCGCGCATCCCGGGCCCCAGCGGGGCGGCCCACAGCACCTTCGCGTCGCGGATGGTCACCTTCGCGAAGCGGCCGCCCGGGGGCTCGCCGCCCGCGGTGACCTTCGTCTTCATCCACTGATCGAAGGCACGATCGAGGTCCTCGTAGCCACCCTGGAGGCCTACCTCGAGCTTGTCGATGGTGACGGTGTTGGCGTCGACGCCGCGCATGCCGAGCACGACGACGGGCGCCTTGAACGTGGCGCCGGGGAGGTCTTGCACGGAGCCCTCCACGTCTTCCAGCGTGATGCCCGTCGACGAGAGCGACACTCGGCCGATGGCGAGGGTGACGCCCTTGCTCGCCGCTTGCTTCACGTAGCTGTCGCGGAGCAGCCGGGGAAGGAAGAGCGCGAGCGCGGCCAAACCGAGCAGCAGGAACGCCACCGCGAACAGCCCGCCGCCGATGCGGCGCGGCCGCTCCCGGACGGCGAACACCTCGCCGGTCGCGACGTTCGGAGGCAGCCAGCCCACGTTGGCCATCTGGATGTCCGGCCCACGCAGCGCGCCGGGCGGCGGGGGACGGGGCGCGTCGGGCAGCGAAGGGAGCGTGGCCGGCACGACGCGGGCAGAGGGCGGCGGGGGACGCGGCGGCGGTGGCGTGGGCGCGGGCGGTGGGCGGGTCGAAGGAGGCGACGCGCCGAACGACGCGAACGAGGGCGGCGGCGGCGGCGCGCGCGGCGTAGGCGGCGGTGGACCGAGGTTTCGCTGCGTGGCGGTCGACACCGAGAGCGCCTCGGAGAGGTCGATCTGCCGGCGCGAGCTCGAGAGCGACATCGCCAGCTCGTCGGCAGGAATCGAGGGCAAGGCCTCGAGGCGCGCGAGCTTGGCCGCGCGCTTGGCGAGGTCCTTCTCGGCGAGGCGCTCGACCCAGCCGCCGACGACCGAGGGGTTCGCCAGCTGCACCACCTGCTCGATGGCGAGGGCCATCTCGCGCGCCGTGCGGAAGCGCTGGGAGGGCTCCCGCGCGAGCCCGCGGAGCACGATCGCGTCGACCTCCGGCGGGCAGGGCACGTGCGCGCTCGGGGGATCGACCTTGCCGCGCAGGATGAGGCCCACGATCTCGTGATCGTAGTCGGCGTCGAACAGCCGCTGACCGACGAGCGCCTCCCAGAACACGAGGGAGGCCGCGTAGATGTCGGTCTCGACGGTCGCTTGGAGGCCGTGGAGCTGCTCGGGGGCGAGGTAGGGCACCTTGCCCTTCACCATGCCGGCCTGGGTGGCCTCGGAGCTCGTCTTCGCCTTCGCGATGCCGAAGTCGATCACGCGGGTGACCCCGTCGGCGCCGACGATGACGTTGTGGGGCGAGATGTCACGATGGACGATGTTGAGCGGGCGCCCGCGGTCGTCCTTCGCCTCGTGCGCGGCGTGCAGCCCGTGGAGCATGCCCACCATGACCGACGCGCAGATGGCGAGCGGGATGGTCTCGCCCTGCTGATCCGACACGCGAATGAGCCGCGCGAGCGCCTGCCCGTGCACGTACTCCATCGCGAGGAGCACCTCGTCCTCGAGCTCCATCACGTCGATGGGCGAGACGACGTTGGGGTGGCGAATGCGCGCGGCGAGGCGGGCCTCGTCGAGGATCATCGTGCGGAAGTCGGGGTCGGACGCAAACTGCGGGTGCAGGCGCTTCACGGCGACCGACTTGGCGAACCCGCCGGTGCCCTCCATGCGCGCGAAGTACACCGCGGCCATGCCGCCCGCGGCGATCTCGCCGCAGAGCGTGTACCGCCCCAGGGTCAGAACGGCGTCGCGTGCGCTGGTGCTTCCGGCTGACAAAGCTGCTCCCGGGGCGCGAGCGCCCTTCGCCGATGGTACCAGGGAGCCCGCGCGCGCGCGGAGAAACCCGCGCTAGAAGCGGCCGGTGAGCCCCACCGACCCGAGCCCAAGCATGGGCGCGAGGTGGAGGCGCGGCGCCTCGGAGGTGGTCTTCTGCACGTCGGTGATCGTGCGCCGCAAGAGCGCGCGGTTGTACCGGTTGGCGTAGAGCACCGCGTCGTGCTCGGTGAGGAGGTGGTCGGTGGTGGCGCCGTCGCCCTTGAAGGCCGCGAGCAGGAACCAAATCCCGAAGCCCACGGTGCCCACCGTGCCCACGCCGGCCATGATGACGCTGCCGGTGTTCGAGGTGTCGCGGCTGCGATCGAAGATCTCGCCGCCCGAGGCGCTTCGGATGAAATCGCCGCGCGCATCGCGGGGCACGCAGTCGGAGTCCACGAAGGCGCTCGTGGCGCTGCTCGTGTTGACGTCGCTCGCGTTGCACGCGCGGCTCAGCGTGAGAAACCCGTAGATGCCCATGAGCGCCGAGGCGCCGGTGAGCGCGCCCGCCGTGTAGAAGGAGACCTTGTTGCGTCGCGTCTCCACGTCGTCGAGGTCCGTGGCGCCCGTGACCGCCCGGTAGCGCCGCACGAACTCGTTCTCCTTCATCGGGCCGTCTTTGTCGGTCGAGAAGACGAAGCCGCCGCCGGTGGTCTTCACGTCGAGCTTCTCGCGATCGTAAAGCTTCTTGACCGTCTCGGGGACGCCGGCCTCGGTGATGCCGGCGGCCTGCGCCACGCCGAGCGCCCCGAGCGTCTCGCCCTTCTTCGGATCGGTGACGGTGACGACCGCCGCGAGCCAGCCCTTCACCTTGCGCTTGTGCAGCACCTTCACGCGCGCGCCGCCCGCCGCGCTGCCCACGGCCATCACGTCGACCTGTGCGCTGCCGGAGGCCTCTTCGCCCGTCGCGTATTCGCCCTCGCCGTACACGAGGGCGCTCACGTAGCCGTAGCCGCAGCCCTTCGCCGCGCAGCAGGCGTTGTACTCGGCGGTGTCTTGGCGCGAGACACGCTTCGAGGTCTCGAGCTTGTAGACGAAGTGGGTCGCGCGCTCGGCGTCGCCCGAGAAGCCGAAGGCGCCGAGCATCGCCCGGGCCTTGCCGTGCACCGAGAGCTCCTGCGCGTCCTCGAAGGAGTTGGCGGTGGGGCTCGTGCGGGGCTCGGAGAGCTTGTCGGCGCACGGGTTCGCGCGGGCGGTCTCCTCCAGCGAGCGGCCGGGCGCCGGGGGCTCGGGCAAGATGCGCCCGAGGATCGAGTCGTCCTCCGACGGCAGCGGCACGAGCACGTACGACGCCCCGAGCGGGTTCGCGTCGGCGCCGCCGGCCGACGAGGCCCCCTGCGGGTTGCGGGGCGTGGCGGGGGGCGTGCAAGCCGCGGCGAGGAGCGCGAGCGGGAGCGCGGCGAGCGCGCGGCGATGGCGGCTCACCGGCACTCCCCCCCGACGCACGTCTCGCCCGTGAAACAAGGCGAGTTGCAGTCACCGCAGTGCTGTTCGTCGCTTCGGATGTCGACGCACCTGCCGTTGCACACGTTGGGCGCGATCGCGGTGCACTTCACGCCGGCGTCGCTCACGCCGGGCGAGGTGGGGCTCGTGGTCGCCTGGCCCGAGGCCGTGGTGCACGCCGCCTTCTTCTGGGTCTTCAGAACGCAGACGTTGGCCACGATCGGGCCCGCATCCGCGCCGTCGCAGGCGGTCCAGTCGGGGCCCAGCTCGGAGCAGTCTTGCACGCGGCTGCTGCAGCCTGCGGTCGCCGTCGACGCCACGAGGGGCACGACGAGCACCGCGAACGTCAGGGGGAGAGAGTGTCGAGCACGCATGGCCGCCACTCTTTCACGGCAAGCCGGACGCACAAAAGAAAACCGGCCCGGGGGCGCGTCTCGCGCGCGTCCCGAGCCGGGTCGGCCGAGGGCCTTCGGCGCTCAGAAGCCGTACTGAATACCCAGCTCGGGCGAGAGGGCCGGGAGCACGCCGTTGCCGAGCGCGAGCGCCATGCGGACCCCGAGCGGGATGGCGAGGCGCTGGTTGACGTTCAGGCGCACACCGCCGCCGAAGCCGATGAAGCCAGGGCCGCCGAGGTACCAAGCGTCGACCGGGCGGTTCTTCTTGCTGGCGCCGTCGATCTCCCTCACCTGGATCCCGACGCGCGCGTCCCAGTTGGAGATGCCGGCGCCGAAGAACACGTACGGCGTGATGCCGGACTCCTTCTCGAGGCCCTGGCCGAAGAGGTAGGTGCCGCGGGCCTCCAGGTGGATCGGGGCCGAGAAGCCCTTGCCGTCGATGCCGCCCTCCGCGCCGGGGTAGGTGTTGACGACGAGGCCGACGCGCCCGCCGATGAGGATGTTGCGCGTGATGCCGTAGTCGGCGGAGGCGAGGATGCGGAAGGTGGCCGGCGCGAGGCCACCTTGCACCTTGTTGTTGTTCGCGGAAGGGAACTCGATAGAGTAGTTCTGCTTCAAGGACTCGGGATCGCCCGACGGCCGCGTGGGGTAGTCGGCGCCGTTGTCGACGCAGTAGTAGCCCGTGTCGTTCACGGGGAGGCCGCCGCGATCGGCGTCGGTCGCGTTGGTGGGGTGGATCTTGCACACGTCGTCGCCGGAGGGGACGAACGAGAAGTCGAAGCCGAGCTGCAGGCCGACCCAGAACTTGCGGTACTTGGGCTTGGCGCCCTCCGGCGCGGTGCAGACGCCCTTGTCGAGGGGGTCGGCGCCCTTGTCCTTCTTGCACTGGGAGCTGGCGCACTCGGAGTCTTCGAGGCACGCCTCGCCTTCGGGCTTGCCCGACGGGCCGGTCTCGGGGCCCTTGGGCTTCTTGCAGCCAGGGAAGTCGGGCGGGCAGTCGCCCGTGTCGGCGCACTGCGTGGGGGCGGGCTGGTTCGGCAGGTGCGGGGGCTCGGCGACCGGCTGCGCCTTGACGCTCACCTTGTACGGCTCGGCGCGGCTCCCGGCGGTGGCGACGGGGTCGTTCTCCGCGTTGAACCCCTGGATATAATAGAGAAAATCGCCGGTCTGAACGTCGCCACACGGCGACTGCCCGCCCCAGCCCTTCTCGCCCATCTTCTGGAGCTCGAACTGCTTGTACTCGGTCATGCCGAACGCCTTGTACCGGGCGATGACCTTCACGAGCTTCTCCTCGCCCGCGTATTCGGCGTACACCGGCACGGACGTGCGCACGAGCTGCGCCGGCACCGGGACGTGGATGAAGTCACCGGAGGGGCCCTTCGCGGGGCCGGGGCCGGGGCCAGGGCCGGGGCCAGGGCCGGGCGCGCCGCCCTTCTTGGCGGCCTCGAACACGGCGGTGATTTCCTTGGTAGCGACGTCTTTGTCGAGCGCGATGGCGGGATCGAGCTTGATCGCCTCGACGAAGGCCGCCTGGCCCGCGACCTTGTCGTTGAGACCGCCGACCTGGACGACGCCGAGGTCGCGATGGAGCTGCGCCCGGAGCGCGGGCGGGCACTTGTCGGTACCGCACGCGGCGATCGCCTTGTCGAGCTTCTCCTTCGCCTTCGCGAACTCGGTGACGAGGTAGTCCTCCTCCATCGCCTTCTTCTGGAGGGCCTTCGCGGCCGCCTCGACCTTGGCGTTCTGCGCGTGGGCGGGGACCTCCAGCGCGGCGACAAGGAGGCCGAAGCTGAGCGCGGTGGTGACGAGGAGCGAGCGAGTGCGGCTTTCCAATTCAAAAACTCCGGTGAATGGAAGGGGCTTTACAACGATTCGTGCCGCCGAGCGAGGAAAGTGTGTCGGCGCCGTCAGCATGGCCCAACCGGGTCGCCGGAGTACACTAATCCGCGGGACCCGGGCCCCAGAAGGCCCCCACACGGCCTCGACCCGGTTGACGGTCATGGGCGCCGCGGCGCAGGATTCGCCATGGTCGCCGCCTCCGCCGCCTCCGCCGCCTCCGCTTCGCCCGCTACGTCGGGCGCCTCCCGCTGGGCCGGGGCGCACGCGGCCGCAACTCTTGCGCTCGCCTGCGCGCTGGGCGCGTGCGCGTCCGCGTGCGGAGGCCCCCCGCCGCCGAGCGCGCCGAGCCCGCTCCTCGGCAAGCCCGCGCCCGACTTTCGCCGGCCCGCGCTCGACGGGGTCGCGATCGACACCGTGAGCCTGCGGGGCAAGGTGACGGTGGTGAAGTTCTTCGCGAAGTACTGCGCCCCGTGCACGCGCACGCTGCCCGCGGTGCAGGCGCTGCGCGAGCGACGTCCCGAGATCGCGGTCGTGGGCGTGTCGGAAGACGAGCACGCCTCCGACGCGGCCGAGCTCGTGCGCACCTACGCGCTCACCTTCCCCGTGGTGCTCGACTCCGGCAACGTGCTGTCGGGGCGCTTCCGCGTGAGCTCGCTGCCGGCGACGTTCGTGATCGACTCCCTCGGCGTGGTGCGCTGGGTCGGCGGGGCCGGCCAGAGCGACGACGACCTCGCCCGCGCGGTCGCGGCCACCCGTTGAAGTCAGCGAGCATGCGCTCCGATCTCGGACCTCCTGGGCGGCGTGAGGTGCTTCGACGCCGCCGGCGGTCAGGCCTCCACGACGGGCGACGGTGACGGCAGCGGCGACGGCCCCGTGACCGCCGCGCGCTTGCGCCGCCGCAGCACGGGATCCGACGCCCGCCAGTCGGCGAGGCGCGCTGCGGGCACCATCGGCACGACGTACTCGGCGGCGCGGACCGCGTCGAAGCTGGTCGCCCCCGCGCTGATGACGGGCAAGTGCTCGAAGGAGATGGTCGCGTAGAACATCCTGTAATGAAAGAAGTTTTTCTGCACGATGACGTCCGCCGAGCGCGCGGACAGGCCCACCAAAGACCAGAAGCTCGGGTGAATCGGCAGGGGCGCGCGGTCGCACACGACCACGTGGACCTGCGCGCTCGCCGCGCCGGGTGCGCGAGCGTCGAGCCGAAGGGTGCGCCCCGAGTCGGTGGTCGCGCGGGCCGCGACGACGACGTCGAGCTCGACGGGCGGCGCCCCGTACCCCGGGGTGCCGCGCAGCGTGACCGCGCGGCGTTCACCGAGCGGCGCGTCCCACAGCTGCTCCACGAGCTCCGGGTCGTGCACGGGCACGAACGCCTCGAGGCCCCAGTCGCGACCGCGCCCGACGAGCGCCTCGACGAACCGGGTGTTGCCACCCGGCGCGCCGGCGCCCACGACGTCGTCGCAGTCGACGAGGGTCACCGGGCCGAGCTTGCGGAGGCGGCTCTCGGAGGCGCGGCGGAGCCCCTCGTCGACGCCGTACATCGGCGGCAAGGCGACGTCGCGCTCCTCCCACGCGCGATCGGCGAGCTCGTCGGCGAGCTTGTCGGCGAGGGCGGGATCGCCGTCGGTGCACACATGCACGGCCCAGCCGAGGTGCTCGGCGTTCGTGTACGGATGCACCATGAAGAGGCTCGCCGACACGACCCGTGGGTCGTTCTCGAGGTCGCGCAGATACTTGAAGACCCCTCGCATCGGGGCGAGAAAGTCGATGGTCTTGCCCCCACCGATCACGATGGGCAGCTTGCGCCACGCGTGGGTGGGGCGGATCTGCCCGCGGAGCGCGCGAATGAGGCGGTTGCCCGCGCGAAAGCCGGTGGGCGCGAGATCCCAGTGGGGGTTCGTGCGGTAGGCCACGAGCACGTCGACCGGCGCGACCAGGCCTTCGGAGAGGTTCGCGTGCAGATCGTAGCTCACGGCGAGCTTCACGTCGGGGCCGACGAGCTCACGCACCCGCGCGAGCAGGTGCGCCTCGGGAGCCTCCTCGAGGCCGTCGACCTGCATCGAGCCGTGGAGCGCGAGGTACACGCCGTCGAGCGGCAGCGCCTCGCGGATGCGCTCGACGAGCCCCTCGACCAGACCGTCGAAGCACGCGCGTGAGAGGGGGCCGCCGGGCACCGCAAGCGACGACTGGAGCGGGACGGTCTCTACGTCGCCCGCGAGGCGCGCGGCCTGCCGAAACCCCGTGAGCTCCGCGTGGGGCATGAACGACTTGAGCTCGGTGCCACGGAGCGTGGTCGCCGCCTCGAGCTCGCTGCCCGCCATGTGGTGGAGCCGCTCGAAGTCACAGAGCTCGGTGAGAACGGGCGACCAGGCGTTGGCCTCGTGGAAGAGGCGCCCGTAGGCGATGCGAAGAGGGCGAGGCCCACGGCCGAGAGAGACACCGAACATTTGAGACCTCCAGGTGAGGCGCCGACGGGCGCTCAGGACTTCGTTGATGGCTTCGTTCGTCGACGGGGGCCGCGCGACGCGGATTTGGACGCGGACGCGGACGCGGATGCAGATGCAGATGCGGGCGCCAACGCCGCGCGTGGTTCGAGCTTGAGCGGCGCGAGGAGCCGCTCCCACACGAGCGCGTGGACCGGCGGGAGCGCGAGGGCGGGGCTCGTGACCTTGTGGAACATCAGGCCGTCGACCAAAGCTCGCACCGTGACGACGAGCGCGTCGGCGTCGCACGGCGCGACGATGCCCTGGAGGATCCCGGCGCGCACGCGGTCGGCCGCGGCGCGCCGGAACGCCTCGAACACCTCGGTGCCGCGCGCGAGGATCTCCGGGACTCGCGCCCCCCCCCTCGCCGCGATCGCCTGCGTGAGGAAGACGAGGCGCGCCTCGCGCCCGTCGTGGAAGGCGTGCACCGCGCGGAGCTGCGCGTAGAGGCGGTCGATGGGGTGCGTGTGTCGCTCGACCTCGGCGATGACGTAGACCGCCTGCTGCGAGAGCAGCTCGACGAGCGCGGCCTCGACGAGGTCGCCGACCGTGGGGAAGTGGTAGAGCAGCGTGGGCCGCTTCACTCCGAGCGCCAGGGCGAGCCGCTCGGTCGAGAGGCCGATGCCCTCGCGCTCGAGGATGGCCACCGCGCGGCGCGCGAGGTCGAGGCGTTTCTCGTGATCGGGAGCCCGGGGCATAACTGACGAACTGTCAATGATGCTTCCTTGACGAACTGTCAAGGAACAATCGTGCGCGCCGCTCCCGAGCGCGCGCGCGGTCGCGCCCCACGCCGGAGCGCGCGAGGGAGGTGGAGCCCTGTCGTCGCGCTCTAGGCTAGCGCTCGGCCTCGAGGGCGGCGCGCGCGGCGGTCATGGCGGTCGCGATGACCTCGCGCACGGGCACGCGGTGGAAGGTGGACGCGCGCGCGCACTCGTCGAACTCCGGCTTCGCCTGCGGCGTGCCGAAGGGCCCCTCGCTCACCTTGACCGAGATGGGCCCGTAGGAGGTCTGCACGACGATCTCGCGGCGAGGCCGCGCGACCCGCGTGACGTCGGTCCGACGGACCCCGATCGTGGTGCTCTCGCGGAGCAGCGCCGCGATGATGCGCTCGCTCAGCGCGGACTGCACGAGGCAGCCGAGAATGAGGCCGGGGCGCCCCTTCTTGGTGGTGGTCGGAGTCGCCCAGGCGTCGAGCGCGCCCTCGCGGATGAGCGTCTCGATGCAGTGTCCGACGATCTCGCCGGTCGCGTCGTCGAGGTTCGCCTCGAGCACACAGTGGGTCCCCACCGCGGCTGTGACCACCGGCTCGACCGTCGACGCGCCGAGCACCGCGCGCAGCAGGTTCGGGCGATCGGGGAGCGAGCGGGTGCCCGCGCCCCAACCGACGCGGTCGGTGCGGATGTTGGGCCACCGCGCAGCGCGCGAAGCCGAGGCGCCGACGATGGCCGCGCCCGTCGGCGTGACGAGCTCGCCCTCGATGCCGGCGTCGTAGGTGGGCAGCCCCGTGAGGCACTCGACGGTGGCCGGCGCCGGGAGCGGGAGCACGCCGTGGCGCGCATTGACGAAGCCACGCCCCATCGGCAGCGGCGACACGACCACCTCGGCGCCGACGAATTCGAGCGCGGCGGCCGCGCCCACGACGTCGCATAGCGCGTCGACGGCGCCGACCTCGTGGAAGTGGACGTCGTCGATCGGCATGCGGTGCACCTTCGCCTCGGCCTTGCCGAGCCGCTCGAAGATGAGGAGCGCGCGATCTTTGACCTTCTGGGGCAGCTCCGAGTCGAGGAGGATGGCGCGCACCGCGCGGAACGTGCGCTCCGGCTGCGGCGTGTGGACGTCGACGTCGAACTTGGTCGCCACGATGCCGCTCTGCTCGCGACCTCCGAAGACCAGCGAGTACCCCGAGAGGCCGAGCTTGGCGATCGCGTCGATCACCACGCTCTCCGGCACCCCAAGGTCGACGAGGGCGGCCACGATCATGTCGCCCGCGAGCCCCGAGGGAGCGTCGAGGAAGAGCACCTTGCCGCGGCCCGCGTTGAGCGGCAGCTCGTCGCGGGCGTGGCGGCGCGGCAGCCCGTGCGCATCCGCGTGCGCGTGTGGATGCGCGTGTGGATGCGCGGGTGGATGCGCGTGTGGATGCGCGTGTGGCGCAGGCTCGGCGGTCGCCGATGCGAGCTCACCGGCCTCGAGCCGCGGGGCCGACTCGAGCGGCGCGGGCGGCTGGGTGCCGAGGGTCTCCTCGACGAGGGCTGCCACTGACACACGACCGCCCTCGCGCTCGTGCGCGTGGTCATGCGCGTGGTCATGCGCGTGGTCATGCGCGTGCTCGTGCCCGTGCATGCGCGTGCTCGTGCGCGTGGTCATGCGCGTGCTCGTGCGCGTGGTCATGCGCGTGCTCGTGCCCGTGCGCGTGCTCGTGCGCGTGGTCATGCGCGTGCTCGTGCCCGTGCTCGTGCTCAGACCCCGCGGGGTGCTCGTGCGCGTGGGCTCCCTCGTGAGTGTGCGCGTGCGTGTGGACGTGCCCGTGCGCACGCGGAGCGCTCCCGCCGGTGGCGTCGTGCGCGGGCGCCGGCGGCGTGGCGCCGCTTGCAGCGAGCGCGGGGCCCGGGTCTCCCGACCCCTTGGCGGTCGCGCCCTCGGCGAGGGCGTCGAACCGGTTCTTTCTCTGCGTGGGCGGGCCGTCCTCGACGGGGGCGGCCCCGACGATGCGTCGAATTTTCGGGCGCGCGAGGGACCCGGGATCGCTCGCGGCCGGCGGGGGGGGCTCCCGACGCGGGGGCGCGAAGCCGCCGTCGCGGGCGCGACGATCGTCGGGCGGGCGTCGATCGGGGCGACCGCTGCCGGCGTCGAACACGCGGGGTCGCGATTCGGCCCGCGGCCCGAAGCCACCGGAGGGCGGGCCGCGGCGGTCGTCGCGAGGCGCGCCTTCCCGGGGCCCACCTTCGCGAGGCACCGGCGGGCCGAAGCCGCCCTCGCGGCGGCCAGAGTCACGCGAGCCGTCTCGACGCGGTGGGCGCTCACCCGAAGGGGCGTCGTGGCGCGGACGGTAGGGGGGCCTCTCGCCGGCCCCCGGTCCCGAGGCGGGGCGCGGGGGCCTTTCGCCCTCGCGAGCGGGGGCTCCGCTGCGTGGGGGGCCACCCGGGCCGCGCCCGCCGCTGCGCGGGGGCCGTCGGTCTTCACGCGTGGGCTTCGGCCGCTCGCGGGTCTTGTCGCGCTTCTTCGGCTTCTTTTCGTCCGTCATGGTGCCCCGACCTTCTTCGCCGAACGCAGGATCCGCACGGCCGCGAACGCGCCTCCGAACCCGTTGTCGATGTTCACGACCGTGATGCCGGACGCGCAGCTCGTCAGCATACAGAGAAGCGCCGAGAGGCCCTGGAAATTAGCCCCGTAGCCGATGGAAGTGGGGACGGAGACGACCGCCCCGTCGACCAGACCGCCCACGACGCTGGGGAGCGCCCCCTCCATGCCGGCCACCACCACGACGACCGCGGCTGCCTCCAGGACCGAGCGCTTGTGCAGCAGCCGGTGGATGCCCGAGACGCCTACGTCGATGACGCGATCGACCTCGACGCCCAACATGCGGAGGGTCTCTGCGCATTCTTCCGCGACCGGCAGATCGCTCGTGCCGGCGGACACCAGCGCCACGCGGCCCGTGGAGAGCCGCGGAATGGGGGCCTGCTCGAGCGTGAGCGTGCGCGCCACGGGGGCGTAGCGAGCCGCGGGCACGAGCGCGCGCACGTCGGCGGCCTGCCCTGCGTCCACGCGGGTCACGAGCACGTTGCCCCCGCGCCGCCCGAGCTCCCCCATGATTCCCGCGACTTGCGCCGCGGTCTTGCCCTGACCGAAGACCACCTCCGGCACGCCCTGTCGGAGCGCGCGGTGGTGATCCACCATCGCGTACCCCAGCTCGGCGAAGGGGAGGTCGCGCAGCTCGGTCACCGCGGCGTCGGGCTCTGTCTCGCCCGAGCGCACGCGCTCGAGCAGCTCTTTCAAGGCAGCTGGATCCACAGTGGCTGGCCTATACCACCCTTTTGGGGCGCCTTCCCCGACGCGTTTGGTGCACGCATTCCAGCGATGCTAGAGCTGTCGCGCGTGCCGCTCCTTCTCGCTCCACTCGTCGCGATCCTGATCGGGCTCGTGCTCACCTACTACGGGCGGGCCGAGCTCTCGCTCGCGGACCGGACGCCGCTAGGCACCCGGTCGTTCCGAGTGGCCCTCGCGTTCGCCGTGCTCGTGTACGCCCCGGTGCTCGGGTACTTCGCGGCGTTCCACGGCGACTGGGCCTACCTCTACCTCGGGCCGCAGGCGCGCCTGCCCTCGGCGGTCGACCTCGCGCTCGTGCTCCTCGCGGCGGCGCTCATCCCTGCCACGCTCGCGATCGCGGCGCGCAGCGTGGCCGAGCAGCGCTCGGGGCTCTTGCTGCGCGCCGGCGGCGCCACGCTCGCCGTGACGCTCCTGCTCTGCGCGCTCGCGTCCAAGCGGCTCCTGGTGAGCGCCTCTTATGTCCAGTTCCGGGGTGGCTTCGGAGGCGTCCCGCTCGGGCAGAGCCCACTCGGGCGCGGCGTCCTGCTCTCCTGGGTGGCGCTCGGGGCCGCCGCCGCGTGGGCCCGCGCGAGCTTGCGCGACGCGCGCTAGCTTTCGACGAAGACCTCGGAACGCGCGGGTGCCCGCTCGACGTCACCGATCGAAGCGGGTCGCGTAGACGAGCGTCAGACGCTTCTGTGTATAATACAGGATATGCGGACGGTCACGTGAATCGAGGGCGAGGGCGACGCGGCCAGGCGTTCCGGGGTCCGAGACTTCGTCATCGACGTCCTCTTGGATCCACTGCGTGAGCCCGTCGACGCGAGTCTGCCGGAGGTAGGTCACCGAGCTCGCGATCGAGCTTGGTCTCTCCTGGTGGAGCACGACGTGCATCTGGCCGAACGAGTCGACGGCGAGCGCTTGGGCGAACGAGGGCGGGCCGCCGAGCGGTGGTACCTTGACGTCGCGCTCGATGACGGAGACCACCGGCTCGGCCTCGCCGGTCCACACGAGCGACACGAGCTGCGCCGAGGCCCCGTTGGCTGGCAGGTGGAAGAAGGTCGCGTAGCGCACACCATCGCGCGATACGAACGCCGGATCGAGCCCCGAGAGGCCGTCAGGAATGCGGTTGTGCACCGCGGTCGCGCCCGGCGCCCACCCGCCGGCCGTCGAGTACGACCGCACCTTCGAGATCGACGTGGGCTGCCCGAAGGTCGCCGACAGCGCCTCGCAGTAAAACGCCTGGAACAGCCCGCTCGGCTCGCGCGCGACCGACGCGGCCCCCGCGTACACCGTCGTACGCGGGTCGACCGTGGTAGAGAACGGCGACGGCAGACCGAACCGCTCGGCGGCCCCGGGGCGGTACATCCCCACCCCGACGCCGCCTTGCGCCGCGTCGCCTCCCGCCGGCTGGAACGAGGTGACGAGGAGCTCGCCCGCCTTGCCCGCCGCGATCGCAAGCGGCGCCCCACGCGGCACGTTGGTGGTCACGACGGAGGGCGCGCCGAGGGCGCCCCCGGCGAAGCGGCGGTACACGACCTGACCTCTCGGGGCCTCGTCGAAGTCGTTCGAGACGACGTGGACCTCGTCGCCTTCGCCGGCCGCGACGGCGACCGCTTCGCCCCACAGGTTGGAGAGACCGTTGCCGAGAGCGACCGTCGCCTTGTCGGCGAGCGACGGCGAGGCCGCACTGAAATGTGTGACCCGGAGCTCGGAGGCCGTGTCGAAGTTGAACCGGCCGTAGCCCGCGGCGACGCGCCCGCCGCTGGTCACCGCCACACCCAGGCGGCGCGTGAGGACGCCGTTGTCGATGGGCATCCGCCGGCGCGCGTCGCACGCGTTGCCCACTGCGACGGGCGTCGTCTTCTCGGCCCACTCGGGGCACACGGAGTCGAGTGGAGGGGCCACGCGATCGGGCGTTGGCCCCCCCTCCACCACCGCGGCGTCCGGCGCCTCGGCGTCCGACGGGGGCGACGCGTCCGCGGCCTGCGCATCGCCCGAAGCGCCCGAAGCGCCCGCGTCGTTGGAGGAGCTCTCTTTCAGCGCCGCGCACGCCCCGCACGCGAGCGCCACCACGAGCAGAGGCAACCCGCGGCGTCGAAAGGTGGCTAGTCGCAGGCGCATCCGGCGGAGTATCCCCCCAAGCCGGCGAAGAGGGAAGCCTGTGAGCCCGCGGAGCTCAGCGTCCGCCTGCGCTTCCCGTGAACGTGCAGTAACGGTAGCCGCAGTCGTTCCCACCGACCTTCACGGCCTTCTCGCCGACGCACTTGGGCGGGGCGCTCGTGCCGGTGCGGTAGACCGCGTACTTCCGCTTCGAGCCAGAGCCTTCGCTCGACAGGCGATCACGCTCGGCCTCGCACTTCTGCTCGGCCTCGATCGCTGCCCTCCCCTGCTTCGCCTTGTCGCAGCTCATCGGGAACGTGACCTTCGACCGCACAGCGTAGATCTCGGCGACGCGCCCGCTCTCCGCGTAGCCACGCACGGGCCGCGACTCGCCGACCGCGAGGGACGGACACGTCGTCTTCCCACGCGTGACGATGACCTCGCAGAAGGTCCGCGAGCCCGTCTCGTTCACCACGTCGGCCCCGGAGGACGGCCAGTTGCACGCCGCCGGCTCGGGCCGAGTCCCGCCGCCATTCGTGCTGCCGCCGCCGCTGCCGCTCGCCGCCTTCGGGCACGCGTCGCAGGTGCCCCGCACGACGCCACCCGCGCCGGGCTGGATCGACCAGCTCTTGCCGCAGTTCGCCTTGCACACGCCGCCGACGCGGCCACGTACCTTCGAGAGCATGTCGGCGCAGTCCCAGGTGGTGCTGGTCTTGTCGGCGCGGAGCATCCGGCAACCGTCGAACGACTCGACGCGGCCCCCCACGGTCAGCGTGACCGCCCCCTTCCCGCCCGCCTTGACGTCGTCTCTGGGGTCGGCGGCCGGGCAGACGGCGGCGACGGACGCGACGAACGAGCCTACGAGGGTGACGGCGACGAGCCTCTTCATTAGTGGATCTCCTTGGCGATTCGCCCGGCAGGGCTGGCGGCGCGCGAACGCGAGCGAGGTAGACGGCCCGCGCGGGCCGGGATTCAACCCGACAGCATCGTCGAGAGCACGCGCGGCCGAAAGCCGAACCGCAGCCAGGGCGCCACCAGGAGGCGCGCGCACACTGTGAGCGAGCCTCCTACCGATCACCAGCCCTCGGTTTGACCTCTGCGCGCGTGCTCGTAGAGTCGCGTCCGGGCCGCTTCTTGGCGGCCTCCCGAGTGCCCCATGCCGAAGCGCTCACTCCTCACGCTCTTCACTCGGACGCTCTTCGCGGGCCTCACTGGCTTCGCTGGCGCGGCGTGCGGATCGCCGCCCGAGGAGGTGGCGACCCCGGAGGTCGTCACGGACGCCGGGCCACGGGACGCCCCCTCGCCGCCGCTCGTGCCGAGCCCCGAGGCCACCCCGCCCACCCCACCGGATAACCTCGAACGAGCGCTCGGCGCTCCGTACCCGATCGTGCTGATGCACGGGATGGCCGGCTTCGAGCAGCTCACCGTCGGCACGATCGGGGTGGAGTACTGGGCCGGCGTGCGCGCCGAGCTCGCGCGCGTGGGCGAAGACCAGGTGTTCGTCACCGAGGTGAGCCCGTACGAGACGAGCGAGGTGCGCGCGCGCGAGGCCAAGGCACAGATCGACAAGATCCTCGCGGCCACCGGGAAGAAGAAGGTCGCGCTCGTCGGGCACAGCCAGGGCGGTCTCGACGCGCGCGTGCTCGCGAGCCCGGCTGGCCTCGACTACGGCGCCAAGATCGCCTCCGTCACAACCATCTCCACGCCCCATCGCGGCAGCTACATCGCCGACGTGGTGATGCGGCTCGCGAGCAGCTCGCCCGACACATTCGACAAGGCCACCTCCACGTTGCTGAAGCTCCTGCAGCGCACCGCGTATCAGCTCCAGGGCGACGCGAACCTGCGCGCGCAGCTCGAGCAGATCAGCGAGAAGTACATGAGGGAGGTGTTCAACCCCAAGTACGCGGATGCCCCTGGGGTGCTCTACGAGAGCTACGCGGGCCGCACGAACCTGCGCGCCGGCCTCGGCGTATGCGACGACGGCATCTACCCGAACGAGCCCTCGAAGCTCGACAGCGCCCAGTCGTTCTTGCTCCCCTCGGCGATCATCCTCGAGCGAGGTCTCCCGGTGCGCGTCAACGACGGCCTCGTCACGGTCGAGAGCGCGAAGTGGGGCACGTTCATGCAGTGCGTGCCGGCTGACCACATGAAGGAGGTCGGGCAGCTCAACATCGACGGGACGAACCTCCAGACCTTCGACCACAAAAAGTTCTACCGACAGATCGTCGAGCGCATCCGGCAGCGCGGCTTCTGAAGGGCGCGCGGCCGCGCCCGCGCGGCGCGTGCGCGCGCGCTCACAGGTCTTGGGGCAGCCCGGCGCGCGCCCAGAGGGTGGTGCCGATGAGGTACACGACGAGGAGCCCGGCGCCCGCGTAGGTGGCCCCCACGCAGTCCGCGCGGCTCACGTTCTTCGGGCCGCGGATCCGGAGAAAGACCAGCATGGCGACGGGCGCCGCCACCATGAGGAGCTCGCGCACCGTGATCGCCCGGGTGAGGCGGCCCGCCACGAGGAGGCCCATCGGGACGACGCAGAGCGCGACGACGATGCGGCCCGCCGCCTCGACGCCGTGTACGACAGGATAGGTGGGTACACCGACGGCCGTGTCGCCCTCGACGTCGCGGAGATCGTAGAGCACCTCGAAGCTCTGCTCGAAGAGGAAGAAGAAGGCGAGCACGCACGCGATCGCGGCGGCCGAGGCGGTGCGCGGAGGCCCCTCGGCGAGGAGCGGGTAGAAGCCCACGGAGAGCACGAACATGAAGGCGCTCACGCCGTTCTTCAGACCGTAGAGGTCCTTGAAGCGCTTGCGCCCGCGGGGCGTGGGGACGTAGCGAAAGCTGTATCCGAGCCCGAGCGCATGAAAGACCACCCGGAGCAGCGCGAGCTCGGGTGTCGTGACGAAGAAGCCGAGGACGAGGGAGCCCACGAGCAGCGCGAGGGTCGCCATCACGATCGCCCGCGCGTGCCGCGCGACGAGCTCGGTGGCGACGATGCCGTTAAGGCGGTCCTCCTCGACGTCGGTCGCGCGGTTCAGGAGGTTGACGATGCACCAGTCCAGGCCGCAGACGAGGGCCACTCCGACGAAATACGTCCCGCGGAACAGGGTCCCGAACACGAGGGCGGCGGCGGCCGCGATGACGACGATGTGGAAGCGGAGCGCGGAGAGGGCTTCGTTCATGGCAGGGTCGATCCCGTCGTACCGCAAGTCGTCGCGTCGTCGAAGTGTCGTCGCGCGCGGCGATGACGCGTCGAGCGCGCCCCCCGGGGGAGGGCACGCTCGACGGGGCACGCTCGTCGGGGCCTTAGCCCCGGGCGCTACTTCTTGGCCGGCTTGGCGGCGGGCTTCGCGGCGGCGGGCTTCGCGGCGGCGGGCTTCGCGGCAGCGGGCTTCGCGGCAGCGGGCGCCGGCGTGGCCGCCGGGGCCGGGACCGCCTTCTCGTCGACGATGTGGAACTCGACGCGGCGATTGTTCTGGCGACCCGCCGGCGTCTCGTTGGAGTCGATGGGCTTCTCCTGGCCGTAGCCCACGCTCGAGAGGCGCGACTTGTCGATGCCGTGCACCGTGAGCCACTTGACGACGGACGCCGCGCGGTCCGCGCTGAGGCGCTTGTTCTTGGCCGCCGCACCCTGCGAGTCGGTGTGGCCTTCGACGCTGACGGCCTTGATCTCGGGGTGATCGGTCATGACCTTGAGCACCGCCTCGAGGACCTCCTCGCTCTCGCGACCGGGGAGGATGAGTGCGCTCGCCGTCTTGAACTTCACTTGGTCAAGGATCTTGATGACCCCCGCCTGCACGAACGCCTTCGGGCAGCCGTTGCGCTTCGGATCCGGGTCGGGCTTGCCGGGCTCGTCGGGGCACGCGTCCACGTCGTTGAGGACGCCGTCCTTGTCGCGGTCGGTGTCGGGGCACCCGTTGGTCTTGGGATCGTTCGACTTCAGGCCGGGCTTGTCCGGGCACGCGTCGTTCGCGTCGATGACGCCGTCGCCGTCGGAGTCGGCCGGGCACCCGTTCTTCGCGGGGTCCTGGTGGCGCACGCCGGGCACGTCGACGCACGCGTCGTCCTTGTCGTAGATGCCGTCCTTGTCCTTGTCGGAGGGGCAGCCGCTCGTGCGGGGATCGTCGGTCTTCACGCCGGGCACGTCGACGCAGGCGTCGTCGGTGTCGAGGATGCCGTCACGATCGGTGTCCTTCGGCGCCTCGGGCGGGCAGCCGTGCTTCGACACGTCGTCGCTCGGCACGCCCTTCACGTCGGGGCAGGCGTCGTCCTTGTCGAGGATGCCGTCGCCGTCGCGATCGGTGATGATCTTGATCTCGGGCTGGTACTCGACGTTGAGCAGAACGCGGGCCTGCGGCGAGCCGAACCCGCGCGTGAAACCGGTGCCCGCGCCCGCGCCGAAGCGCACGGGGCCGGCGGTGTAGTGCACGCCGAACAGGCCCTCGACGGGGGTCGTGCGCTTGCCGAACGCAGCGCTCGTGCCGTCGGGGTTCTCCGAGACCGTCGTGGCGAGGTTCACCTCGGGCCCGACCATGAGCTTCTTGTCGAGCACGTGGAGACCGACCGCGCCGCCGAGGAGCAGCTCGGTGCCCACCGCGGCCTGGGCGAACGGCTGGTCGCGGAGGCGAATGTTGACGCCGGCGCGCGCCGAGTACGCCAGGATCCCCACGTCGCCCGACACGTTGAGGTGCGGCGCGACGCGCGCGCTGCCGTCACCGAGGTAGTTCTCTTGGCTGCCGGTGGGGAGCCAGAAGCGGCTGCCGACGCCGAACCGCAGCGGGCCGGTCGGGTCGCCCGCGACTCGGAAATCGAGCGCGAGGCGGAGATCACCGATGCCCTGCTCCTTCGGCGGCGAAGCGAACTGCGTACCGCGGAAGGTGCCCGTATGCCCGTCGTTGTAGAGGGCCACGGGGAGGTTCACGCCGAGGCGCAGGCGCTCGAAGAGCACGACGCTCGCGCCGAGGTGCGCGAGGAGCTGGTTTCGTACGACCGAGTTCTGCACCGAGCCGTCCGCGTTGTAGATCACGAGCGGGCGGTACACGTACTCGCCCACGATGCCGATCGAAGGTCGCAGCTTCCCGCGGTAGTCCATCGAGTCTTGCGCGAACCATTCGCTGCCGCGCTCCGAAGGCTCGAATTTGCTGACGGCGAACCCGGTCGTCTGCGGCACTTGCTGCGCCGACGCCGCGCCCCCGTGGAGGGTGAGCGCGAGCCCGGTCAGAGTGGCGAGCGAGGCGGCGAAAAGTGAACGAGCTCTCATGAAATCGGATCCTCAGCGGGGAACAGGGGGCTCAGTGGGCACTGGCGAGATGGCGCGCCGCAAGGCTACCGGCATTCGGAGCCGGAAGTCCAACACGCGCCGGCGCCTCAGGCGGGGTCGGGGAGATCGGAGGTGCAAGCCTTGCATTTCTTGGCCTTGATGGGCACGTCGGAGAGGCAGAGCGGGCACTCTTTCGTGGAGGGCGGGGGGTCCTTCTTGCCCATGATCTTCGAAACGAAGATGAAGAGGACGAGCGCCACGACCAGGAAATCGAGCAGCGAGCCGGCGAGCGCGCCGTACTTCACCGCCACGACGTCCTCCGGCTTCGGGGCGTCGCGGAGCACCCACTTCAGCTCTTTCCAGTTGCCGCTCGGCATCACGACCGACACCAGCGGCATGATGAGAAAGTCGACCAGCCCGGAGACGATCTTTCCGAACGCTCCGCCGATGATGACGCCGACCGCGAGGTCGACGACGTTCCCCTTGAACGCGAACTTCTTGAAGTCTTCGATGAAGGCCATGGCGCTGAGTACCTCATTCCGCGGCGGTGGTGCGACAAACCCGCCGATTCGACGCGACGGCGCATGCACGGCGCGGGCCAAGCGGTCGCGCCCTGCGAAACGCGCGCTCTCGCGCACAGACGTGCGGGGTCGACGCCTCACCGTTGCGGTCAAGATGCGGCACGACGATGCCCGGGACATCTTGTAGTGTTGCGCGCATGATGAACCCAACCGCGCGCACGCTCGAAGGCGAGACCACGCCCAAGTTCGCGAAGTCCGTGGCCGCGCCGCGGCTGCGGCTCACGGTGGAGCGCGAGGCGGGCGACGCCGCGAGCCGCTCGGTCACCATCGACGGCGACCGGGTGCGGGTCGGCTCACACGAGAGCAACGACGTGGTCCTCACCGATCCGATGGTCTCGCGGTTCCACCTTCAGCTTCTCCGCGAGCGGTCGGCGTGGCGCCTGCTCGACACCGGCTCACGCAACGGGACGGCGATCCACGGCGTGCGCGTCCGGGATGGCGAGCTCACGGTGCCCGAGGCCGTGCTCGAGCTCGGCGAGTCGCGCGTCCGCGTGACCGAGCTGCCGAGCGAGACCGAGGTGGAGATCCTCGACCAGGCGACCTTTGGAGATCTGTACGGTAGCTCGAACGCCATGCAGCGGCTCTTCGCGATCTTGGCGAGGGTCGCGGCCCACGACACGAACGTGCTGATCGAGGGCGAGAGCGGCACCGGCAAGGAGCTCGTCGCCGCCGAGATCGTTCGCCGCGGGGCGCGCGCCCGGAAGCCCTTCGTCGTCGTCGACTGCAGCGCGATCTCGCCGAATCTCATCGAGTCGGAGCTCTTCGGGCACCTGCGCGGGGCCTTCACGGGCGCCGACCGCGAGCGCGCGGGCGCCTTCGAGTCCGCGAACGGCGGCACGGTGTTCCTCGACGAGATCGGCGAGCTGCCGCTCGAGCTTCAGCCGAAGCTCCTCCGGGCCCTGGAGGCCCGAGAGATCCGGCGCCTCGGGGAGACCACGACACGCAAGATCGACGTCCGCGTGATCGCCGCCACGAACCGACAGCTCGAACGCGAGGTCAACGAGGGGCGCTTCCGCGAGGACCTCTTTTTCCGGCTCTCGGTCGTCGCGGTGCGTGTGCCGCCGCTCCGCGAGCGGCCGGAAGACGTCGCGCTGCTCGTGCGTGCGTTCATCGACGCGCTCGAGGCTCACGCCTCCGCGCACCTTTTCACGGCCGAGGTGATGGCCGATCTCGCGCGCCAGCCGTGGCCCGGCAACGTGCGGGAGCTTCGCAACTACGTGGAGCGCGCGGTCGTCCTCCAGCAGGTGGACGGGGCGCCTCCGCGCAAGGCCCCCGAGGCAGGCGCGTCGGGCGTGAGGGTGTGGGACCTCAGCGCCTCGTTCCGCGAGGCGAAGGAGGAGGCCCTCTGCGAGTTCGAGTGCGCCTACCTCACGGCGCTCATGGAATGGGCCGGCGGGAACGTCAGCCGCGCTGCCCGCAAGGCGAAGATGGACCGCATGAACCTCCACCGCCTCGTCCAGCGGTACAACTTGAAGGCGGCCCGCGGGCTGCGCGACTGACCCACCGCCCCCGGCACGGGAAATGCTTTAGATCTGTCCGAATGCGTCCTCGGGGTCTCTCGCTTCGCACCAAGTGGTCACTCGCGCTCTTGGGGACCGCGCTGGTCCCCCTCGTCGGGCTCGGACCGCTCGCCCTCCGGCTGCAGCGGAGCGGTCTCATCGCGTCGGAGACCGCGCTCCAGGCCGCCGTGGCGTCGCAGACCACCCAGTCGGTCTCGTTCGCGGTGGGGTCGGCTTCCGACACCGCCCACCGGGTCGGCCTCCTCCTCACGAGCGCTTCGGCCGCGTCCGAGCGCGATCCCGAGGCGGGCGCGAACCTCATCGCGCTCGCCAAGGCCGAGGTCGAGAGCGCCGAGACCCTCGCGACGCTCGTCGTGTACGACGCCGAGGGCGGCTACATCGACGCCATCACCCGCGCGACCAAGGGCGGTCCGGCGGCCGCCGTCGCGAAGACCCCCCTCCCCGCTGCGCTGCGGGCCTCCGCCGAGCGCGACGGCGCCGCGTGGGCGCGCGCCGAGGCCCCGGCCGACGCCTCGGTCGACGCGCTCACCTACGTCGAGCCGCTGAAGGCGGGCGGCAAGACCACTGGGTTCGTCCGCGCGTACCTCGAGCCGGGCGCCCTCTCGCGCCTGGTCGGCTCGGTGGCCTCCGACCGCTTCGGCGACAAGGGCCGAGACGCCGTGCTCCTCGCCGACGACGAGCTGCGGGTCGTCGCGATCGCGCCCGGCGCCAGCGTGAAGGTCGGCGAGTCGTTGCGTGGAAAGTACATGTTTGCGGCGATGGACCCAGGGACCATCCACTGGGACGTGTCGTTTCAGGGCGCCACGGGCACGTACGCGGGGCCGGACGGCGAGCCCACTCGCGCGGCGTTCAGCACACTCGCCAGGCACAAGTGGCTCGCGGTGGTTCAGCGACCCGAGCGCGACAGCCTGGCCGCGCTGCGCGAAACGCAGCGCGCGTTCGTGCTCGCGCTCTTCGGCGCGGCGCTCTTCGCCGTCGTCCTCGGGGGCGCGCTCGCGGCGCGCTCCACGCGCCCGATCGAGGCGCTGGTCGGCCTGTCGAGGCGACTTGGGCGCCGTGAGTTCGACGCCCGCGCGGGGGTGCGCACCGGCGACGAGCTCGAGGAGCTGGGCGACGCGCTCGGCGAGATGGCGAGCTCGATCAAGGCCGGCGAGGCCGAGATCGCCAAGAAGACGGTCGTCGAGGCGCAGCTCTCGCGCTACCTGCCCGGGGCGCTGGCGCGCTCCATCGCCGACGGCACGCGCACGATCGCGCTCGGCGGCGAGCGGCGCCCGGTGAGCGTCGTGTTCGCCGACATCGCGTCGTTCACCTCGTTCGCGGAGCGCTCGTCGCCGGAGGCGGTGGTCGCGTTTCTGAACGAGGTGTTCTCCATCCTCTCCGAGGTGGTGTTTCGGCACGGGGGCATGGTCGACAAGTTCATGGGCGACTGCATCATGGCCGTGTTCGGCGCCACGGAGGACCAGCCCGACCACGCCGAGCGGGCGCTGGCCGCCGCGGAGGACATGCACCGCTTCGTCGAGACCCAGGCGGCCGACTGGAAGGCCAGGTACAACTTCGACGTCAGGCTCGGCGTCGGGGTCACCTCCGGCGAGGCCCTCGTGGGTAACCTGGGCAGCGAGACGCGCATGGAGTTCACGGCCATCGGCGACACGGTCAACACCGCGGCGCGGCTCGAGAACCTCGCGCAGGCCGGCCAGACGCTCGTGTCGTCGGAGACGGCGCTCGCCGTGGGCGACGCGTACGAGCTGCGTTCGCTCGGTCCGCACGCCCTCCGCGGGAAACGAGAACCCGTCGAGCTCTTCGAGCTCGTGGTCTAGCGTGTTCGAGGAGGCACTGCCATGACCTTTCCCCCCGACGGCCTCGCCGCTCCCCAGAGCTCGGGCGCCCCCGACGCCACGCTCGGCCCTTGCCCGTCTTGCGGCACCCCCCTCGACGGCCTGCGCGCGTGCACCATCTGCGGGCACGTGCTGCCCGATCCGCGCATCGGCACGGTGCTCGCTGGCAAATACCGCCTCGACTCGGTGCTCGGCGAGGGCGGCATGGGCATCGTGTACCGAGCGACCCATGTGGAGCTCGGCGAGCCGCTGGCGGTGAAGTTCCTCAAGGCGGCGTGGGCCGCCCGCCCCGAGTTTCGCGCGCGCTTCCGGCGCGAGGCCGTGATCCTCGCGCGCCTCCGCCACCCGGGCATCGTGTCCGTGCTCGATTTCGGCGAGCTCGGGGGCGAGCTCTACATGGCGATGGAGCTCATCGCCGGGGTCGCGTTGGCGGACGTGATCGCCAAGGACAAGACCCCCATCGCGCGGCTCCGCGTGGCGCCGATCTTCGACGAGCTCTTGGCGGTCATCGAGGCCGCACACGACGCGGGGATCGTGCACCGCGATCTGAAGCCCGAGAACGTGATGCTGGTGCCCGCGAAGGACCGCGCTGAGCGGGTCAAGGTGCTCGACTTCGGGATCGCGTTCCTCGCGGGAGAGGAGGGCGCGCAGCGCTTGACCGAGACAGGCACGGTGCGCGGGACACCGCACTACATGGCGCCCGAGCAGTGCAAGGGCGTCCACGTCGGGCCCGAGGCGGACATCTACGCGGTGGGGATCATGCTCTTCGAAGCGCTCACCGGGACCACCCCATTCGACTCGAGCGGCGCGTCGGGGCTCATGGTGCAGCACATGTTCGTCGATCCCCCGCGGCTCGCGGAGAGCGGCGTGAAGCCGGAGGTGTCGCGCGGCCTCGAGGAGCTCGTGGCGCGCGCGTTGGCGAAGCGACCCGAGGACCGCCCGACGGCCCGCGCGATGCGCGAGGAGCTCACGAGCGTCTTTCGCGGCACGGACTTCGCCGCGTTCGCCGATCGAGGCGCGCTGGAGCGCTCGCGGATGGCCGCGCTGTCCCGCAGCGATCGTGCGATCACGGGCGTGGGCGAGGCCGCGAGCGCTGGCGGCATCGCGCCCGTGGCGACGGGCGCGGCGGTCGTGCTGTGGCTCGACGACCCCGACCGCGCCTCCGAGCTGCGCTCGGCCCTCGCCGTCCACGGGCTCTACGGTCACGTGCACCTCGGGGACTCCCCCCCTGGCCCCGACGTGGCCGCCGGGCGCACCGTGAAGGCGCTCGTGATCGGGCGCGGCGACGCCACCGGCGACGCGGTGCTCGTGGCGAGGGGGCGCGGGCCGCTGCTGGCGGTGGGCGCCCGCGACGCGGAGGACACGGCGCGGCTCGTGCGCGGCGGAGCCAGTGACGTGGCGCTCGCGTCCGCCGCCAACGACGAAATTGTCAAAAAAATCATGCGCCTAGTGCGGCGCGGAAGGTAGGCCAGCGGTGCCTCTTCGGGACTTCTCACGGGCACGGGTCTCCCAGTGGGGGCTGCGCGCCGCGATGGCTGCGGCGGCGCTCTCTCCCACCGCGGCGCAGGCACAGAAACCCAACAGCGACTACACGACCCGGCTCGGCGACGGCTGCAGCGCGATCGCGCAGCGCGCTTACGGCGATCGTCGGCGGGTCGACCTCATCCACAAGGCGAACCCCTCGCTCGGCCCACTGCCCCACTACCTGAAGCCCGGGACCGTGCTCCATCTGCCGCCCCCCGAGGAGGCCGCGGCCGCGCCCGACGCGCGGGTGACGTTCGTGCGAAACCAGGTCACCGTGCAGGCGCAGGCGTCGAAGAAGGCGGCCGTGAACGACCCGCTCTTCCGCACGAACCGCGTCACCACCGCCGACGCGTCTTCGGCCAACGTCACGTTCCGCGACGAGACGCAGCTCCGCGTGGGCGAGGAGAGCCTCGTCATCATCTTGGGCGACGTGCTCGGGGCGGCGCGCCGCGAGCCCGCCCACGCGACGCTCGTGAGCGGTGCGCTCCAGGCGCGGCTCGGCGAGCTCTCGGGCAAGCGCAAGGTGAACGTCGACACCGCGGGCGGCGCGCGCGTCACGATGGCCCAGGGTCAAGCGCGCGTCGACGTCGACGCCACCAAGACGACGCGCCTCGCCGTCCACGGCGGGAGCGCGACGCTGGACGCGAGCAAGAGGTCCGTGGTGGTCCCCACGGGGTTCGGGTCGAAGGCCGAGGAGGGCAAGGCGCCCACGCCGCCGCGCCCGCTGCCGGCCCCGCCGGTGTGGAGGGCCGCACCGCCGGAGGTGGTGTTCGCGGACGGCGACGATCGCGGCAACGTCACCGCGTCGTTCGCCGACGGGCCCACGACGCCCGGCGCGACGGCGGTCGCCGCGGCGTCGTTCCGCGTGCAGCTCGCCCGCGATCCCAAGCTCGACGACCTCATCACGAACGCGGTGGTGCCGCGCACCAAGACCACGATCGACGCGCGCGGGCTCACGCCAGGCACTTACTACCTGCGCGTGGCGGCGATCGACGACGACAAGTTCGAGGGGCCGCCCGGAGCCGTGGCGATGCTCGTGGTCGTTCGGGCGAGCGCGCGCGAGACGACCCCGGGCCGGGCAGCGCTCGGGGTCTCTCCCGGCGATTTCGTCCTCTGCGGCGCCGACGGGAGCGCCGATCCCGCGTCGCTCTTCGACGTCGACGCGACCGTGGCCCACGAGCTCTCGTGCCGGCTCAGCCCCCACCGCGCAGGGGTCGTGATGCGCGGCGGTGACGTGCCCTCGGCCCCGGGCGGAACCAAAGTACCCGAGCTCTTCCAGCGCTTCACCGCGACCGCGGCGTTCGCCGAGTCGCACCCCGCCGAGGCGCGCGGCGTGGTCGCGATCGAGCTCCGCTCGGGCACCGGCGCGACGTTGTCGACCGAGGGCATCACCGCGATCGCCTCCAACGGCGTCGAGATCACCGGCGTCACTCGAGAGGGCACCCGAGCCCTGCTCGGCGTCCGCTTCCCGGCGTCGCCGCGCCCGTTCTTCGTCACGGTGCGGCGAGGCGGCGGGAAGGCGGAGTCGAACCTCCTCACGGTGCCCGCGCCGGACGCGCCCCGGCGCCGCGCCGACGGCACGAGTGGTGTCGCCGATCGTGGCTACGAGGTCGGGCTCGGCGGCGGCGTCGGTACCCTCTTCACCGGACACGGCGGTCGCCAGCTCACGGCGAGCACCGCCTATCGCATGCCCCTCGGGAGCCGCGTCAACTTCGCCGTCGGCCCCTCGGTCACGCTCGCGCGCTTCGAGCCCCAGGTCGCCTCGGCGGACAGCTACAGCCCGACGCCGCTCGGCGACACGGGCTCGCACTTCGACGCGATCGTGGGGGTGCCCCTCTCCCTCCGTCTGTTCCCTCACGCCGTCGTGGCGCCGTACGCGACCATCGCGCCGGAGGTCGGGTTTCAGCGCGCGACGTTCGCGACGGGCACGACACGCGTCACGTCCAGCGCCGCGCTGCTGGGCGGCCGCTTCGCGCTCGGGGGGCAGTCGGAGATCGGCCCCGGCTGGCTCTTCGTCGAGGGCGCGGTCCGCGCCAGCGGGGCGGTGTCGAAGGACCCCGTCGCGGAGTCCCTCTCCGGGGCCGGGCTCGAGCTCGGCTACCGACTCGGCTGGTAGTTGCAACCTGCACGTTCTTCGTCCCCGGCCCGCTCGCGGCGTCGGCGGCTCGCCGCCCTCGCCGCAGGCGCCCTGCTCGCGATCAGCACGCTCGTCCCCAGCGCGTTCGTCTACCGCGACGGCGCCGCGCGTGTGGTCGACGAAGAGCGCGCGCGCCCGGCGCAGGTCATCGTCGTGCTCGGCGCGAGGGTCTACCCCGACGGCCACTTGAGCCACGCCCTCGCCGATCGCCTCGAGACCGCGCTCCGGCTCTATCGGGCGGGTCGCGCGCCCACGGTGCTCGTGAGCGGCGCCGACGACGAGCCCGGGGCCATGCGCCGCTGGCTCGAGGCGCGCGGCGTGCCGCCGACCGCCATCGTGGAGGATGCCGGTGGCGTCGACACGTACAGCACGATGGCGCGCGCGAGCGGCACGTACGGCGCGGCGACCGCGATCGTCGTCACGCAGGCCTTCCACCTGCCACGCGCGCTCTACCTCGGCGCGCGCAAGGGCGTCGCGTGCGAGGGAGTGGTCGCCGACGCGCGGCGCTACCAGAAGGCCCCCTACTACCAGCTCCGCGAGGTGTTTTCCCGCGTGCGTGCCTTCGTCGATGTCACGCGCGGGCGCGAGGTCCCGCTCGCGCGCTGACCACCTCCCGCGGCAGACGCGCGCGCGACCACCGCGCCCGGTCGAGCTTGCAGCGGGAGGCGCCGCAACGGACAATCGGCCACCATGGGACTCTTCGATCGCCTCGACCGCTCGCCCCGAATGCCCACCCCCGAGGAGGCCCTCCCAGGCGCCGCAGCGCCGATCGCCCCTCCCGAGCGCCACTTCGTGAGCGGAGCGCGGCTCGCGCCGCCCTTCCCCGCCGGAATGGAAGAGGCCATGTTCGGACTCGGCTGCTTCTGGGGCGCCGAGCGCGCGCTATGGCAGGCCCCCGGCGTGTACTCCACGATGGTGGGCTACTCTGGCGGCTACACGGTGAACCCGACCTACGAGCAGGTGTGCACCGGGCAGACGGGTCACAACGAGGTCGTCAAGGTCGTTTACGACCCGCGCGAGACCACGTACGAGGCGCTGCTCGCGCGCTTCTGGGAGAGCCACGATCCCACGCAGGGCATGCGGCAGGGCAACGACCGCGGCACGCAATACCGCTCGGGCGTGTACACGTTCGGCGCGACGCAGCGCGAGGCCGCGCTCGGGTCGAAGGCCGCTTACCAGGCCGCGCTCACGCAGGGCGGGCACGGCGCGATCACGACCGAGGTGGTCGACGCCGGCCCGTTCTACTACGCCGAGGACTACCATCAGCAGTACCTCGCGAAGAACCCAGGCGGGTACTGCGGCCTCGGCGGCACGGGCGTCGCGTGCCCGATTGGAGTGCGCGGCGTGAGCGCCCGCGCGCCCTCGCGGTGAGGGTCCATCGTGGTGGGGGCGGGCGCGGCCGGCGCTTTGATCGCCGCCCGCGCCACCGAGGACCCCGCGTCGGCGGGTCGGCGGCGGTGAACACGTGCATCGCCCTCCGCGGCCAGCCGTGGCTCGACGAGAAGCGCTTCGGCGAGCGGCTCCGCGACGGCGGCCTCGACTGACCCGCGCTCAAGCACGGCCCAGAGGGACCACGGACTTCGCTCGGCGACTCTCTCGACTCGCACTTCGTCCGTCGCTCGGGGTGACCGGAGTAACCCGACTCGTCGAGCGGGAGGAGCTCGAGCGGCTCGTGAATCTGTCCAAATTTGTCCGCCAAGAGCTCGCTCGCCCGCCCTGTCCGCGAAGGCGGTCGCGCGCGCCGCGCATGGGCCTTGCTCCGCGGAGCCGGGCCAGGTATCCCGCGGACCATGCTTCAGCAGACGCTGGCCTCGATGGCCACCGAGTTCGCCGCGACGCTCATCCGCGCACTGCGCGCCGCGCCCATCGATGAGCTCTCACAGCTTCTCTCCGAGCCCGACGCGCCGAGCCCCGCGAGGGCTCACGGGGCCGCGGCCCCCTCGACCGCGACGCCCGCGCGTCGCCCCGCGCCTCGCGATGCCGTGGCCCCTCGCGCTCCCGCTGCGCCGCGCGTGGCTCCTCGCGCTCCCGTGGCTCCTCGCGCACCTCGCGCACCTCGCGCACCTCGCGCACCTCGCGCACCTCGCGCGTCCAAGCGACCGGCCCCACCCGCCCCCGTGGCGGTCGACGACTCGAAGGCGCGCGCCGCCACCGTGGCGTATTTCGCGGAGCGCGGCCCCAAGGGCGCGACGCCGCGCCAGGTCTCGGAGCACCTCGTAGGGCTCGGCCTCGACGGCGACGCGAGCGACCGCATCGTCGACGCGCTGCTGGCCGACGGGGCCGTGCGCGATGCGGGCTTCCGCCGCGCCGCGGGACGCAACGCCACCGCGGCGGTGTACGTGACCACCGCCAGCACCTAGGCCCGCCCCTCCCGAGGGAGGGCCGAGGCGCCCCCGGCGCGACCGCTACCCGCGCGCGCGGGCACGAAGGCGCTCGGGCGGGGTGCGCTTCGCGCGCGCGCGCGAGTCCCCGAGCCCGAGGCGCGCGACGGCCTGCGCGAGCACGCCGAGCACGAGCTCGTCGTAGGGCAGACCGGCCGCAGCCGCCTGGAAGCACAAATCCGCGACACCGGGCGCGAGCCCTGGGAGCGGGTTTATCTCGAGTACGTACGGGACGTCGCCGTGGGCCTCGTCGAGGCGCACGTCGACCCGCGCGAAGTCGCGGCACCCGGTCGCGCGGAACGTCGCAGCCGCGAGCTCCACGACCTCGCGCTCGGTCGCGGGCGGGAGCGGCGCGGGACAGTGGTAGTGACGCCCACGCTGCCAGCGATCATCCCAATTCTGGGTCTTGATCTGGCCCGTGTAAGCCACCCCGCCGCTCGCGAGGAGACCCTCGGGTGCGATCTCGTACACGGGGAGCACATAAAGGCCGCCCGCGCGCGCGAGGCCACGCCACGCGCGCCCCGCGAGGCGCGCCGTTGGCGTCGCCAGGTTGCCGACGAGCCCGACGGTGAGCTCGCGCCCGCGGACGAACCGCTCGACGAGCGCGGGCTGCGCGTAGGCGCGGAGCACGCGCGCGACCTCGACGCGGAGCGCCGCCTCGTCGCGCACGAGGCTGCTGCGTGTGACGCCGATGCCGGAGCCTTCGCGTGAGGGTTTCACGAAAAGCGGAAACGCGAGGTCCGGATCGAGCGCTTCGTCCTCGCGTGAAAACACCTGAGAGGGCGGGGTGCGGACCCCGTGAGCCCGGAGAAGCGTCTTCGTGGTGGGCTTGTCGAGAGACACGGCGAGCGCGAGCACACCGGCGCCGGTGTACGGGATCCGGAGCATCTCGAGGAGCGCCGGGACGTGGCTCTCGCGGCTCTCGCCGAAGTGCCCCTCGCACAGGTTGAAGCACAGGTCCGGCCCGAACCGAGGCAGCGCCTCGACGAGCCCGAGGTCCCCCTCGAACGAGGCCACCTCGTGGCCGGCGAGCTGGAGCGCGCGCGCGATCGCCTCCACGGTCGCGGGCGAGTCGAGCTCCGCCCACGCGTCGGGGGCGGCGGATGCGCCAGCGGGCGCATTGGGCTTCACGTTGGCGAGCACCGCAATGCGCATGAAAGGCGCGACTGAGGGTGCCCGAGGCGCCGTGGGCGGTCAACCTCTCACGCGGCCTTACTCGGCCGCAAGCAGGCGCTACACCCGGTCGCGCAGCGACGCGCAGCAATTTCGCGCCCGGCGGCGCGCGGAGAGGTTGCCGGCCTCCGATCGGTGGCCGTATAGGTGGCGCATGAATCGACGCGAAGCCCTCGTTGGAAGCTCCGTTTGGACCGCAGCCCTCGCCATCGGCACGATCTCGTGCGCGAAGAGCGCCGTCGCGCAAGCGGCCGATCCCCACGCCCACCACCACGGCGGGGATGCCGCCCTCGTCGACGCGGCGTTCGCGTGTATGAAGGCCGGCAACGCCTGCCTCGCGCACTGCATCGGGATGGTGATGGCGAACGACCTGTCGATGGCCGCGTGCCTCGGCTCGGTCAGCGACATGCTCGCGACGATGGAGGCCCTCTCCAAGGTGGCCGCGCGCGGCGGAAAGCGCACGAACGAGCTCGCGAAGGCCGCCCTCGGCTTCTGCTCCGACTGCGCGACCGAGTGCCAGAAGCATGCCGCTGTGCATGCAGTCTGCAAGGAGTGCATGGAGGCGTGCCAGCGCACGGTCGCCGCGATCCAGAAGCTCGGCTGAAGCGCCGCCGCGAGGGGTTCCGGGCGCCGGCGCGCCCCGCCGTGGGATCGAACGCGTCGAACGTATCGAGATCGCGAAAGGGGCCCTATTCCGCCGAGGACGGCAGGTGTGCCACCTCGGTCAACCTCGTGACGCGGAGCGATGGAACGGTAGCACGCGCTAGAGACTTCGTGCCACGAAGGCCAAGACCGTCGCAAGCGGGAGTCGACGCGCTCGCTCAGGCCATCACGCCGTCATGTGAGGGTCGACGGCGCCACGTTGCCACCGCACACGAGCACGCCCACACGCTCGCCCGGCGCGGGCCGGTAGCGCCCGCCGAGCAGGGCCGCCAGGGCCGCCGCTCCCCCGGGCTCCGCCGCGACGCGGTAGGCGCGCCAGAGGTGGTCTTGGGCCTCGCGGATCTGCGCGTCGCTGACGAGCACCACGTCGCACCCTGCCCCGCGCACGGCGTCGAACGCCAGCGCGCCGGCACGCCGGGCCCCGAGCGAGTCGGCCGCGAGAGACTCGACCGGGACGTCGACGGGGTGCCCCGCCTCGAGGGCCGCCTGCATGCAGCGTGAGCCCTCGGGCTCCACACCCACGAGCTTCACGCGGCCCGCCCAGTGGCAGGCCATGCCGCCGAGCAGCCCGCCGCCGCCGACCGCGACGAGCACGGTGTCGAGGGGCTCGAGCCCGAGCCGCGCCTGATCTTCTTCCCATTCGAGGGCGACGGTGCCCTGCCCCTCGAGCGTCGGCGCGGCGTCGAACGGGTGCACCACCGTGGCGCCCGTCGTGGCGGCGTGGGCGTCGCAGGCGAGCTGCGCGTCGGCGTAGCGCGCCCCTCCGATCACGACCGTCGCTCCGTGCGCGCGGATGGCGGCGACCTTCACGGGGGAGGCGATCTCCGGGACGAAGATCGTCGCCGAGTGGCCGAGGCGCTTCGCGGCGTACGCCACGGCCACGCCGTGGTTTCCGCCCGAGGCGGCGGCGACGCCGGCGGTCGAGACGGCGCCCGAGAGCAGCGACTGGAAGGCCCCTCGCGTCTTGAACGACCCGGCGTGCTGGAGCAGCTCCAACTTGAAGGTCACCCGGGCGTCGCCGAAGGAGCCTGGATCCCCCGAGAGGAGCGGCGTGCGGCGCACGTGCGGACGGATCGCGCCGTAGGCGCGGCGGACGGCGAGCGGGGTGACGGGCGTCGGCATGGGCGCTCACCATGCCACACTCCCACGCAGCGCACGGCTCACCAGGCTCGGCGCGGGGCGCGCGCGCACTTGCGCCGGTGTCGCTGGCCGCCAAGCGGCGACGCGGGCGCACGGTGGGCGATGGTGCTCGAGCTGACCACATGGATCACAGACCATCCAGACTTGCGGCGACCGCCAGTGACATTCTGCGGGGTTGCGTGTACGCAAGTGTGCGCACGGTTCTTGCTTAAATGCGGCCATCCCCCTCGAAGGAGCCCCATGTCCCGTACGCCCCTCTTCGCCCGCCTGCTCGACACCATGTTCATCGCCCGCTCGAGCCACGCCGCCGACGAAGCCGTGGGCGTGGCGGACGCGCGGCGCGTGAGCCGGCGGCAGGCGCTCGCGGCGGGCGCGGTCACGCTGGGCGGAGCGTCGCTCCTCGGCGGGTGCGCGGCTGACGGCACGGGCGGCAGCGAAGCGGGCGAGCTTGGCCGGGCTGCGGCGTCCGCCAGGCAGATCCCCGTCGACGTGGGCATCGTCGGCGCCGGAATCGCTGGCCTTTCGTGCGCCTACGAGCTCAAGAAGGTGGGCGTCGTGGCCACCCTCCACGAAGCCTCGACCCGCGCCGGCGGCCGCATCTGGTCGATGGGCGGGCCGTTCGCCGGGCCCGTGATGTTCCCCGGCCAGGTGATCGAGCGGGGCGGCGAGCTCATCGACACGCCCCACAAGACGATGATCGGCTACGCGCGCGAGCTCGGCCTCACCCTCGAGGAGGTGACGAAGCCGGCGCGCGAGACCAAGTACTTCTTCGACGGCGCCCTCGTGAGCGAGGCGACGATGGTCGAGCAGTACCGCGTGCTCGTCGACGCGATGCGCGACGATCTCCGCAAGGTGGGCGCCCCTACCGCCGACGCTTTCACGGCCGACGAAGCCGCGCTCGATAACCTCAGCCTCCGCGAATACCTCGACTCGCGCGGGGCGCCCCCGCAGATCAAGAAGCTGCTCAACGTGGCCTACGAGATCGAGTACGGCGTCGCGAGCGACGAGCAGAGCTGCCTCGCGTTCCTCCTCTTCGCGAAGGCGTCTCGGCAGGGCAAGCTCCGCCTCCTCGGCAACTTCAGCGATGAGCGCTACCACGTGGTGGGCGGCAACCAGCAGGTCACCGACGGGCTCATCGCGCGGCTCCCGGGGCAGATTCGCCTAGGCCGGAGGCTCGTCGGCGTGCGCAAGGCGTCGGACGGCCGGGTGGTGCTCACCTTCAAGGAGGGGACCAAGACCGTGACGGCCACCCACGACGCGGTGGTGCTCTCGCTGCCCTTCAACATGCTGCGCGACGTCGCCCTCGACGCGAGCCTGGGCCTGCCCGCCTCGAAGATCTACGCGATCCAGCACACGGTCTACGGCACCAACTCCAAGCTCATGGTCGGCTTCAACGGCCGGCCGTGGCTGCCCGCCAGCGGCGCGGCCTACAGCGATCTCCCGTACCTGCAGGCGACCTGGGAGACCAGCCCGAGCACGGCCGACGCGACCCGCGGCGTCATCACCGACTACACCGGCGGCGCGCTCGGCCGCTCGCTCTCGACCGCCAACACCCAGGCCGACACGGCGCGGTTCCTGGCGAACTTCGAGATGGCGTACCCGGGCAGCAGCGCGCGCGCGCGCCGCACCGCGGGCGGGGCCTACGTGGCGCACCTCCAGCACTGGCCGAGCGACCCCAACACGAAGGGCAGCTACACCGCGAACGCGCCCGGGTACTTCACTCGGATCGAGGGCAACGAGGGCAAGGCCGTCGGCAACCTGTTCTTCGCGGGCGAGACGACCGACTCTTTCTACTCGTGGCAAGGCTTCATGGAGGGCGGCGCCCTCTCGGGGCTCCGCGCCGCCGGCGAGATCCAGCGCGCGTTTCGCTGAGCGCGCGGCCTCGAGCGGCGGACCGCTTCGCCTCTCGGGGCGACAGGCGCCTGCTACGCTCGCCGCGTGGCCTCGCGCTCCTCTCCCCGACCGCCTCCCCGACTGCCTCCCCGACTGCCGCCGCGCCCGTCGGCGCGCCTCATCGAGCGCGCGATCGGCGCGCTCCGGCCGATGCGGGCGCTCGCCGCTCCGCACGTGCAAGGGATTGAAAACATTCCGGAATCGAGACCGCTGCTCTTCGTGGGCAACCACTCGATCTTCGGCGTCCTCGATCCGCCGCTCCTCTTCGCAGAGCTCTACGAGCGCAAGGGCATCGTGCTCCGCTCGCTCGGCGATCACCTGCACTTTCAGATCCCCGGGTGGCGCGACCTTTTGTTCGCGTGCGGCGCGGTGGACGGCACACCCGAGGCCTGCGGCGCGCTCATGGCCGCGCGCGAGTGTGTGCTCGTGTTCCCGGGCGGCGGGCGCGAGGTCGCGAAGCGCAAGGGCGAGGAGTACGCCCTCCTCTGGAAGGAGCGCCTTGGGTTCGTGAGGCTCGCGGCGACGCACGGGTGCACCATCGTGCCGTTCGCCTGCGTGGGGGTGGAGGACGCGTTCGAGGTGGTGCTGGACGCCGACGAGGTGCTCGCCTCCCCTCTCGCCGCGCCGCTCGCGCGCGCGATCGACCGCCTCGGCGTGCGGCGGGACGTGCTCATGCCGCTCGCCCGGCCGCGTCGGCCGCAGCGCATCTACTTCGGCTTCTCCGAGGCCATCCCGACCGAGGGGACTCCACCGGACGACGACGCCGCGCTGCGCGCCCTGCGCGACGGCGTGCGCGCCGCCGTGACCGACCAGATCGCGTCGCTGCGTGCGTTCCAGGCCACGGACCCTCGCCGGTCGCTCGTCGCGCGGCTCGCCGAGGCGCTGGCTCGGGGCTGACGGGAGACGCCCCAGCCACCGCCACCCCCACCGCCGCGGCCCGCGCGCGCTCGAAACGGCGTATGAAGGCGCATGCCCACGCTCTACGACCGCCTCCCGCCGGACGGCGCGTCGCCCGACGCCGTGCTCGACGCGTTCCTCGGCCACGTGGCCGATCTTGGCCTCGACCTCTACCCCGCGCAGGAAGAGGCGATGCTCGAGCTCGCGGCCGACAACCACGTGATCTTGGGCACACCGACGGGCTCCGGCAAGAGCCTCGTGGCCACCTTCGCGCACTTCCTCGCGCTCTCCGAGGGGCGTCGCTCGATCTACACGGCGCCCATCAAGGCGCTCGCGAACGAGAAGTTCTTCGCCCTCTCGAAGGACTTCGGGAAGGACGCGGTGGGCCTCCTCACGGGGGACGCGAGCATCAACCCCGGCGCGCCGATCCTCTGCGCGACCGCCGAGATCTTGGCGAGCATGGCGCTGCGCGAGGGCGACCGCGCCGACCTCGGGCACGTGGTCATGGACGAGTTTCACTACTACTCGGACAAGGAGCGCGGCGTGGCCTGGCAGGTGCCCCTGCTCGAGCTGTCCCACGTGCGGTTCTTGCTCATGTCGGCCACGCTCGGCGACGTCACGTTCTTCGAGCAAGACCTCGCGCGACGCACGGGGGCGGCGGTGCGCACCGTGCGAACGGCCGAGCGGCCCGTGCCGCTCACGTTCGAGTACCGCGACACCCCGCTCCACACCACCCTGAGCGAGCTCGTCGCCGCGGGCAAATCCCCGATCTATTTGGTTAATTTCACCCAGCGTGGCGCCGCGGAGGAGGCCCAGAACCTCATGAGCGCCGACTTCTGCACGAAGGAAGAGAAGCGCACGATCGCCGACGCGATGCTCGGGACGCGCTTCGACACGCCCTTCGGCAAGGAGGTCCAGCGCTTCGTGCGGCACGGCGTGGGGCTCCACCACGCGGGGCTCCTGCCCAAGTACCGCCTGCTCGTGGAGAAGCTCGCGCAGCGCGGCCTGCTCAAGGTCATCTCCGGCACCGACACGCTCGGCGTCGGCGTGAACGTGCCCATCCGCACCGTGCTGTTCACCAAGCTGTGCAAGTACGACGGCGAGAAGACGGCGATCCTGACGGTGCGCGACTTCAAGCAGATCGCGGGGCGCGCCGGGCGTCGCGGCTTCGACACCGAGGGGCTCGTGGTGGCGCAGGCGCCCGAGCACGTGATCGAGAACCTCCGCCTCGAGGCGAAGGCCGCCGGCGATCCGAAGAAGCTCCGCAAGCTCGTGAGGCGCAAGCCGCCCGAGCGCGGCTACGTGCCGTGGGACAAGGCGACCTTCGACAAGCTCGTGGCGAGCAGCCCCGAGCCGCTCGTGTCGCGCTTCACGGTGTCGCACGGGATGCTGCTCGACGTGCTGACGCGCGAGGACGGCGGCTGCATGGCGATGGCGCGGCTCGTGAACCGCTCGCACGAGCGCACGGCCGAGAAGCGAAAGCTCGGGCGGGTGGCGCTCTCGCTCTACCGCTCACTGCTCGACGCGCAGGTGCTGTGGCGCGTGCCCCAACCCGGAGGCGGCGCCCGCCTCACGCTCGCGGACGACCTGCAGCTCGACTTCGCGCTGAACCAGCCGCTCGCGCTCTACCTGCTGGAGACGCTGCCCCGCCTCGACCACGACCTCCCCACGCACGCCCTCGACGTGCTCACGGCGGTCGAGTCGATCTGCGAGAACCCCGACCCCATCCTGGTCAAGCAGCTCGACAAGGCCAAGCAGGCGAAGCTCGCCGAGCTGAAGGCCCAGGGGATGCCCTTCGACGAGCGCATCGCCGAGCTCGAGAAGGTGGAGCTGGTGGTCCCGAACCGCGAGCTCTCGTATCTCACGTTCAACGCGTTCAAGTCGCAACACCCCTGGGTGGCCGACCAGAACGTGCGCCCCAAGTCGATCGCGCGCGACATGATCGAACAGGTGCTCTCGTTCAACGAGTACGTGAAGGAGTACGGGCTCGAGCGGGTCGAGGGGCTGCTGCTCCGGTACCTCAGCGAGGTCTACAAGACCCTCGTGCAGTCGGTGCCCGACCTCGAGAAGACCGCCGCCATCGACGACGTGGTGATCACGCTGGGCGCCGTGGTTCGGCAGGCCGACTCGAGCCTCCTCGACGAGTGGGAGAAGATGCGCGACCCCGCGTACTTCGACGCGCTGAAGGCGCGCGACGAGTCGGCGCTGGCCCCGGTCGCGATGGGCCCGCCCGACATCACCGCCGGCGAGGGGTTTCTGGCGCTCGTGCGCAACGCGAGCTTCGCGCTCGTCCGGGCGCTCGCGCGGTACGAGCTCGCGACGGCGACGGAGCTCTGCCAGAACACCGCGATCGACGAGGCGGTGCTCGCGCGCGCGCTCGACGCGCTCGTGGCCGATCACGGCGCGCTCCGCATGGACGGCGAGGCCCGCAGCCCGAAGCACCTGACCGTCGAGCGCGGCGAGCACGTGTGGGAGCTGCGACAGGCGCTCGTCGGCGACGACGGCCCCACAGGGTGGGTGGTGCGCGCCAAGGTCGACCTCGAGGGCTCCCGGAGCGAGGGGCGCGTCGTGATGCGCGTGGAGGCGATCGAGCCCTGACACGGGGCCGCGCGCCTTCGACGTGGCCCGGCCTCGCGAAGTTGGCCCCGCTCGAGCGCCCCTGCCTATCGTTCGAACAGGAGGCCCCCATGACCCTGCTCGCTCAACCCACTGTCCACCCGCTGCGCCGCAAAGGCTCTCGCCGTGCCCTCCACATCCCCTACGGGCAGGTCATCCGCGAGCGCGACTTTCGGGTCGTCTCGAACCTCACGGTGGATCTCTCGCCGTTCGGGGCGCTCGTGCAGGCCGATCGCCAGGTGCTGACCGGCGAAGAGGTCATTCTCTCGCTCCGCCCGGCGCGCCGCGAGCACTGGGTCGACGTCTTCGCGACCGTCACGCGTGTCCTCCACGGGCGCCGCAAGTACGACACCATGGGCCCCTGCCTCGGCCTGCAGTTCCATGGCGTGGACGCCGCGGCGAGGCGCGCGCTCTACGTGAACCTGGCGAGCCCGGAGCCCCGCGCGCTCCCGTCGCGCGCGCGCTAAAGAATGGGGCCGCCGGGCGCGGCGGCTCGCGTCAGCCCCTCGGCCGCCCCTCTCGGCGTCGGGCCCTGCGGCCGGCGAGCCCGAGCGCGAGCCCGAAGAGCGCCGCGAGCGACGCCGAGCGAAGGGCGCCGGCGACGCGCCCACGACCTCGCAACCGCAGCTCTCGGTGGTGGTGGTCGTCGTCGCGGCTCCGGCCGGAACGGGCTTGCCGTCGGGCCCCACCGGGCCGCCCGGCGTCGGCTGACCGCCCTCGACGATCGGGTCGGACGCGCACTCGGTCTTGCACTTGGTGGTCGCGCAGTCGGCCACGGCCTTCCGGAGCTTGTTGGCGGCGCAGCTCGGATCCGCGGACGCGCCCGCGCGAAGGCACAGGAGGCAGTCGGCGTCCCCCGCGCACGCCCCCACCGCGTCGCAGCACGCCCCCTCGGTGCAGGCGCCACACGCGTCGCGCGGGAGGGCGAAGCCGCACTTCGGGGCGCTGCGGCACTCGATGAAGCACAGAGGCTTGCACACGGTCTCGCCGCACGTGCAGTACACGGCGGCGTTGAACTTCGCGATGGCCCTCGGGTGTCTGTTCTCGCAGTCGGTCACGCACGTCGCCGACGAGCACTTCTGCTGGCACTCCGCGAGCTTCTCGCACTCGGGGTCGGTGAAGCACTCCGCCTGCTTCTGCGCGCACGGGTTGTCGCCCGAAGTCTCGGCGCGCGTGCACGAGTCGCAGGACTCGGCCGGCGGCGCCTTGGCGAGCTGCTGCTGGATGAACGTGTACACCGACGAGAAGGTGACGCGGACGCTGTAGGCCTGCTGGGTGCAGTCGCCGTTGACGTACGAGTGGATGCCGACGACGCGCTCCGCCGTGCCAGTGCCCCGGAGCGCTGGGCCGCCGCTGTCGCCCTGGCAAATGTTGCCCGACTGGAACCGGTACCCGATGTGCGTCGAGTCGAGCTCCTGGACGGCGAGCCGAATGTTCTTCCGCGTGGTGTTGTCGCCACCGGATGCGCCGGCCGGCGTGGTTCGGCCGTAGCCGACGCTCGTGAGCGTGGTACCGAGAGAGAGCTGATCGGGGGAGGCGGTGATCGGGATGACCGGCGTGCCGCTGTTCACGCCGAGCACGCGCACGACGGCGACGTCGTAGTTCGACGCGACGTCGCCGTTGTAGCTGGGGTGAGCCGCGTAATCGAGCACGGCGAAGCGCTTGGCGCTCGCGCTGTTGTAGTCGGGGCCCATGAACACGATGCTCGGCGGGATCGTCACGCAGTGCGCGGCCGTGAGCACGTAGCCCACCTTCCCCACCGTCTTCACGATGGTGCCGGTGCATGCGCCGGCCTGGGCACCCTGTTGGCCATAGATCGCCACCACCGCATCGTGCGTGCTGTCCGCCGCGCCACCGATGATCGGGTTCGCGGTGGCGCCGAGCTCCGGGGCATCGACAGGCGCGCTCGACGCGCACCCGGTGGCGCCCGCGACGATCGGGACGAGCGCCGCGAGCGCCGCGAGCGCGACCACGGTCGGCGACACGCGGGCGTTCGAGGGGGGTCGGGAGACGAGCTGCGTGCGTTCGGTCACTAGAGTCACAGGAGGCCTTTCGTCCAAGCGCGGCGTGCGACGCGTTACTCTACGGGACAGCTCGCCAAAATCTTCTTTCACCGCGGGAAGTTTCACACTTTTGTTCCCCGGTGCGCCCGCGGAGCGCCGCGAGGGGCCATAATCGTCGAATGTCCCGACGCAGCGAACTCATCCAGGCCGCCCAAGGAAAGCGCGACTGCGACCTCGTCCTCGAGAACGCGCGCTGGCTCGACGTCTTCACGGCCACCTTTCGCGAGGGGCACCTCGCCGTGTACGACGGGGCCATCGTAGGCGTCGGCCCGGAAGCGCGCCTGCCAGCCAAGCGCGTCGTCGACCTCGGCGGGAAGGCCGTCGTACCAGGCTTCATCGACGCGCACGTGCACCTCGAGAGCTCGCTGATGACCCCGTCGAACTTCCAACGGTGCGTGCTCCCGAAGGGCACGACGACCGCGGTGTGCGATCCCCACGAGCTCGCGAACGTGCTCGGCGCGCCCGGCGTTCGCTACTTCCTGGAGGCGAGCGAGACCCTCGGACTCTCGCTGAAGGTCATGATGAGCTCGTGCGTGCCGGCGACGACGTTCGAGACCAACGGCGGCGGCTCGCTGTCCGCGGCCGAGCTCTCGGCGCTCGCGGCGCACCCCTCCGCGCTCGGGCTCGCCGAGGTCATGAACGTCCCCGGTGTGCTCCACGGCGATCCCTCGCTCCTCGAGAAGCTCGACGCCTTCGAGGGCCGACCGATCGATGGCCACTGTCCGCTGCTGCGGGGCCAGGCGCTGAGCGCGTACGCCGCGGCGGGTATCTCGAGCTGCCACGAGAGCTCGGAGCTCGAAGAGGCCCGCGAGAAGCTCTCCAAGGGCGTTCGCGTGTGGATCCGCGAGGGGAGCGTGGCGAAGGACCTCGACGCCTTGCTGCCCCTGCTCGACCTCGCGAGCTCCACGAGCCTGGGGTTCTGCACCGACGACCGCAACCCGCTCGATATCGCGCGGGAGGGCCACGTCGACCACCTCGTGCGCAGCGCGATCGCGAGGGGTGTGCCGCCCGAGGTCGTCTTTCGCACAGCCTCTTACAGCGTCGCCTCCCACTATGGCCTGGCGTCGCACGCCGCACGCGCGCGCGTGGGAGCGATCGCTCCGGGTTTCACCGCCGACCTCGTGGTGCTCGGTGACGTCCAGACCTGCGCGATCGACGCCGTGTACAAGGCGGGCAAGCTCGCCGAGGAGGTGCTCGCGTCGCAGGTCGCGGGCGCCGGCGCCCGCACGGGCAACACGGTCCGTTGCGCGCTGCCCGAGGCGAGTGAGCTCGAGGGTCCGGCCGGGCAGGTTCACGTGATCGGGGTCCGGCACGGGCGCATACTGACGGATCGCTCGGTGGAGGACTCGGCGGCGCGCGGCGTGGCGCGGCTCTCGGTGCTCGAGCGGCACGGGCACGGGCGCCCGCCGTCGAACGGATACGTGCGCGGCTTCGGCGAACGCTTCGCCGGCGCCATCGCGTCTAGCGTCGGGCACGACAGCCACAACCTCATCGTGGTCGGCAGCGACACGTCCGACATGCGTCGCGCACTCGCGGCTCTCGCCGCGCTGGGCGGCGGCTTCGTGGTCGTGCGCCGCGGCGAGGTGCTCGCGGAGCTGGCCTTGCCGGAAGGTGGGCTCATGTCGGCGGCCTCGCCCGAGGAGCTGAAGGTCGCGCTCGAAGGACTGCACGGCGCGAGCCGCGCGGTCGGCTGCGAGCTGCCCGAGCCCTTCCTGCAGCTCGCCTTCCTGAGCCTCCCGGTCATCCCCTCACTCAAGCTGACCGATCACGGGCTCATGGACGTCGACCGCTTCGAGCTCATCCCGGTGAGGGCGGCGTGAGCGGCTCGGACGGGGGCGAGCCGCGCCCCTCCAGCCACCCAACGCGCCCGCCCAGCATCTCCACGGCGCCCCCCACTCGAGCGCGCGCGGACGTGTCGCTCCGGGCCGTGCCGACGCGCGTGGAGAGCCCCGACGCGGGGCACACTCTCGACGTGCGCGCCGCGTTCGTGTGGCTCCACGCCGATGGCCGCGAAGACCTCGCCTCGATAGGAGAGCTGACCTCGCTGCCGCTCGAGGAGGTGCTGCACGTCTTCAGCGGGCTCATGCGCGACGGGCTCGTGACGCTCGCCATGCCGGCAGACGGCCGGGACGATGCGGCGCACGCCCCCCGCGAGGCCCACACCACGAGCCCGCCGCCGCTCGAGTAGTCGAACTGGCGGACCGCGCCTCAGGCGAGGCGCGACGCCTCGCGATGCACGCTTCGCCGCGCGAGCAGGCGCTCGACGTCGGGGTTGGCTCGAAACGCCCGCAGCGAGCGCTCCGCGCGGGTGCGCACGAACGACCGCGGATCGTCGAGGAGGCGAATCAGCTCCGGCACCACGCGGGGATCGTCGGGAGGATCGTCGGCGACGACGGCGCGGACGTGGGGATCGGTCGAGGAGAGCCCCTCGATGAGCGCGACGTTGCCGCGCGGATCCCCCATGCGCTTGAGCGCTTTGCAGAACCACACGAGGTGGTGAGGGGCGTCGTCGTACTCGTACGTGGAGGTGAGCGGCTCTTCGAACAGGCGCCGAATCGAGCGGACCAGCGGCCCCACGCTGGAGGGATGCCCAATGTCCGCGATGCGGAGGGCCACGTTGTAGCGAAACACGCCGTTCTTGTCGTGGAGCGCCTGGTGGAGCGCGTCGAGGCCGCGGCGCTCGATCGACGGCAGCTCCATCTTGTAGTACGGGCGAACCCGCGGCACGCGCTGCCCGCGCAGCCGAAACGCCTCCGTCGCGGCGTGACGGACCGCGTGATCGTCGAGCGTGACGAAGTACCTCACCGCGTCCATGTCGAACTCGGCGCCGCCGAGCTCCGCGAGGCAGCGGAACGCCCACACGCGGCGCCTCGAGGTCTCCTCGCGCTTGAAGCCGGGCTCCCAGATCGCGCGCTCGAGCGCGCCCTCGAAGTCGAGCACCGCGCTCCCTGCGGCCGCGCTGGCGGCGCCCTCGCCGAGCTTCGCGAGGGCCGCGACGCGCACGACGTCGGCCGCCTTGTCGGCTAGCTCCACCGCCCGCAGCGTGTCGCGCGACGGCCCCTCCTCGACGCCGGTCGAGAGCTGACCCAGCGCCCACACCAGCTCGGCCGGCACGCCATCCCGCAGCGTTGCCGCGAGGCGCGTGAGCTCGCGCATGCGTGGCGCGGCGGGACCGAAGCGGAGGCGCCCGAGCGCCTCGGCGCACGTCGACACGATGGGGCGCACCTCGAGGCTCTGCGAGCGCAGCAGCTCGTGAATCGGGCCGGCGGCGGCCGCGTCGCCGAGAACGCCGAGGGTTGCCACGAGCTCTTTCACGAGCGGCCCGCGCTCGAGCCCCTCCTTCCAGTCGCGGAGGGGGTTGTCGGCGAGCAGGGCGAGCAGGCGCGGCACCGCCGGGCGCGCGCCGAGCGCTCGCAGCGCGGACACCACGCTGGTCTCGACGTGCCGGTACCGCTGTGACGGGCGATCGAGCAGGGAGAGCAACGGCGGGATCGCGCGGGCGTCGCCGAGCGCGCCGAGCATGTCGATCGCGCGCAGGTCCTCGCGGAGCGCTCGCCCAACGAGGAGCGGCACGAGCACGGGGCGGCCATGCGCGCCGAGCGCGAGCAGCGCCTCCTCGCGCTCGTTCGGCAGCACGGCGTTGTCGTGCACGTGCCCGTCCTGGTCGATGTAGTCGATCGCCGCGAGCCCGCACTCGAGCTCCGGACGCTCGCCAAGCCTCGCGAAGATCGCGCGGTGGGTGCCCTCGTCGCCGAGCCTCTCCCACGCGCGACGTTCGAGATCGTCGAGCGAACGCGCACGGAGGGTCTGGGCGCTCGGCGACGGCGCAACGGCAGGCGTGCGCTCCGAGCCAGGCGCGCGAGGACGCGCGCGCGACGAGGGCGGCGACGTGAGCCCGAGCGAGAGGAACGCTCCACGCGCCTGGCTCAGGCTACCCAGCGCGCCGAGTGTGTCACGCCGCCCGTGGGCCACGTCGTCGAAGAACCTCGCGGCGTCGGCGATGAGCCTGGCGGGGCTCGCCAAGCACACCTCGATGGCCTCGGCGAGGCGGCGGTGGTCCTCGAAGAAGTAGCTGCGGAAGAGCGCGTAGAGGGCCGTCGGGACCTGGCTGGGCATGGCCCGGACGAAGCGCTCCCACACCGCGCGAGTGGGCTGCGCATTGTGCCGCGGCGAAAATAGGCGTCGCACGTCGTCGAGGGAGAAGACGCCATCGTCGGCGAGGAGCCCGTGGATCCACAACGCCCGGAGGAAGCGCTGGAGCGTCGCCGAGCGCGGCGCCACGTAGGGCGCGCCCGCGCGTCGCGTCACCTTCTCGAGCTCCGCGAACGGCGACCGCCGCGCGACGTGGGGCCGGAGGCGCTCCGCGCACGCGCCGAAGCCGGGCTCGTCGATCTCGCCGGCCCGGCGCCCGCCCACCAGCGCCGCCGCGTACGCGAACGACGACAGGTCGCGGGTGAGAGGCCCCACGAGCGCGCGCTTGACCCACGAGAACCCGAACACCGCGTCGCGGCTCACGAGGCGCGGGGTGCGAGAGAGCGGCTCGTCGAGCCCCTCGTCGAGCGCGACGTAGAACGTCTCGCCGAGGTCGGAGCGCGCGATGGGGAGCGCCCCGATCAGGAGGCCGAGCAGCGCGCCCGAGCCGCTGTGCCGCACGAACGCGTCGAACGCGTTGTCGTCGGTACCCTCGGGAAAGCGGAGCAGGTCGAAGTCGGCCAGCACCGGACGCAGCGACGCGAGCGTCGTGAAGCCGACGAGGTCACGCGGTGGGGGGAAGCCGAACGCGTGGCCGAAGTCGGAGACGAACCTCACCGCTTGAGGCGACGGCTCGCGCACGAAGCGCTCGAGGAACGACGTAGGGCTCTCCGCGAGCACGCGCGCCGCGACCGCGCGGCCACGATGCGCGAGCCGAGCCTCGAGCGAGGTCGGCTCCGATCGTTGCGAGGCTTCGGTCTGCAATGCACCCATGAGTGTCGTCGCTCGGCGTCACGCGCGATCTCGCGCGGCCCCCCGCAGAGAGAATGGTCGTGGACGATCGCCCGCGGGTCAACGAGAGACGATCCGTTCAGTCCGACGAGGTGCGCCAAGCGACGACACCTACCCCGTCCCGCGATCGTGACGCACCACGACGCGCCCGCTGCGCGCTTGGAGTAGGCTGACGCCACGCATGGCGACAAGGATACAGCTGGGCGGCGAGACCCAGGAGAGCGCGGCGATCCACGTTCGTGGGCAGCCGTTCCAGCCGCACAAGGACGTGTTCCACTTCGTGCTCCGGGTCCCCTGGGTGGGCTTCTTCGCGCTCGTGACGCTGATCTACGTCGCGGCGAACCTGCTGTTCGCCGCGGCCTACCAGTGGCAGCCGGGGTGCGTGTCGGGCGTGACGAGCTTCGAGAGCGCGTTCTACTTCAGCGTGCAGACGATGGCGACCATCGGCTACGGGACCTTCTCGCCGATCACACGCTACGGCCACATGCTGGTGACGCTCGAGGCGATCATCGGCGTGTTCACGACGGCGATGGTGACCGGCCTCACGTTCGCGAAGTTCGCGCGCCCCACCGCCCGGGTGCTGTTCGCGAACAAGGCCGTCATCACCCGGCGCAACGGCGTGCCGCACCTCATGTTCCGGCTGGCGAACGCGCGCCACAACACGGTCGTGGAGGCGCAGCTCCGCGTGACCTTACTCGTCTGGGAGCGCACGACCGAGGGCGAGTCGATGCGACGCCAGCTCGACGTGCCTCTCGTGCGTGGGAGCACGTCCATCTTCGCGCTCTCGTGGTCGGCGATGCACGAGATCACCAAGGAGAGCCTCTTCTATGGGCCCGAAGGGATGGCGAGGCTCCGCGCGGGAGAGGCGGAGATCGTGCTCAGCATGAGCGGCCTCGACGAGACCATCGTGCAGAACATCCACGCGCGTCACAGATACGCCATCGCCGACGTGGTCGAGAACGCGCGATTCAAGGACATCATCAGCGTCGACGCGTCCGGCGCGCGGGTGCTCGACTACGAGAACTTCCACGAGGTCGAGGCCATGCCGGTCGAGGGCGCCGCCGCGGTCGCCGAGGAGCCGTCATGAGCCAGGCCACGAGGGCGCGCGTCGAGAGCTTCGAAGAGCGCTTCGCCGTGGTGAACGGCGTGCGACTCCACTTCGCGAGCGCCGGGCCCCCCGAGGGGCGGCTCGTCGTGCTGCTCCACGGGTTCCCCGAGTTCTGGTGGTCGTGGCGCCACCAACTCGAGGCGCTCGCCACCGCGGGCTACCGCGTGCTCGCGCCCGACATGCGAGGCTTCGCGCAGTCGGACAAGCCCGCCGGCGTGCGGAGCTACGGAGTGGAGCTGCTCGCGAAGGACGTGGCCGAGCTCGTTCGCCGCGAGGGGCGCGCCTCGGCGATCGTGGTCGGTCACGACTGGGGCGCCGTGGTCGCGTGGCAGGTGGCCATGCGTCACCCCGAGATCGTGGAGCGCCTCGGCGTGCTCAACGTGCCGCACCCGCGCCGCATGCTCGAAGGCCTCCTCACGCGCGAGCAGCTCCGCAAGAGCTGGTACATCTTCTTCTTCCAGATCCCCGGGCTCCCCGAGCGCCTCATCTCACGAAACGACTTCGCGAACCTCCGCGCGATGTTCCGGGAGGACGGCTTCGACGAAGAGGAGATCGATCCGTACGTGGACGCCCTCCGTTACCCCGGCGCTCTCACGGCGGCGCTCAACTACTACCGGGCCGCCGCGCGTGACACCCTCGCAGAGCTGCTCGCGCGAGGCCGCGGCGTCGCGCGTGGCCGCCGCGTCACGTGCCCCGTGCTCGTGCTCTGGGGCAGGCGCGATCGGGTGCTGGGCGCGGAGCTCGCCGCGCCACCCCCCGACCTGGTGCCGAACGCGACGGTCGAGGTGGTCGAGCACGCCTCGCACTGGCTCCAGCGCGACGCGCCCGACCTCGTGAACGCGCGGCTTCTGCGCTTCTTCGAAGAGAGTTGAGCGCCGCTCGCTCGCGGCGCCACAAAAGAGGCGAGGCGCCCCGAGAGTCGGCGCGCCTCGTGCTCCGCGTGCTGCAGGGCCTCAGAGCAGGCTCTTGATCTCCTTCTCGATCTCGGCCTCCTCGCCGTCGTGATAGCCGAGGTGCACGAAGCGAACGACGCCCTGCTTGTCGACGACGAACGAGGCGGGCATGCTCTTCGGCTGCCACTTGCCGGCGATGTCCTTGCCCTTGTCCCACCCGAGCGGGAACTTGGCGCTGAACTGCTCGCCGAACTCCTTGATGCCGGTGTTCTCGTCGTCTTCGGAGATGCCGACGACCTCCACCTGGCCCTTGTACTTCGTGAAAAGCTCCTGGATCTTCGGGAAGGACTTCTTGCAGGGCTCACACCACGTCGCCCAGAAGTCGACGTACACGACCTTGCCCTTCCACTTCTCGATCGAGACCTTGCCCTGACCGTTGAGCGACTCGAACTCGAAGGCGGGAGCGGGCTGACCGATGAGCGGGTGCTTCGCCGCTTCTGCGGCCTTCGGCCCCTCGCCCGCCGGCTCGCCGCACGCGCCGAGCGCCAGGCCCGCGGCGAGAGCGCCGATCGTCAGGAGTTTGGTTGAGAAACCCTTCGTGACGGTGGTTGTCATGAGTCAAGTTCGTATCATAGGGCCGCAGCGTCGCGGGCCAGAACGTGCGGGTCGCGCGCGGGTCGGTAGTCGAATGTAGGACGGGGGCTCAGACCAGAACGGCGAGCGCCTCCTCGAGGGTCTTGACCCCGAGGGCGAGCACCGCGTCGCCGCGTCGACGCTTGGCGTTGGCCGCATTGCCCGCGCCCGCGGCCGACTCGCTGCGTGCGGTCGAGACCTGCGCGGACGGCGCGACCGCGCGCGAGAACCCCATTTCCATCGCCTCGACCAGGCGCTCTTTGGCGCGCGGAACGCTGCGCACCTCGCCAGAGAGACCGAGCTCGCCGAAGGCCACCAACGTCGCGGGCGCGGGGCGGTCGCGGAGGCTCGATGCCACCGCGAGCGCGATCGCGAGATCAGCCGCCGGTTCGTCGACACGGACACCGCCCGCGACGCTGACGAACACGTCGCAGCCGGAGACCGCGAGCCCGGCCTTCCGCTCCAAGATGGCGAGCGTCATCGCGAGCCGCGCGCCATCGACGCCGACGGCGGTGCGGCGCGGCGAGCCGTGCACGAAAGGAGACACGAGCGCCTGCACCTCCACGAGCATCGGGCGCGAGCCCTCGCACGTGGCGCAGATCACGCTGCCAGAGCTGCCCGCTTGACGCTCGGCCAGGAAGAGCGCGCTCGGGTTCTTCACCTCGCGCATGCCGTCGCCGGACATCTCGAACACGCCCACCTCCGTGGCGCTCCCGAAGCGGTTCTTCAGTGCGCGGAGCGAGCGAAACGACTGCCCGCGTTCGCCCTCGAACGCGAGCACGGTGTCGACGAGGTGCTCGAGCACCTTCGGGCCCGCGAGGGCGCCGTCTTTCGTGACGTGACCGACGAGGAACGCGGCGATTCCATCGCGCTTGCATACCTCGACCACACGAGCGGCGACCTCGCGGAGCTGGCTCACCGTCCCGGCGGCGCTCTCCAGCGAGCCGCTGCGGACGGTCTGGACGCTGTCGATCACGACCGCCGCGGGCTTCACCTCCGACAGCGCGTCGATGACGCGATTGAGGTCGCTCTCGGCGAGCACGTAGAGCGAGTCAGTCGTGGCGCCTAGCCGGCGCGCGCGCGCCGCGGTCTGGCCCGCGCTCTCTTCGCCAGACACGTAGAGCGTGCGCACACCCCGGCGGGAGAGCCCCGCGAGGGCCTGCAACAGCAGCGTCGACTTGCCGACCCCCGGATCGCCGCCGAGCAGCGTGACGCCGCCCGGCACGAGGCCCCCGCCAAGGACGCGATCGAGCTCGCCGATCCCCGTCGCCGCGCGCACGTGCGAGTCGCCCTCGATCTCGCCGATCGGCCGAGCCTTCGTAGGACCCGACGAGCGCCGCGTCTTGACTGTGCGCTCCTCGGAGGTCTCCTCGACGAGGCTGTTCCACTCCGAGCAGGTCGTGCAGCGCCCGAGCCAGCGAGGGCTCCGCGCGCCGCACGCCTGACAGACGTACTGGCTCTGGGGCTTCGCCACGCGGGCGCGACCACTACTTCGGCGGCGCGCAGAGCGCGGCGTTCGACAGACAGATCGCCGGGCCGACGTTGCAGTTCTTGGTGCAACGCGCGGCGCCACACACGCCCGAGCCCGAGGTGCAGTCCTTGTGGCACTTGCCGTCCTTCGGGAGGAGCACGTAGGTGGCCGGGCACTTGCCCCCGACGGCGGGGACCTCGGGACCGGTCGCGGACGGCGTAGGGGCGGCGGCGTCTACGACGGCGGGCGGCGGCGCGGCGGCGTCCGCCTTGGGCTGGGGCGGCGGCGCGCCGGCGTCGGAGACGTGATGGTACACGACGCAGGTGGTCACTCCGTCGCCCGCCTTGCCCTTTACGATGCGGGAGGCCGTGCCTTTGCAGGCCTGTCCAGCGGGGCAGTCGGGGTCCTTCTCGCAGACCTTCGCGCAGACAGGGAGGTCCGCCATCACGAGCGTGAGCCCGCCGGGGCAGCTCGCCGGCGGCACCACGGGCGGCGGCGCGGCCGCGTCACGCAGCTTCACGACGCTGGACGCAGGCGCGGGGGTACCGGCGCCCCCGACGGACGGCGCGAACACCCACCCCATGAGACGCTGGGACGTGTTCTTCGAGTTCTCGAAGGTCACGAGGATGTACGCGTCGCGCTGGGCGATCTCGACGACCGCTGTGCCCTTCGGGAGGATCGCGACGAGCGGGCCGTTCGGCGGAGACTCGCGCACGTTCGCCGAGGGCGAGACGACCGTCGCCGCCACGTCGGCGATCTTGGTCTCTTCGCCGAACCGCGCGATGTCGTCGGCGTTCGCGGCCACGGCGGCGGCGGCGGCAGGCGCCGCCGAGGGGGGCGGCTCGGGCGCGGTGGCCGTGTCGGAGGCGATGGGCGTCGCCGCGTCGTCTCCCGCCTTGCCCTTGCGGCAGTGGAGTGCCGGGAGCGCAAGGAGGGCGAGAAAGACGATCGAGAGGGAGGTGCGTCTCATGGTGGGGACTTTTTCTCATGCTTTCGGGGCCGCTGTCTCGCAACGATTTGGTTGGCGGGCGCCGGGGACCTGCCTGCTCGGGCAAGTGCGCGATGTTGCGGCCGTCTCGCTTGTCGCCCGGTCGCCCGCGAGGCACGATGCGCGCGTGGGCCTCTTCGACAGGTTTCGACGCGTCCCCGCGGGCCCGCCCCCGCCGGTGGCGGAGCCCTCGGCGACGCGCGGGGCGGAGCCCGCGTCCCCGCGGGAGCTCCAGGTGCTCGCCCGTGCGGGCCGCGAGGGAGGCCCCTCCGAGCAGGAGGTGCTGAGCGTCCTCGCGAGCCTGCGCGCTTCCCCGCTGGAAGGCCGCGCGCTCGACGTGCTCTTCGCCGCGACGACGGGCCAGCCGCTCCCCGACGCCATCGCGCTGGCAGCGAGCGCGATGCTGGTCGACCGCGGCGAGCGAGCGACGGCGCTCCGGCTCCTCACCCCGGTCACGCACCCGAGCGGCCTCCTCTTGCGCGCCGACCTGGCGGCCGAGTCCGGCGACGTGCCCACGGCGCTCGCGTGCGTCGAGCGGGTGCTCCTCCGCGACCTCGATCACCCCGGGGCGAAGGAGCGCCACGCGCGGTTCCGGGCGGAGCTCGGGCTCGCCGTGCCGCAGCGGAGCGTGCCGGCGGGCGCGACCATGGTCGTGCGCGAGGCCGACGCGCCGTTCGAGCTGCTGCGCGAGATCGCGCGTGGCGGAGCCGGGGCGGTGTACGAAGCCGTCGATCGCGAGCTCGAGCGCCGCGTGGCGCTGAAGGTCTATCACCACCCCGAGCGCGACGCCGAGCAACTCCGCCACGAGGCGAGGGTCGCCAGCGCGCTCGCGGGACGCGGGGTAGTGCGCGTCTACGATCTCGACCCGGAGCACGGGTGGCTCGCGCTGGCGTGGGCGCCCCTCGGCGCCTTCCGCGAGCTCATCCGAGCGCGCGATCGCGCAGCGCTGCTCCCCATCGACCGGTGGCTCTTCCCGCTCGTCGCCGCGCTCGCGCGGGTGCACGCGGCCGGCTGGGTCCATCACGACGTGAAGCCCGCGAACGTGCTCCTCCACGACCTCGACACGCCCATCCTCACCGACTTCGGCATCGCGCGTCGCTTCGGCGAGCCGAGCCCCGCCGGCAGCCTCGGGTACGTGTCGCCCGAGCGCCTCGCCGGCCGGCCGAGCGACCCTCGCGACGATCTGTACGGGCTCGGGCGCATGCTCCAGGACGCCCTCGAGGCGCTCGGCACCACGGCCGACACCGTGCGGTTCCGGCCGTTCGCCACCATCTGCACGGGCCCGGACGCCGACCGCCCCGCCGACGCGCGTGCACTCTACACCCGTCTTCGCGTCGAGCTGCATGCCTGACGCGCCGACCGCTCCTGATCTGCCGCTCGATGAGCTCGCGGAAGCGCTCGCGCGGGGCGAGCCGCTCGCGCTCCTCGACGTGCGCGAGGCCGACGAGTTCGAGGCGGCGCACGTGCCGGGTGCGCGCTCGCTCCCGCTCTCGCAGCTGGAGTCCGCGGCCTCGCGCGACGCGCTCGCACCCCTCGCACCCCTCGCACCCCTCGCTCTCGTCGCCGACCTCGACCCCGGCGCGCTCGTCGTCACGTTCTGCGCCTCGGGGAGGCGCGCCGCACGCGCGCGGGATGCGCTGTCGCGCCTCGGGTTGTCCGGAGCCCGCGCCGCCGCGTCGGGCATGCTGGAGTGGCTAGCCCGTGGGCTGCCAGCCGCGGGCGCGGCGGTCCCGCACCCCGACGACGCGCGGCGCTACGCGCGGCAGCTGCGTCTGCCCGAGGTAGGCCCGCGCGGCCAGGCGCGGCTCGCGCGCGCCCGCGTCGCCATCGTCGGCGTCGGCGGCCTGGGCTGCCCCGCAGCCCTCTACCTCGCCGCCGCAGGCGTCGGGCACCTCACCCTCGTGGACCCCGACCTGGTGTCGCTCGACAACCTCCACAGGCAGGTGCTCTTTCGCACCGACGACGTGGGCACGCCCAAAGTGAGCGCGGCGCGCGCCGCCCTGCTCGCCCGCACGCCGCGGCTCACGGTCGAAGGGCGCGCGCTCCCCCTCGGTCGGGAGAACGCCATCGCGCTGCTCGGTGGGCACGATCTGCTCGTCGACGCGACCGACAACTACGCCGCGCGCGCTGAGGTGAACCGCGCCTCCTGCGAGCTCGAGGTGCCCGCGGTGTTCGGCGCCGTCGCGCGCTTCGAGGGGCAGGTCACCACGCGCCTGCCCGGGCGCGGCCCCTGCTATGTGTGCCTCCACCCGAGCCCCCCCGGCGACGGCATGGCCCCGACCTGCGCGGAGGAGGGCGTGCTGGGCGTGGTGCCGGGCGTCATCGGCCTGCTGCAGGCCCACGAGGCCTTGAAGGTGCTCCTGGGGTACGGCGACCCGCTCGTCGGCACGCTGCTTCACTTCGACGCGAGGACGAGCCGTTTTCGCGCCCTCGGCTTCGATCGCGCGCCGGGCTGCGCCGCGTGCGGCGCGGCCTGACGCGCCAGCAACGAACGGCGACGCCTGCGTGGCTGGCAGCGCGAGGGTCACGCGAGCTTCGTCGTCGAGATCCGGCGCGTGACTGGCGCGCCTCAGGCAGCTCAGCGCAGTACTTTGAACGCGAGCCACACGAGCACGACCACGCACACGAGCCCCACGCCGACCGTGAGCTGCCACGGCGCCTTCTCGCGCCTCGGCGCGCGCTGCGCGAAGAGCAGCTGGGTCGCCGCCGCCACGATGGCGTCGAGGCGCTTCTGCGCGCGCGCCTCGTGCCCCTCCACGGTGAGCTGGGCCCGATAGCGCCCCGCCAGATCGGGCAGGCGTTCGCTGCGCAGCGCATATTCCAAGACGGCCGCGTGCGGCTTGTCGTCGTCCCACGAGCCGAGCACCTTCGCCCAGAGCGCCTCGAAGAGCGCGTCGGCGCTGCCCGGGGCCGGGTGCGCCTCTGCGTCGATGGACGGGCCCGGGCTGTCATTGGGGTCGGGCGCCGCGTCGCTCACGACACCATCTCCGCGGGTCTTGGGCTCTCGAGCCAGAGCGTCACGGGGCCCTCGTTCACGGACGTGACGCGCATGTCGGCCCGGAACCGCCCCGTCGCCACGCCGAGCGTCGGGTAACGCTCACGCGCGAGCGCCACGAAGCCCGCGTAGAGCTGCGCGGCCTCGTCGGGCGCCATGGCCCCCTCGAAGCTCGGTCTTCGCCCCTTGCGGAGGTCGCCGTAGAGCGTGAACTGGCTGACGACCAAGAGCTCGCCGCCCACATCCAGGAGGGCGCGGTCGAGCTTGCCGGCACCGTTCTCGAACACGCGGAGCCCGACGATTTTGTCCAGCATCCACGCGGCGTCGGATGCGAGATCGCCCCTGCCGCAGCCGAGGTAAACGAGGAGGCCATGGCCCACGGAGCCGACCACCTCACCCGCGACGACGACGCTCGCCGAGGCCACGCGCTGCACGACCGCGCGCACGTCAGCGCCTCGGGGCGCCCTGCTCGAGGCGCTTGACGAGGTCGAAGTAGCTCGCGCGATCGTAGGGCTCGTTGAGGATGTGGAAGTCCTTCCGAGTGAGGCCCACGCAGCCGTAGCAGTACGTGCAGCCGTTGCAGTCGAACGAGCGCACGAGGTAGGCCGACGCGCGGCAGCGCTCCGAGTCGCGGCAGTGCGTGCACCCGTGCAGCTCGCGGCTTCCGCTGCAGTGCGACGACTCGGTGCAGCCGTGGCAGTCCTCGCAGTAGTTCGATCGCGTCGTCTTGGTGCACCGCACGCAGAACGTGCAGTCCACACATGACTCGCACGACGTGCAGGCGAGGCAGCCCGCGTTCGCCGTGGTCGTGCGGAACGACGCGAGCAGGTCGCGCAGGCGGGATTCGAAGGCGGACTTGTCCATGGCGGGGGTGGTTCTCGCCGGTCTTCGGCCACCGGAGAAGGACGAACCAACAATCGACGCCGCTTTCTTGGGACAGGGTGCGAGCGTGTGGGATAACGGCCGACATCGCACCAGTCCGGTGCCCCGCCCTAATGGAGGGTGAATCATGAAGCGTCTCGCCTCTCTCGTTGCGCTCGCTCTCCTCGTCCCGTTCTCGGCCTCGGCGAGCCCGTCGGCCCACACGCGGTCGAGTCGCCACCCCGCTGCGAAGGGCGAGCCGGCCCCCGCTGCCGCCGCCCCCAAGCCCGTCAGTGCACCTGTTCGCGCGCCCGCGAAGCCGCGGCACGCGCGTGCGCAGACCCGCGGTCACGTCGACGTGGGTCACCACGAGCCGAGCGTCACTCGCGGCGTGCTCGTCACGAAGGTCTCTGCCCGGCACGTCGAGCGGCCCTCCGCCGGCCCCGACCGCGCCGATCGCCACGCGCACCTCGCGAACAAGCGCGAGGAGCAGCGGCCGAGCCCCGCCTCGATCGAGCGCACCTCGCACGGCGCGAAGAAGCCGCTGCCGCTGCTGCCCGCCGCCGCGCTCCAGCGGGCCTCTGCCCGCGAGCTCGGCGAGGGCGCCGCGAAGGCCGCGCCTCGTCCCGGCCACGAGCCGCGCGGCGCCAAGCCCGAGGACAAGGCGCCCAAGGCGGCGCCGAAGCCCGCGGCGGCGGCGAAGGAGGGCGGGTGCCCCAAGACCGCAGCCCAGCCGAAGGCGGCGCGGGAGTGCCTGCACGACCCCGTGGAGCTCGTGCGCGGCGCCGAGATCGATCGATTCGCGCTGCAGCGCTGTGAAGGAGGCCTCGCCCCTTTAGCGCTTGAGCGCCTCAGCGTCGCGTTGCGCCCAAGTCAGGTGGCGCGGCCGGTGCTCGACCTCCGGTCGACGCCGAGACCTGGGTCGCTCTCCAAAAAGGCGAAGTCTGCTCACGAGGTCGGCAAGGCTGGCAAAGCCGAGGCCGAGAAGCGCGAGGACGTCCTCCCCTCGCAGATCAAGCGAGTCGATCCGGGCCTCGCCGAGCGCCTCGACCTCATCGCAGGGCACTTCCAGAAGCCCGGGCGCCCGCTCCGTGTCTCGGTGGTCTCCGGCTACCGCCCCGCCTCCGCGGGAAGCCAGCACGCCCACGGCCGAGCTATGGACATCCGGGTCGAGGGCGTCGAGAACGAGGAGCTCGTCGCCTTCTGCAAGTCTATCCCGGACACGGGCTGCGGCTACTACCCGAACTCGTCGTTCGTGCACGTCGACGTGCGGGATCCCGGCGCCGGCCACGTCTCGTGGATCGACGCGAGCGGCCCCGGCGAGTCACCGCACTACGTCACCGAGTGGCCCCTGAAGGCGGCGAAGCCCTCGGAGCCGCCGGCCGTCACGGGGGGCGATGAGCACCCGGCGTCCACCCCGCCCGAGGTCGCCAAGGAGCCCGAGGCCCCGAAGGGTGGCAAGCCCCAGGAGCTCATCGACGGCGTGCGCGACTAGCGTGCTTCGTTGCTCCTCGTCGGCTAGCGAGTCTCCACCGGCGAGCCGACCCCGGACGCATGAAGACCCGCGCACTTGCGAGGGCTTCTATCGCTCAGCCCTCGCGCGGGCCATCCTCGCGGCGAGCCCGATGGCCTCGCGCATGCCGCGCGCGTCGGCGGCGCCGGTGCCCGCGCGATCGTAGGCGGTGCCGTGGTCGACGCTGGTGCGCACGATGGGCAGCCCGAGCGAGACGTTCACCGCTTCGCCGAAGCCCGTGAGCTTCATCGCGATCGTCGCCTGATCATGGAACATCGCGACGACGCCCGCGTACGCGCCCTCCGCGGCGAGGCGGAGCGCGGTCTCCGCGGGGACGGGCCCCGCCACCGAGACCCGCGCGGTGGTCACGTCTCGACCGAGCGCGCGGCGGGCGGCGCGGACGGCGGGCGCGATCTCGGCGATCTCCTCTCCGCCGAGGAGGCCCTCCTCGCCCGCGTGCGGGTTCAGGCCGGCCACCGCGAGGGCGACCGGACCGGACTCGAGATCCGCGAGGAACCGCGCCGTGTGAAGCGTGGCGCGCAGCACCTCGTGACGCGTGATCGCCCTCGACACCTGGCGCAAGGCGAGGTGAGTGGTGACGAGCGATGTGGTGAATCTACTTGACCAAAACGCCATGGTCACGCTGGGCGCGCCGAGGCGCCTCATGAGGTGCTCGGTGTGGCCGGCGAAGCCGCGCGAGCCCGGCGCGCCGGAACGCACGACCGCGGCCTTGCTGACCGGGCCGGTGACCAGGGCGTCGGCGAGCCCATCGCGTGCCCAGTCGGCGCCCAGGTCGACGTAGGCGAGCTGGGCCGCGCCGCCCGCCTTCGACGGGGCGCCAGCGCGGCGATCGCGGGGAGAGAGCGCGCGATGCGGCGTCACGACGCCGAGGAGGCCGCGCTCCAGCGAGAAGCCCTCGGCGGCGGTCGCGACGCGGACCAGCCGCGACGGGTCTACGCCCACCGCGCGCGCCCGCTCCTGCAGGCAGCCCATGTCGCCGAGCAGCACCGCGCGCGCGCCCCGCGGAAGCGCGCGCGCGGCGAGCAGGCTCACGTCCGGCCCCACCCCGGACGGGCAACCGGTGCTCACCACCAAGCGCGGGCCCTGCGCTCTCACGCGCCCGCTCACGTGCGGCCCCGCTCTTCGCCCGCCGCGCGCAGCACGTAGCCGGCGCCGCGGCGGGTCTCGAGGGGGAGCGCGTCGCCGAGCTTCGCGCGGAGGCGGCGCACGTGGATGTCGACCGTCCGCGCGCCGCCTTCGTAGCGCGGCCCCCACACGCGCGCGAGGAGGGTGGAGCGTGGGAACACGCGGCCGCGGCTCTGCGCCAGGAACGCGAGGAGCGAGAACTCCTTGGCCGTGAGGGGCACGCGGTGCCCGTCGAGGCTCACCTCGCGCGCCGCACGATCGATGAGGAGGCCCCCGACCTTGACGCGCTCCTCGGTGAGAAACTCGCTCTTCTGCCACTCGAGCCGGCGGATGCGCGCGTAGAGCTCGGCAGGGAAATACGGCAGCACGATGAAGTCGTCGAAGCCCTCGAAGCCGGACTGCGGCTCCACGCGCGCCACCTGGCGCTCCGGCAGGGCGAGCAACGTGGGGACGGCGGCGAGCTGCGGATCACGGCGTAGCCCTCGCAGCGCGGCCACGGCCAGATCGGGACGATCGCCCCCTTCGACCACGACCGCCCGGACCTGGGCGCCGGGCGCGCCGTAGCCCGTGGCCTTGCCTACCTCCTCCCACAGGGCGATCGGCTCGTCCCAGAAGTCGAGGGTGAGCACCTCGGCGCCGAGCTGGCGCAGCACCGTCGCGGCGGTGCCCTCGTCCCACAGGCGCGGCTTGTCGCCGACGACGACGATCGCCCGCGCTTTCGTACCGACGCGTCCACCCGAGGGCCGCTGCGGCGGCAGTGGGGAGCCCGGCGCAGGCTGCGCGCCACGCGACACCGCTCAGACCTTCGTGCCGCCGACCGTGATCGCCGAGATCTTGATGGTCGGACAGCCGACGCCGACGGGGACGCTCTGCCCGTCTTTTCCGCAGGTCCAGACGCCGTCGGAGATCTCGACGTCGTGCCCCAGCATGGTGACCTTGCGGAGCACATCCGGCCCGTTCCCGATGAGGTTTACGCCCTTCAGCGGAGCTGTGAGCTTGCCGTCCTCCACGAGGTAGCTCTCCGTGAGCGAGAACACGAAATCGCCGTTGGCGATGTCGACCTGCCCGCCGCCGAACTTCTTCGCGTAGATGCCCTTCTTCACGGTGCGGAGGATCTCCTCGGGGTCGTGGGGCCCAGCCGTGAGGATGGTGTTGGTCATGCGGGGAAGCGGCACGCTCGCGAAGCTCTCGCGGCGCCCGTTCCCGCTCGGCGCGCGGCCGTAGTGGCGGGCGCTGTGCCGATCGTGCATGTAGCCTCGGAGGACGCCCTTCTCGATGAGGACCGAGCTCGAGGGCTCGAAGCCCTCGTCGTCCACGTTCACCGAGCCGCGCGACTGAAGCAGCGTCGCGTCGTCGATGACCGTGCACAGCTCGCTCGCGACCTCGCGCCCGATCTGGCCAGAATAGTTGCTCGTGCCCTTCCGGTTGAAGTCGGCCTCGAGCCCGTGCCCGACCGCCTCATGGAGGAGGATCCCGCTGTCGCCCGGCGCGAGGACGACCTCGAAGGTGCCCGCGGGCGCCTCCTCGGCGTCCAGCATGCGGAGCGCGAGCGACGCGGCCTGCTCGGCGTGCCATTCGGGCGACTTGCCGTCGAAGTACCCGAGCGTGCTGCGCCCGCCGCCCCCGGAGGAGCCCTCTTGGCGCTTGCCGTCGCGCTCGGCGATGACCCGCACGCCGAACCGCATGAGCGGCTGCGTGTCGCGCGCCATGCGGCCCTCGGAGGTGACGACCAGGATCTCGCGGAGCTCCTCGGCGAAGCTCGCCTCGACCTTCACGACGCGTGGATCGAAGGCCTCGGCCCGCTTCGCCGCGCGCTCGAGGAGGGCGCGCTTCTCGAGGCCCGCGACGTCGAGCGTCACGGTGTCGAGCTCGTAGCGCTTGGGCACCGCCACTTCGACGGCCCGCACCGGCGCGAGCGCGCCTCCCTCGACGGCGATCTGCGCCGCGGTGGCCGCCGCGTGCTGCATCGACGCCCAGTCGAGCTTCTCGACGTACGCGTACCCCGTGGCGTCGCCCTTCTGTGCCCGAACACCGAGGCCCACCGAGACGCCGCGGGACGCGCTCTTCAGGATGCCCTCGTCGTACACGAGCCCCCCCGCGGCGCGGTACTCGAAGAAGAGATCGGCGTAGTCGGCGCCCTTGGAGAGCGCGACGGCGAGCAGCTTCTCGGCGAGCTGGACGTCGATCTCGGTGGGGCCGCCGGGGCCGAAGGGAGCCTTGTAGAGGGCGGACACGGTGGCCATGGCGCACCACCGTAAGCGGTCGCGCCGCCGAGCGGAAGCGGTTCGCTCGCAGAACCTGTCGTGAGCCCCGCGGGGACGAACGAAGGTCGATCGGGCCCGAGCCTAGGGCGAGGTGTCGCTTCCCTTCTTTTTCCTCCGGGCCCAACCGCTGCTGCACTAAGGTGCCTCACGTCGCTCATGCTTCTCTTGCTCGTCGCCGTCCATGTCATGGCCAACGTCGTCTGGATCGGCGCGATCGCCTCCGTGGGCTGGCTCACGCGTCACGCGGCGTCCCTCGCCGAGGCCGAGGGGCGTGCCGTCGCGCGCGCGGCCTACGAGCTTCTCTACCTGCGCGCCGCGGTGCCAGCGTTCGTGGTGAGCTTCCTCGCGGGCGTCGGGCGCCTCGCCGCCGATCCAAAGACCTACTTCACCCTTCATTGGTTCCACGGCAAGCTCTTCTTCGCCTTCGCTGTGATCGGCGTCCACCACGTGCTCGGCGCGCGGGCGAAAAAGGCTGCGGGAGGGAGTATGCAAGGGGCTGAAAGCAGCGCTATTCTCACGGGTGCGTTGCTCGTCGCCACCTTCCTCGTCCTGGTCTTTGCCGTCCTCAAAGGGAGCCTCGTGACCTAGTGCTGTCTCCCGCCTCTCCCGTCATCGCCGCCTGGTCGCGCCCCGCGCTCGAAGCGCGCGCCGCGCGCGCGCCCGCCCTGCGCCCCAGCCTGTCCGCCCCGTCCAGCCTGCCCGGCCTGCCCTGCTCGTCCAGCCCGCGCTTGCCCCGCTTGCCCCGCTTGCCCCGCTCGCCCCGCTTGCCCCGCTCGCCCCGCTCGCCCCGCTCGCCCCGCTCGCCCCGCACCCGAAGGAGAACATCCCCCCGTGGCCATTGACCGCGAGAAGGTGCTCCAAGCCGCCCAGAAGTACGCCGAGAAGAAGAAGTACGACAAGGCGGTCATCGAGTATCAAAGGCTCGTCGCAGCGGATCCGAACGACGCGCGCACTCTCCTGAAGATCGGCGATCTCCAGACGAAGATGGGCACGTACCCGGACGCGATCGCGACGTACGAGGGCGTCGGGCGCCTCTACGCCCAGCAGGGGTTCGCGCTCAAGGCGATCGCGGTCTACAAGCAGATTCGGGAGCTCATCGCGAAGCACGCCCCTACGCTCGACGAGCGCTACGGGCACATCACGCCCAAGCTCGCGGAGCTGTACGAGCAGCTCGGCCTCGTGAGCGACGCGCTCGCGGCCCTCGACGAGGTCGCTACGCGCTTTCAGCGCCAGCAACGCGACGCCGAGGCGATCGCGGTGTGCCAGAAGATCGTGCAGCTCGACCCGAGCAACCCCCTCCCGCACCTGCGCCTGGCGGAGGCCCTCTCCCGCACGCGCGACCTCGATGGCGCGGTCTCGTCGTTCAAGGCGGCGTCCACGCTCCTCATGCAGATCGGCCGGCGCGACGACGCGGTGAAGGTGCTGGAGCGGCTGCTCCATCACAAGACCGACCTCGAGCAGGCTCGACTCTGCGCCGAGCTCTACCTCGAGCGAGGGCAGCCGCAGGACGGAATGCTCGCGCTCGCGAAGCTGCAGCTCTGCTTCCAGGCCGACCCTCGCAACCTCGACACTCTCGGCCTGCTTTCGCGCGCGTTCAACGTGATCGGGCAGGCGGCGAAGTCGATCGAGGTGCAGAAGGAGATGGCGCGCGTCGCACGCGACAGCGACCAGCGCGACCTGTTCCGCGAGATCGCGACGAGGCTCTTGCAGCTCGCGCCGCACGACGACGTGGTCCAGCGCCTCGCGGGCCAGGCGATGCCCGAACGCGTGCAGGCCTACGTGCCACCGCCGCAGGCCACCGCGCCCCCTCCGGCTCCTCCGGCCCCTCCCGTCCCGCAGCCCGCGGCGGCACAGTTCGCCCAGACCGCGATCGGCGGCGGCCAGGCGTGGCCCCTCGCGGCGCCGCCTGAAGAGGTCGAGGACTCCGGCAGCTACGAGTCGGCGGACGAGTACGCGGAAGAGGCCGAGCCCGAGCCCGAGCCCGAGCCCGAGCCCGAGCCCTTCGCGCCCCCGCAGGCGGAGTCGGAGCCGGCGCCGCCGGCGGACGTGCCCCAGCTTCTGGAGAGCGCCGCGGCTTTCCGCCGCGTGCGCCTCTACGCCAAGGCGCTCGAGGCGCTCGTGGCAGCCCTCGAGCTCGAGCCCCGCTCCGTCGAGGTCTACGAGGCGATGCGCGACATCTACCTCGAGGACAACCGGGTCGACGACGCCGTGCAGGCGATGCTCTTCGTCGCGAGCCTGAACGTCGACGCGCTCGACGGCGACGCCGCGGCCCGCACGCTCCAGGACGTGCTCGCGTACGATCCAAGCAACGGGCGCGCCATCGAGATGCTCCGCGAGCTCGGCTACGAGGTCGTGGACGAGTACGGCGAGTCGAGCCAGGCCAGCGAGATCACCGAGCAGGGCTATGCCGACGAGGCCAGCCAGCAGCTGCCTTCCTACGATCTCGAAGAGATGGGCCCGCAGGACGTGTCGCCGCAGTACGCGTCGCCGAATGTCGTGGCGCGCGGTGGCGAGCCCGGCGGGCTGCCTCGCTTCACGATGGAGGCGCAGGAGCGCGACGCGCCCTCGGTGCCCCCTCGGCCAGGCGGCTCCGCCGCTCCCACGGGCCTCAGCCTCGAGGAGGCCCTCGAAGAGTCCGAGTTCTTCGCCTCCCGCGGGCTCTTCGACGACGCCTACAACATCCTCGTCGCTCAGCTCGAGCGGTACCCGAACCACCCTCTGCTCCGGGAGCGGCTCGCGGAGCTCGAGTACCCGACCGAGGCGAGCGGCGCGCACGAGCGCCCCGTCAACGACGAGACCGATCGCAGCTTCGCTATCGCGGAGTCCCTCGACGTCTATCCGGAGGCGCCCGTCACCGCGGCGGCCGGCTTCCGCTCGGCGGACCAGCAGGTGAACGTCGAAGAGGTGTTCGCCAAGTTCAAGCAGGGCGTGGAGACCCAGGTCGCCGAGGACGACTCGCAGACCCACTACGACCTCGCCGTCGCCTACAAGGAGATGGGGCTCATCGACGACGCCATCCGCGAGTTCGACACGGCCTCGCGCGACCAGGAGATGGAGTGCGTCTGCCAAAGCATGATCGGCACCCTCGAGCTCGCGCGCGGCAACACCACCGAGGCGGTCACGGCCTTCCTTCGGGGTCTGAACGCGCCCGTGAAGGAGCCGCAGCAGGAGACCCTCTTGCTCTACGAGCTCGGCAACGCTTACGAGGCCAAGAAGATGCCGCGCGAGGCGCTCGCGTACTTCCAGAAGGTCGTGCGCAAGGACCCGCGCTACCGCGACGTGACCGAGCGCATCACGCGCCTCGGCCACAAGGTGCCTGGCCGCGCGAGCTGAAGAGCCGTCACTTTTCTAGGTAAGCACGCACCGCAGGATCGCGACGAAGGTGGCGGCGAGCTCGGCTTCGTGTACGCGCGGCCCTGACGGGCTCGCGGCGAGGCGGGCTACGGCCCCGTGTCGCGTCGGCGGATCGCAGCTTCTGCGCCCGCCCCGCGAACCCCTTGCGCGCGCCGCGAGAGACCTCGCGAAATGGCGCAAATGCGCGCGGTCACTTCAAGGCACACACCTTGCTCAATGCCCACGGAGCAGGAGGCGCGCATGAAGCGAGCGGTGATCTTAGGGGCAGGGACAGCCGGGACGATGATGGCGAACAAGCTCGCCAAGGCGCTCCCGGAGGACACCTGGAAGATCGTCGTCGTCGATCGCGACGACCAGCACGTCTATCAACCGGGCCTGCTCTTCCTGCCATTCGGCATGTATAGGCGCGACGATTTGATCAAGCGGCGGACGCAGCTCGTCGACCGCCGGGTGGAGCTCCGCCTCGCCGAGGTGGATCGCGTCGCGCCCGACGAGAGCGTGATCCACTTCAAGCGCGGCGACAAGCTCGCGTACGACATTCTGATCATCGCGACCGGCTCTCGCGTGCTGCCCGAGCAGACCGAAGGCCTCACCGCCGAGGGGTGGCGCGACACCGCCTTCGACTTCTACACACTCGACGGCGCGCTCGGGCTCGCGGAGAAGCTCGCCGACTGGCCTGGCGGCCGCCTGGTGGTCAACGTCGTCGAAATGCCCATCAAGTGCCCTGTCGCGCCGCTCGAGTTCGTGTTTCTGGCCGAGGCGTTCTTCCGTAAGCGAGGCATTCGCGACAAGGTGGAGCTCGTGTACGCGACTCCCCTCGAGGGCGCCTTCACCAAGCCGCAGGCGTCGGCCGCCCTCGGCGACATGCTCACGAAGCGGGGTATCGAGGTGGTCGGCGACTACTCGCTCGCTCGAGTCGACGGCGGGAAGCGCGCGATGACGTCGTACGACGGCCGCGAGCTAGGGTACGACCTGCTCGTCACGGCCCCGCTGCACAGCGGCTCCGAGGCGCTCGCGCGCTCGCAGATGACCGACGCCGGCGGGTGGTTCCCCACGGACAAGCACACGCTGCAGAGTCCGCGCTTCCCGAACGTGTTCGCCCTCGGGGACGCCACCGATCTCCCCACCTCGAAGGCGGGCGCCGTCGCCCACTTCCAGTCGGAGGTGCTCTTCGAGAACGTGCTCCGCTTCGTCGACGGCAAGCCGCCCGAGCCGGCGTTCGACGGGCACGCGAACTGCTTCATCGAGACAGGCGACGGCAAGGCGATGTTGATCGACTTCAACTACGAGACCGAGCCGCTGCCCGGGCGATACCCCCTCCCCGGGGTGGGGCCGTTCACGCTGCTCGGGGAGAGCGAGATCAACCACTGGGGCAAGCTCGCCTTCAAGTGGGTTTATTGGAACGTCCTCTTGGCAGGCAAAGAGCTGCCCCTCGATCACCGCATGCTCATGGCTGGGAAGTGGAGCTGAACATGGAGGCCGACAAGCTTGACACAGTCCTCGCCCGCCTCGACGCCCTCAGCGCGAGGGTGCACGATCTCACCGAGCGGCAGCGCAAGCAGGACGAGCTGTTCTCGGAGATGAGCCCCATCCTGAAGGAGGTCATGGCGACCGCCACGACGCGCCTCGACGCGCTCGAAAAGAGGGGCTACTTCGCCTTCGGGCGCGAGCTCGTCGGCGTGGGCGAGCGCATCGTGGAGGGCTTCTCGCCCGACGACGTGCGCCTGCTCGGCGACTCGGTCGTGGCCATTCTGGAGACCGTGCGGACGTTGACGCAGCCCGAGGTGCTCGCGGTGGCGGGCGAGGCGAGCGAGGCGTTGCAGAAGGCCGACCAGGTCGAGCCCATCGGCATCCTCGGGATGGTGCGCGCGTCGCGCGACGAGGAAGTGCAGAAGGGCATGGCCGTCATGATGGACGTGGTACGCCACGTGGGGCGCGTCGCCGAGATCGTCGCCAAGCGGAGGGCGCCGCGACCCGCCGACGCCCGGGCGCGGCTCGCCGCGGTCACCGGCGCGAGGCGGCGCCCTGTGCTCGGCGTGGAGCGACCTCGCGCCTCGCCCCCCAAGCCCGCGGCCGCGCAGTCCGAGGGGGGTGCCGCGTCGAGCACCAAGCCCGCCGAGGTCGCGGCGGTGATCGAGGGCGTCGCCTTCACGCGGGACGGGCACCTCGCCGACGCGGGCGCGTGGTCCGAAGGGCTCGCCCTGAAGCTCGCGGAGACCCACGGCCTCGCCCTCGACGCGCCGCGCTGGGCGGTGGTTCGATTCGCCCGCGCGGACTTCGAGGCCACGGGCGCGGCGCCCAACATTCGGCGCCTGACCCAGGGCACGGGAGTGACGACCAAAGACCTCTACGGCCTGTTCCCGAAGGCCCCCGCGCGCACGATCGCCAAGATCGCGGGAATACCGAAGCCCGCCGGCTGCATCTGAGCCCCGCGAGCCCGCGCTCGCCATGAACGGGAACATCTCGCCACCCGAACGCGGACTCCCCACGAAGGGGACCGCTGATTGCCTTCTACGTCTCCAGGAGGAGCCTCGATGAACGTCGCCACGTCCAAACGAAGAGTTGCCATCATCGTCTCTCACGGCGGGCTCGATGAGGTCTATCCGGGCCTCATCCTCGGGAACGCCGCGCGGCAGTCGGGCATTGACGCCTTCCTCTTCTTCACGTTCTGGGGGCTCGACGCCATCACCGAGTCGAAGGTCGACCACCTGCACATGAACCTCGCCGGAAACGCGAGCTCGAACATGCCGACCGTGCTCGCCGGGCTCCCCGGCATGGAGAGCCTCGCGGCCTCGATGATGAAGAAGCAAATGGCCGAGCTCGACCTCCCCACGGTCCGTGAGATGATGCAGATCCTGGACGAGTCGGGCGCGGAGCTGTTCGCGTGCGAGCTCGCGATGAAGATGTTCAAACGCGAGGGCAAAGATCTCCTGCCGCAGGTGAAGGACGTGATCACCGCCGGCGACTTCTACGACCTCGCCGAGGGCGCCCAGATCATCTTCACCTGACGCCGACGCGTCAGCGCGCGCGGTCCAGAAACAGGCTCGGAGAGACGACCCCGACCGCGATCGCCGCCACGACGAACGCCGTGCGGGTACCGAGGACGAGGGCGTCGGTCGCGAGGCTCACCGGCGGCGAGGGCGTGCTCACGAGGGCGATGAGCGCCAGCATCGTGCGGTAGGCGAACGTGCCGGGGACGAGGGCGATCATGGCGCTCATGCTGAAGAGCGACATGGGCACCCTCATGCGTCGGGCGAGCAGCGCGCTCACGACACCGATCGTGGTGGCCCCGATGAGCGTCGCGAGCTCGAGCGGCACGCCCCGCTCGACCGCCACGGTGCGCCCCACGTGCCCCAGCACGCCGGCGAGCGCCGAGCCGAGGAGGTATCGGCGAGGCACGGCGAAGAGCAGCGCGAAGCCGATCGTGACCACGAGGGTCGCGCCCGCGTCGCGCGCCAGGAGCCCGAGCCACGCGAGCGGCGTCATTGAACCGCCGCCCCGAGCGCGCGGGTGATCGAGGCCGACACAGCGAGGCCTACGGCGATGACGAGCACGATCGTCGTGGCCTTCGCGGCGCGCGCCACGGCGGTGACGATGTGGCCCTTGATCATGTCCCGGCCCGCGTGCACGAACAGCACCCCGGGGATGAGCTGCACCGCCGTGGCGGAGACGCAGACGGTCACGCTCCCGTGGACCGCGGTCGCGAGGGCGGTGAGCGCCAGCCCCGTCGTGAGGGAGGCCGAGAGGACCGTAAGATAGGGATTCACGTGACGCGTGTGGAGCGCCTGGCGGAGCGACATCACGAGCGCGCCGCCGACGAGCGTGCACGCGAGCTCGCGGACGCCGCCCTGAAAGAGCTGGCTGAACGCGGCGCACGCCGCGCCGATCGCGAGCGCCACCCACCATCGGGGGTAGTGCGCCGCGCGCTCGATCTCGGCGAGCCGCGCGCGCAGGGCCTCGCGAGACACCTCACCCGTCATCACGCGCGGCGCCACCTCGACCACGGCGGCCATTTTCGCGAGGTCGACGCCGAGCTCGGGCACCCGGCGCAGCTTGGTGCGAAAGTCCTCGCCCTCGGTCGTGGTGATCACGAGGCCGTTCGGCGAGACGAGTACATCGATGGAGTCGACCCCGAGGCCCTTGGCGAGGCCCGCGACGGTGCGCTCGACGAGGGCCGTGTCGGCGCCGCTTTGGAGGAGGAGCGCGCCGCCCCAGAGGATGAGATCCACCGCGTCGCGCAGCGCCTCCCGCGACAGGCCAATCGCCCGCGGATCCGCCGTGTCGGCGGGCATCCACGCCAGGGGAGACTCCTTGTCCGGCATGGCGGGCACGCTACGCGATGTCACTTCACGCGTCGACCCGCGCCAGGGCCTCAGTGCTTGACCGGCGGCCGCCAGCCGGGGACGTCGACGTCGTGCCGAGGAGGCGGCGTGGGGTGCGGCGCGCCGCGCACGCAGCGCAGCCCGACCCCGGGCACTTGGTAGGTGAACTGCGCCGCGGCGCGGAACGTGATCGCCATGCCACCGAACGAGCGATTCCACGCGCCGCCTCGCAGCGGGTGCATGGGGGTCTGGTTGCGCACGAGCGGGTCCACCTTCGGAGGCGCGTCGGCCTGGCCCTTCTCGAACGGCGCGAACGAGTCCTCCACCCACTCCCAGACGTTCCCCGCGAGGTCGTGCACGTGGCCCGAGGGCCAGAGTCGGTCGCCCGCCGGATGCACGCCGACCTTCGAGGGCCCCCCGCCGTGGCAGCCCACGTCACCGCCAGCGCGGGTCTTCGGCGCGCCGAACTGCGTGAAGTCGACGAGGTCGCACGACGGCTCGGGCTCGTTGCCCCACGGGTACTTGTACTGCTCGGGACCGGTCGCCGCCCACTCCCACTCGGCCTCGGTCGGCAGGCGCTTGCCTACCGCCTCGCAGTACGTGCGCGCCTTCTTCCAGTTCACGAGGTTCACCGGGTGGTCGGGCAGCTTCGGGTAGGTCGAGAACGGGTCTTTCGTCCACGGCTCGAGGCAGCGCCCGGCGTCCACGCACGCCGCGTATTGGCGCACCGTGACCTCGTTCTCGTCCATGCAGAATGCACGCGTAAGCACCACCTTGTGGCTGCCTTCGCGACCCTTCATCATGCGGAATCCCTCGGGGCCCGTCGGGGGAATCTCCACCTCGCCCGGGGGGCAGGCGCGCGCGGACGCGTCGGTCGCGGCGTCGTCGGCGACCGGAGCCCCCGCGTCGGTAGGCGGCGTAGACGGAGTGGGCGGCGCGTCGCTCACCCCGGCGTCCTCGGGTGCTGGGCTGGCTTCGGGCGCCGCGTCACGGACCTCGACCGCACGAGGCGACTCGACCACCGCGGAGGCCGCACACGCGCCGGTCGCGCCGACGACGAAGAACCCGACTGCCGTACGCCACCGCATCCTCGCTGGTAGCCGATGCCGCCCGGGCGAGTGAAGTTTGTGCCGGAGCCCGCGCATGAGCGCGCCATGGGGCGCCGGAGCGCTTGGGGCGACGTCCAGGGCCTCTCGCGGTCGCCTAGTGCACCGCCGTCGTAAGTAAGGTGAGCGCGTGGCGGTCGACATCACCACGGAGACCGTCATCGATCGCCCGCTCGAGGTCATCGCGGCGCGGCCGCTCGTGAGGCGGTAGCACCGAGGCCCTGCCGGGGGCATACTGGCGGGCGATGCGCCGCGCCTTCCCAGCTGTCTCCGTCGCGTGGTTGTTTGCGGCGTACGCTTGCACCACCTTCGGCACCGCCGTCAACGAGTCGCCGGACGCGAGCCCCATCCCCGTCCCCGTCCCCGTCCCCTCGGACGCCCTGGCACCGCTGGACGGGAGCCGGATCGACGCGGGCTCCCCGGGCGAGGCTGACGCCTCCGCTGACGCGGGGGCGCAGTGCGCGCTCGTCGTCGCGGACGATTTCTCCTCGGGGACCCTCGGTCCGTGGAAGCACACGAAGTCTGCGGACGTGGGCGGCGTCGACTTCAGCAACGGTGGTGTGACACTTACAACGAGCGGAGCGGGCTTCTCCGTCTTGGCTTCGCCGCCCATCGCGCCGGCGAACGCCCCTGCTTTGCCAGCCTTCGTGGAGGTCCGCTTCGACGTGAGCCTCGCGGAGAACAAGGCGTCCTACACGCTGGCGCAGCTCATCGGCTACTTCCCCCAGAACGTGCAACTGGTGACGCGCAGCAGCGAGGACGGCGTCGCGCGGACCCTCTCCCTCGTGTACGCCTCGCCCCTTTCCACGGAGAGCCAAAGACTCCCGGTGAAGGTCGGCGCGCCCACCGAGGTGCTCTTGCGCATTGCCTCGGATCCCACGAGAGGGACGCTCGTACAGCTCACCGCTGGGACCTCGACGGTGACGCTCATCGACCCCGCCTTCCTCAATCCGCGGACAACTCCACCGGCGGACGTCTACTTCCAAATGGGTCCGTTCCTCAACCTCGTTGGCGACGTGGTTGGCGTGACCGTGGCGTACGACAACGTCTCGGTACGCCGCTGCCGTTAGCGAAGCGCTCGAGCGACGGAGCGACGGAGCGACGGAGCGCGGCGGGCGCGGCGCGGCGCGGCGCGGCGCGGCGCGGCGCGGCGCCCTCCAGGGCGCGGGCGTGGAACGCTCGTCATTCGGGGAAGGCGCGAACGCTCGCGCGGGAGGAGCCCGCCGAACGTCGCGCTCTGCCAATCTGGCGGCCAGGCCTCGGGCGAGCTGCCAAGTTGTCCCCCGGGCGACGGGAACACCCAGGATTTCCCCACCAATTCGCGACAATGTCCCGTCCGAACCGCGCGGCACGTGCGTTGCTGAGTTGGACTCTCGATGCCATTCGAAGATCCCCCATCGCCGCGCGCACCGCGCCCCACCCCCCCAGAGAAGAGCCCGTTCTGGAGGGACCTCCTTCACCTCTGGTTCGTGAAATACAACCCCCTCTACCTCGTGAGCGCGATGCTCGTCTTGGCGGGCCTCAACCTGGTGTCGAAGGGACTCGCCAGCGAAGGGAGCCTCTACGGCCCGCTCGCGGTGGGTCTCGTGGCCGAGGTGTACGCGGCCGTGCTGATCGGCGGCGCGGCGCTCCTCACGCGCGTCGGCCAGCGGAGGCCCGCGGTGCTGCTCGCGCTGATCGCGATCGTGTATCAGGTCGATCTGACGCTCCACACCGAGACGTGCGCGGTCCTTGGCGCCCTCGGGGTGACGCTGTCGGCGCTCTGGCTGGCCATCTTCGTCGCCAAGCTCGTCGCGCTCGGGTGGGCGCTCCGCGTCCGCATCGCGCCCCGCGCGCTGCTCGCGGCGACCCTTGGAGCGCTCGGGCTCGCGGCTCTCCCGCGGACCTTCGTGGCGCTGGGACCCGAGCACGCCGGGACACTGCTGGCGCTCTTCGTCTTCGCGCTCGGCGTGGTCTTCCCGCGCGACCTGACCGACTGCGTGACCTCGCGGGCCGAGCTCGACGCGTGGGGCCGCCTCGTGCTCCGCCGGACGGTGCTCGCCACGTGGGCCATCTGGGGAGTCCTCTTTGCCCTCCACGTCGCGTTCTGGGCGAGCGAAGCGCCCATCGCGTGGGCCCGCGTCGTCCTGGCGCTCCTCGCGCTGGTCGTGGCGCGGCAGCCGCGCGAGCTCCGCGTTTGGGTGACCGGCGGCGGCGCGCTGGCCCTCTTCGCGGTCACGCGGCCAAGCGAGCTCTCGAGCGTCGCGGCGCTCTTCGCCTTGACCCTCGCGGTCCGGGCCGCAACCCGCCTCCGCACCGTCGTGCCGGCGCTCCGCTCGACTCCGGACGATCCATCGCCCTACCGAGTGAGGACGACCGAGCGCGAGGCCTGGACGACGACCGAAGCCCTCGCGCGCGTGAGCCCGGAGGAGCGACTGCGGCTCATCACCGGGACGCTGGCGGCGACCTACGTCGCGCAGTGGACCTCCGGCTGGCGTGGCGGCTCGCTCCCTCCGCACAACCTCCTCGTGGACGTGCTCTTCCTCGCCGTCGCCGCCGTCGTCGCGTGGCGCGCTCGCGGGCGACTGGTCCTCGGCTTCGCGGGCCTCGTGGTCGGTCACGGCGTCGCGGTGTCGGGCGTGCTGGCGCTCGTCCCGCGTCCCCATTCATTGGTCGGCTGGGGGGCGAGCGCGCTCGTCCTCGGGTTTGCCCTCCTGCTCGCGGCGATCGGCGTCAGCTTCGCCGTGCCTCGACGCCTCGCGCGGCCGGCGGAGGGAGGCGAGGACGACCGGGGCGGCCACGATCGCGCTCCGGACCCAGCAGGCTATCGTTCGTAGATCAGATGTTTGCCTCAGCGCCAAGGACGCGACATTCGAGAGGTTCCCGCGTGTCTCGTCGCGGTTCTCGCGCGAAGACGCTATGCTCCCGCGCGGCATGGCCGAGGGGGCAGCATCGGTTCGACCCGGACAGGTGATCGACGGCAGGTACAAGGTCGAGCGTGTGCTCGGCCAGGGTGGCATGGCCATGGTCGTCGCGGCGCGTCACCTCGAGCTCGACGAGCTCGTCGCCATCAAGGTCATCCTCCCGGGGCGCGCCTCGAGCCCTGACGCCCGCGAGCGTTTCGCGCGGGAGGCGCGCGCGGCCGTCAAGATCAAGAGCGAGCACGTCGCCCGGGTCATGGATGTCGGCCCCCTCGAGGACGGCACGCCGTACATGGTCATGGAGTACCTCGACGGCGAAGACTTCGCCGCGGTCCTCGAGCGCCGCAAGAAGATCCCAGCCGCGGAGGCGATCCACTACGCCCTGCAGATCACCGACGCGCTGACGGAGGCGCACTCGCTCGGGATCATCCACCGCGACGTCAAGCCCGCGAACCTCTTCCTCGCCAAGAAGCGCAACCGTCCGCCCACGGTGAAGGTGCTGGACTTCGGCATCTCCAAGGTGGAGCTGCACGATCGGAGGCGCACCGAGACGAAAGAGATCCTCGGCTCTCCTTGGTACATGGCGCCTGAGCAGCTCAAGAGCGCGACGTCGGTGGATCGGCGCTCGGACATTTGGTCGCTCGGGGTGATCCTCTACGAGCTCGTGACGGGCGAGGTGCCGTTCGACGGCGGGTCGATGACCGAGGTCATCGTGAAGGTGCTCCACGATCCGGTGCCGAGGCGCGATCTCCCCGAGCACCTCGAGGCCGTGATCCAGCGGTGCCTCGCGAAGGACCCGAACGACCGCTACGACAGCATGAACCAGGTCACGGCGGCCCTCCGCGCGCTGGTCGACACGGTCCCGCTCTCGCCCTCGCCGCCGATCGCCGACGTGGCGGCGCTCGCCGCGGCTCCGGAGGCAGGCTGCGACGAAGACGACGGCTCCGCGGTCGACGAGGTCGATGAGGGAGAGCTCCTTCGCTCGGAGGTGCCGCCCAAGGTCGCGGAGGCGCCGCCCAAGGCCGAGGTGACGCCGCCCAAGGCCGAGGTGACGCCGCCCGGAAGCGACGGGCCCAAGGTCGTCGTGGAGGACGCATCGAAGGTCGCAGAGGCGCCGACGCCCATCTCCCCGGCCGTCCGCATGTACGTGCAGTCCACCCCGCGGGCGGAGGACGACACGGGCGACCGGCGATCGCGGCCCACCGTCCCCGTCCCGGGCGCGCGCCGCAGCCGGCGCGAGACGACGAGACCGAGACGCGCTCGCGGCCCACCGTCCCCGTCCCGGGTCGCGCGCCCGCCGCAGCCGCGGCGCCAGAGACCGACGAGACCGAGACGCGCTCGCGGCCCACCGTCCCCGTCCCGGGTCGCGCGCAAGCGCCCGGTCCGAGCCCCGTCGACGAGGGGCGGCGCCGCCCGAGGATGCTCGGCGCGCTCGCGGTCGGGCTGGTGGTGGCCGGCGTGGTGGGCGCGAAGACGCTCTCGCGCGCCCCGGACGCGACCCGCGCGCCCGAAGCCGTCCGTCCGCCCGATCCGCCGCCGGGGCCCGCGTCCAGCGCCCCTCCCGCGGCCGACAGCGCCCAAGCCGCCCCGGCGCCGCGCGCGAGTGAGTCCCGGGTGGTCGCAGCGCTCCGGCAGCCCCCGACCGCCGCCGCCCCCGCGCCGGTCTCCGCGCCACACCCGACGGCTCCCGGGCCGCACCCCGGCGCGACCGCGCCAGCGCCCTCGGCGGCAAGGGACCTCGAGCTCTCGCCGACGTTCACGCCTCCCCCTCCGCTGCCGCTGCCGGTGCCCGCGACGCCGCCGCCGGCCGCGCACGCGCCGGCTCCCGCCTCGGCCTCCGCGTCCGCGGCAGGAGCCGCCGACGACGCCTCGGTCGGCCTCGCGGTCGCGCGAGCGCACCACCCGGCCCTCGCGAAGGCATGCTGGGGCGCCGCCGGGACCGCGATGGTCACGGCGGTGGTCGCGGTGGCTCCAGGAGGGAGCGTGAGCTCCGTCCGGGCGTCGACGACCGATCCTGGGCTCGCGCGCTGCGTCGAGGGCGAGGTCCGCGGCTGGAGATTCCCGGTGGCGGAGCGACCGCGCACGTTCACGATCCCGATCCTCTTCCGTCGCCGCTGACGGGACGCGCGCGCCCCCTTCGGGGGGCAGGCCCCCGCGGCCGGAGTCGCTCGCGAAAACTTGCCGGTCGCTTGTATGCTCTCGCTCGCCGGGCCGTCAAAGCGGCTCGCTCGGCCTTCGCCGCGCGATGCGCCAAAAAAGGAGTCTCGATGAACTACTGGAAAGTGTCGACGTTTGCGCTCGCCGGGTGCCTCTCCCTCGGCATCGTTTATCAGACCGCCACGCCCGCTCACGCGGAGGCACAGCCGCACATGCAGGCCGCGCTCGGCCAGCTCAAGGCGGCGAAGGCGTCGCTCGCGCGCGCGACCGCAGACAAGGGTGGCCACCGCGTCAAGGCGATGGCCCTCACCGATCAGGCGATCGACGAGACCGAGAAGGGCATCGCGTACGACAACAAGCACTGAGCGCGCAGACGCGCAGACGCACTGAGCGCAAAGAAGGGCCCCTCACGAGGAGCCCTTTTTCGCTGTTCGGAGGTGCTCTGGCGCCCTTCGTCGCACGCAAAATCGAAAGGGGGGGCCCCTCTCGGAGCCCCCCTTCGCCGTTTCGGAAGTGCCGTTCGCGAGTCTCCTTACTGCGTAGGCCGGAGGCCCTGGATCTGGTCGAGGCGCACGAACGTGTAGCCCTCGGCCTTCAGCTTGGGCACGAGGTACTTCACCATGAGCTGGGTCTTGGCGTGGATGTCGTGCAAGAGCACGATGCCCTTCTTCTTCGCCTTGATCTCGGCCATGTAGCGGTCGCCGCACGCCTCGGGGGAGAGCTTGTACTTCGCACCCCAGCAGGCCCAGTCGGCGCCGAAGCCGCCGGCCATGTCCCCGCCGATGTCCCAGTAGATGTTGCCCACGTACTTCTTGGTGCGGTCGCTGCCGTTCAGCGCGGTCTGCACGCCGGTGCTCCAGCTGCCGCCCGAGGTGCGCACGAAGAAGGGCGCGCCCGACGCGACGTGAGGGGCGATGAGCACGTCGGTTTTGCCGATCTCGTCGACCATCTGCGAGGGGGCGAGCCGCGCGAACGAGGGGGTGATGGGATGCGTGTAGGTGTGGTTGGCGATGAGGTGGCCCATCGCCGCGATCTTGCCCGGGGCCGCGCGCTGGGGCTCGGACGCGGCGATCGCGTTGCCGGTCATGAAGAACGTGGACGGGATGCCCTGGTCCTTGAGCCACTGCGCGAACTCGACGGAGCTGGCGCGGGGGCCGTCGTCGAAGGTGAGCGCGAGCTGCTTGTCGGCCATCTTGTCGACGCCGCGCAGGTTGTTCTTCTCGGTGAGCGCCTCCTCGGAGTTCGACTCGCCGACCACGTCGAGCTCCGCGCCGGGGTCCTCGCCGACGGGGTCGGTGGGAGCCTCGGCCGAACAGGCGGCCACGCTGAGCGCGGCGACGGCCGCGAGAGCCAGGGGAGCGGCGAGGGACCAGCGCTTCGACATGCAGACTCCTTCGAGAAAGTTGACCCCGCTAGCTGTGCCATTCCTGTAGGCAATTTCAAGCGCAATCCGGCGTGGAGACGTGCCATCGCTGCGCGCGGATTTCAACCCGAACGGATAGGCCGCCCGAGGCGTTGAAGGCTACGCTCGGAGGAGGAGGTCTCAGGATGGATCGATCGGGCCACGCGCGAGCGACGAGGCGGGGCTGAGAGTGGCGGTCCCCAAGCCCTTCCAGTCGCTGCGCGCGCTGCGAAACTTGAACGTCGCGGCGGTGGGGCTCGCGCTCGCGACGGTCACGGCGGGCATCTTCGGCCTGATCGTGGCCGACTCGGGTCAGTTCGGGCTCTCCACCTTCGTCACGGGCCTGCCGACGCTGCTCATCGGGAGCCTATGGGCCGCCGTGCTCCGGTGGCGCAAGACGGTGGGGCGCTCCTCGTTCCGCTGGGGTTGGCTCTCTTCGGTGCCGCTCGCCATGACGAACGCCGGGCTCGCCGCGGCGATCCTGTTAGGTTGGAGTCAAGGGGAGATCGGCGGGGCCGCCGTCGGGTTCGCGCTCGGCTGCACGTTCGGAGCGATCGCGTGGCTCCCCGCGATGATGGCGACCCTCGTCGCGTTCGGCCTCCCCATCGCGTGGTCGCAGGCCCTCGCCCGCAAGGGGCTGGCCGGCGAGGAGCGCGGCGAGTGGATCGTTGGCCTCGCGTGTGTGGCGCTGTCGCTGTTTGGCCTCGTGCTGGCCCTCTCCGGCGGCCACGTGTCGGCGGGCGCGGACCACGTGCTCCCGCACTGGGAGGGGATCCTCGAGCCGTGGGGCCGGCGGCTGCTGCTCGCGATGGCCGGCCTGGGGACCGCCACCGGACTGGCCTCCACGCTGCTGGCCCGGCGGCGCGAGGCCGCTCGGCGCAGGTTCGTCGCCGAGGCTGAAGAGGGCCAGGTGCCTGGGTACCGCGTCGACGCGAGCCCCGAGGGCAAGGTGCTGGTCCGCGTCACCTCGCACGGAGAGGGCTACCGCGTCAGCGACTTCCGGGAGGAGGTCTTCGCCCTCGACGAGGAGGGGCAGGCCACGCGAGCGCTTGCGCTCGCGCCGCCACGGCGCTGATCTCACGTGGCGAGCGCTGACGTGCGCTCACTCCACGGAGCGGCGCACGAGGACTGCCAGCTCGGCGCGGATCCGGCAGAGCAGCGCTTGGTCGGGGAGGCGCGCGAACCCCAGGGTGACGTCTTGCGGCTCCACGGTCTCGGTGAACACGCGCATCGTGACCTGCCCGGGGCCACCCGGCACCGCGGGCGCGCCGGTGAGGTAGTCGAGGCCGGTCCAGAGCTCAGCGCCGTTCACGAAGTGCTGCGGGAGCGAGGGCACGAGCGGCGCGAGGCCCCACGCGTCGCGCCGGGCCTCCGTGAGCGCGCGGAGCCCCTCGCGGAGCCCGCCGCACAGTCCCGGGAGTCGGTCACGCGCGGTGCGCTGCCACGCGCGGCGGAGCGCGTCTTCGGGCGCGAAGAGGTTCAGGCTCGTCGCGTGCACGCAGTACGAATAGGTCTCACCTTTTCCCTCGAGGTCCTCCGCGCGCACGGCGGTCGGCGGGCGCACGACCACGTCGCGGTTCGGGAGCTCGCCTTGGAGCGAGGTGCGCCGCCCCCTGCGGCCGGCCGCGATCGCGCCGCGCGCGCGCGCGGGGGACACCGAGGCCTCGAGCGGCTCGGCCGAGGTGTCCCACGGGAGCGCGGCGTCCAGCGCCCCGTCGGACTGGCAGAAGAGCATGTGGTCGAAGCTCGCGCGGGCCGGCAGGTGGCCGTCGTGTACGTGGAGCGTGGGGAAGAAGAGCGCGCCGGGCTCCCTGGTTGGGAACGTGAACGCCATCGGGTGCACGGTCTGTCGCGCGATCCTGCCAAGGAAGCCGGCGCGGCGAGGCCTCAGCTGAAATACGGCGAAGCCCCAGTCCGCGTAGTTCGCGCCGTGGTCCGCGCTGCGCCCGTCGAGGCGCGCCCACACCGCGTCGGAGAGGCGAAAGCGCCGATCGAGGCGGCGAAAGTCGGCGCGGCGAGGCACGAACGAGGCCTCGAACTCGCCGACCTCCACGACCGCGAGCGGTCTCCGCGAGGGGGCCGAGCGCATGAGCCCCTTCGCCTGCGGGGCGCTGCCCCAGTCGGGCGGGAACGCCGCCTCGAGGTGCGTGAAGAACGAGGCGTAGCCCGAGAGATCGACGAAGCTCACGGCGTCGTCGCCGGGCGACGGTGGCACGGGCAAGGGCAGCACCATCGCGAGCTCCTCGTCGAGCTCGACGTTCATCGCGTACACCAACCACTGGCGCCCGAGCTCGGCCGACCTCGCGAAAATGCGCGTGCCACCGACGAACCTGACCGGGAGCGAGAAGCAGCACATAGGCCGAGTTTACGCGAGCGCGGCCGCCGCGCAGGAGTCCCTGGCGAAGCTCGACACATCAGCACGAAGCCGTGCTCGAGCTCCTCGAAGACGACGCGCGCTTGGGTGCTCAGCGCGCGCGCAAGACGGTCACTTGGTGACGCCGGCCTTCGGCGGCACGAGGAAGAGGACCTTGCGGGTGTCGAGGCGGATGTCGCCCGGCACGCCGACCACGTCCAAGAAGGAATTGTAGAACTGGGCCGTGTCTTGGGGCTCCGCCGTCGTGTTGGTCTCGGCGATGACCTCGAAGCAGACCGGCGTGCCGACGGTGACGCCGGTGAACGTGTCGTTGACGCCGTCGCCGTTCGTGTCTTTCGCGGGGTGGGCGGGGCAGCCCTGCGTCGCGTCGCCCTCGTCCTTCGCGCGGAGGGCCTTGATGAACTTGGTGGCGTCGACGCCATTCGCGTTGGCCGGGTCATTGCGCGGGCGGAGCGCCACGTCGTACGCCGTCCCGATCGCGACGGCCTTGATCGCGTCGACGACTCCTCCCCCGATGTTCGGCGAGCTCTTCGAGTAGCGGAAGTTCAGCCGGCACCTGCCGCCGGGCGCCCCGGCGCGACCCGCGCCGTTGACGCCCGTACAGCACTGGCCGCCGCAGCCCGTGAACGCGCTCGGAGGCAGGTTCGACTGCGTCGAGTCGGACAGGCTGTCGGCGTCGACCTCGTTGTCGCTGCTCCCGTCCGAGGTGAGCGCGACGAACTTGGCGTTCGCTCCCGCGAAGGCGCCGCGCAGACGCGCGCTGGTGACCCCGCCCTTGGTCCCGTGCCAGGACGCGTCGGTCACGAGGACCACCATCGGCAGCGCGCCGGGACGGAAATCGACGCCGCCCGTAGTGCCCGGCGCGGGCGTGTGGGCGGGCACCCCGGTGACCGGGAGCCCCGTGAGGACATGGAACATCGCGGGCACCTGCCCCTCGGGCGTGTCGCCGCCGCCGGACGCGTTGAGCCGCCCCGCGGCCGACTGCGCGAGGCTCAGCGTCGTGGTGATCCGTTGGAAGACCTCGACGAGCTGGGGCGCGGGATCTTCTTCGTCCTTGTGGCTCACGATCGCGATGCCCACGGAGGGGATCGCGGCCTGGAGCTGGGTGAGGAGGGAGCCGCCGAGCGCGGTCCGGATGGCGTTGATCTCGGACGACATCGACCCGGTGGTGTCGACCACGAAGGCGACGTCGACCGCCTGGATGTTGGTCTTGAACTTGAGGACGTCGCTCGGCGGCGTGGGGGCCTGGCCGTACGGGACGATGAAGAAGAAGTCGCGCGCGCTGTCAGCGCCGCGCCGAAGCGGCACGACCGTGAGCTTCGCGCCGGTGGACCCGCCGTCGACACGGACGGTGACGTCGGTCGTGAAGCCGGGAGCGGTCGTGGGCAGTGTGGCGACCGACTCGAAGTTGTTGCCGGTGAACTTGCCGAGCTCGGGCTTCTCGAGCTCGAAGGTGGCGCGCGCCGTGAGGTCGGTCTCGCCGTTCGCGGTCTTGCGCACGACCTTGTAGGTCTGCTTGGCCGGGGTGGGTGGCGTCGTGGAGGTGTCGACGAACAAGATCGCGTTGAGCGGGTCGACCGCGAGGCCGTCGTCCGCCGCGTTGCCGAAGTCCACGAAGCCGCCGTCCGCCCCACTCCCAGGGGGGAGGGGGTCCTTCTTGTCGTCGAAGACCGCGCGACGCTCGGTGCCGCACGCGGCGGCGAACGCGATAGCAAGCAACGAGAGAGAGACGCTCGGGCGCATTCGACGACCTCCAGGCCCGGACCGGACCATGAAGCACCATAGCGCACCTCGGGGCGAGACGCCCCTTTCACGCCGCGATCGATCGCCCGGGCACCGTTCGGAGGTCGAGACGGAGCGGCGGGCGGACCGCGAAGAGGGGTAAGCTCGCGCGATGGCTCGGCCCATCTCGCTCGCTGCGGTCGTCTTTCTTCTGCTCGCGGCTGCGTGCGAACGCCGCGAGCGCGGGCTGCGCTGCCCCGAGATCACGGGGCGTCTCCCCGGCGAGGTCGCCTTCCGCGCGTGCACGGACGGGCGCGAGCGCGCTCTCTCCTGCCCCGCCGTACGCGGAACGGCGACGTCGGAGCTCTTCTGCGCGTGCACGACCAACGGCAAGCTGGGCGCGAGCTTCGTGCTCATGAGCGACACCGTCGACGGCTCCAAGGACCCCGCGCGGGCCATCGACATCGGTCACCGCAGGTGCGGCTGGGAGATCGAGCCGCCCCGGTAGCGACCCGCGACGCGGCGCGTGGCCGCGCGATCGCGCGAGAGACGTGCAATCGTCAATGGGATTGACTTCGCGGACGCGGCGTGCGGCGAGCTCAAGGCAAGAGGAGGAACGACCGAACGAGCGCCACCCCCTCCGGCGTGCCGATCGACTCCGGGTGAAACTGCAGCCCCACGGTGGGGTGCGAGGCGTGGCGCATCGCCATGAGGGTGCCGTCGGCGGCCCGCGCGATCGGGCGGAGCGCCGGCGGCAGCGTGACCGACTCGACGACGAGCGAGTGGTATCGCATCGCCACGAGGGGCCGCGCGAGGCCGACGAAGAGCGGATCTTCCTCGGTGAACACCTCGCGGGCCTTGCCGTGGACGACCTCGGCCGCGCGGACGACCCGCGCGCCGAACGCCACGCCGATCGCCTGGTGCCCGAGGCACACGCCGAGGAGAGGCACGCGCCCCGACAGCGCGCGGACGGCCTCGACCGACACGCCCGCGCCGCCCCCACCGGGCGCCGAAGGATCGCCTGGCCCTGGCGAGAGAATCACGCGATCGGGCGCGAGCTGCTCGAGCTCGGCGACCGAGGTCTCTCGACTCCGGCGAACGAGGACCTCGGCCTCACCGTCGAGGGCCTCGTGCACGAGGTGCACGAGGTTCCACGTGAACGAGTCGTAGTTGTCGACCACGAGCACCCTCACGGGCGGTGCTCCCAGACCACGGGGCGGCCAAAATACGCCGCGAGCGCTCGCACCAGCGCGCGCGCCTTGTCGAGGGTCTCCTCCCACTCGGCGAGCGGCTGCGAGTCGTGGACCACTCCGCCGCCGACCCCGAACGTGCAGGTCTCGGCGGTGAGGACGAAGGTGCGGATCGCGACCGACGTGTCGAGCGCGCCGCGGACGTCGAGGTAGCCTATCGCGCCGGAGTACACGCCGCGCTCGTGGGGCTCGAGGTCGGCGAGCAGCTCGACCGCGCGCACCTTCGGAGCGCCGGTCATGCTCCCCGGCGGGAAGGCCGCGCGCAGGACGTCGACCGCGCCGCGTCCGGGCGCGAGGCGCGACTCGATCGTGGAGACGAGCTGGTGGACCTGGGCGTGCGGCTCGACCACCCGGCGCTCGCGGACCCGCACGCTCCCCGGCGCGGACACGCGCGCCAGGTCGTTGCGCAGGAGGTCTACGATCATGTCGTTCTCCGCGCCGTCCTTCTCGCTCGCGGCGAGCTCGAGCGCGAGGCGCGCGTCTTCCTCCGGGGTCGCGCCGCGCGGACGTGTGCCCTTGATGGGCCTCGCCTGCACGGCGCCTCCGGGTGCGATCCGCAGGAAACGCTCCGGCGACGACGAGACCAGGTGCACACCGGCGAGCCGGACGTAGCTCGAGAAGGGCGCCGGGTTCGACGCGCGCAGGGCCTCGTAGAGCGCGGCCGGATCACGGGGCCTCGGCTCCACGGCGAGGGTGTGGGTCACGCAGAGCTGGAAGACCTCGCCGGCCGCGATGGACTCCTTCGCGCGCGCGACCAGCGCCGAGTAGCTCTCGGCCGAGTGACGCGAGACGATCCGCGGCGCGCGTTCGTCCGGCGCGGCAGGCGGCGCGGGATCTGCCGGGCGCGCGGCGCGCGGCGCACACCACGGCCCCGCCGCCAGCAGGGCTCGGACCCTGGCCTCGAGCGCTTCCGCGTCGGAGCGCGCCGCGGCGTGGCTCGGGCCGCGCCCGACGAGGGAGAGCTTCGCGGTCCACCCGTCGGCGTCATCGGCGAACAGCACGGCGTCGGTGAAGAGCAGCGCCAGGTCCGGGGCCGCCTCGCGCGGGCGCGCCGGCAAGCCCTGGAGCGACTCGACGAAGTGGGAGACCCCGTCGCCGAAAAAACCCACGAAACCGCACGCATACGGCCCGCACTCGGCCGCGGCGGGGACGGAGCCGGCCGCCGCGCGGAGGAGCCGCTCGACGAGCCCGAGCGGGCAGCCCTCGAGGCGCGCTTCGGTCGGTTCCTCGCCGCGCAGATCGGTGACGAGCGTCTCCGCCTGGTCGACGAGCCTCGGCGGGCAGGCGGCGTCGTCCCAAGGCATGCGGAGGGTCGCGCTCCCGCCAGACGCGAGGCGGCCCGCAGTGAGCGTGAAGCGGGGGGCGAGCGCCACCCGCGCCGTGGTCGCGTAGGGCGAGCCGCGCACGGCGCGATCGAGCAGCGCGAGCGGGCCCGCGGCCTCCGGGAGCCGGACGAGACCCGCGAGCGCGCACGGAAGCGCGACGTCGACCACGCGGTGGACGCGCCCGGCCGAGAGCCAGGCGACGAGCTCTTCCACGCACGCGCTCACGCGGGCCCGCGCTCCTGCGCGATCGCCTCGAGGAGCGCGGCGCGCGCGCGCGCGACGCAGGGGTGGTCAGGCGCGAGCGCCCGCGACTCGAACCGCGACACGGGGAGGAGCGGGGTCACCGAGCTCGTGAAGAGCGCGCCGTCGGCGGCCCGCAGGTCTTCGAGGGCGACGGCGCGCTCCTCCACGGGGGCGCCCGCGGCGCGGAGGCGCTCGAGCAGCAGCTCCCGGGTGACGCCCGGCCGGCACCCCGACGAGAGCGCGGGCGTCACCAGCAAGTCGCCGCGCGCGAGGAACAGGTTCGACGACACGCCCGACACCACGGCGCCATCGAGCCCGAGCACGAGCCCCTCGCCGTGGCCTCTCGCCTCGACCTCCCGGCGCATCGCGACGCGGAGCGCGTAGCTGCCGAGCTTCCACCCCGGAGGCTGGCACGCGGCCGGCACGGCGCGCAGGGTCACGGGCGCGACCTCCGTGGGCGCGGGAAACGCCGGAGTGCCGAGCTCGCGCACGACGACGCTCAGCACCGGCGCGGCGAGCCCCGTGAGCCCGAGCCCCGCGGCCCGTGGCGGCATCTCGCCTCGGCTCAGAGTGATACGCAAGTACCCGTACTCGGATACAAATCTGTCGCACGCGGTGCGCACGATTGGCTCGATCGCGGCCGCCGACGGGCAGGCAAGGCCGAGCTCCCCGGCGGTCGCCTCGAGCCGCGCGAGGTGGCGACCGAGGCCCACGGGGGCCCCTGCGTAGACGCGGAGCGACGCGAAGAGCGAGTCGCCGAGCAGGTACGCCCGATCGAACAACGACACCGTCGCGGGCTCGTCGGCCTCGAGGAAGCGGTCGCGGAGGAAGATGACGGGCGGCGCGGACAACGGGGCCGGCACCTTACACGATCCCGGGGCGGCCGAGCGCTCGGGGCCGGCCCGCGGCATGCGGAGCCTCGGGGCGGCGCGCGCCAGGCTCGCCACGTGGCGGAACTACGCTATTCTCGACGCTCGATGCCTACGTTGCTGAGCCTCCCCGTCGCCGCGGTGGTGCTGTTCGGCGCCCTCTTCGGCGGCGGAGGGCGGCCGACGCCCCCACCCGACGCCGTCACGCCGCGGTCTGCGAGCGACGAGGTGCTTGGTCTGCCCCTCGAGGAGCCTCGCGCGAAGGCCGAGGTGTGGGCCACGCGCGCGTGGCCGCTCCACGTGCGAAACCCGAACACGAACCGCACCGCCGACGTGCGGGTGTACACCGACCTCGGCAAGGTCGACCCCGAGGCGCTGCGCGCCTTCGTCGCGGTGGTGAACCCCGACGGAGAGCCGCTCGAGCCGAGGGTGCTCTTGCTCGTCGCGCGCGCCGCGTACGCCTTAGGCGCCAGCGGCGTCGAGGTGATCAGCGGTCACCGCCAGGAGGCGCGCGGGACGAGCAGGCATCACACCGACGAGGCGCTCGACTTCAAGCTCGATCGCGTCGACTCCGGCCTGCTGGCCGCCCACCTTCGCGGCTATGGCCACGTGGGCGTGGGAGTCTATACCCACCCGCGCACCCATTACGTGCACCTCGACACGCGCGAGAAGAGCTTCCACTGGATCGACGCCTCGCCCCCCGGCAAGACCTGGCGCGAGCAGGGCATCACGAGCCTGAAGGCCGACGAGCGCGATCGGAGCTGGCGCGACGAAGACGACCTGCCGCGCTTCCTAGGCGTCGCGGTCCCGCGGCGACGCTAGCAGCCTGTTGATTTACGGACCGAGGCCCGGCGTCGTCCGCGCCCGGCCCGCCAAGGCGCGATCCGAGGAGCGCGCGGAGCGTGTTCCAGGTGGGCGTTTCTAGGTGAGCACGCACCGCAGGATCGCAACGACGGCGGTCGGGATGCGGCGGCGACGGGCCGACGGGAGTAAATCAACGGGCTGCTAAGCTAAGTCAGCGAGGATTTGGCTCGCTTCGGCCGCTCGTCCGCGAGCTCATTGGGATCGAATCGTCGGTGGGTCAGCGCAGCCAGAGGACGGCGAGATCGAGCTCGATGGCGTCGAAGGGCTCGGCGCGCACGCGCTCGTCGTCGGCGTACGTCGCGAGGAGCCGGTAGGTGGGCCCGTCGAGAGAGAGGACCTCGAGCGTGCGCGCGACAGGCTCGATGAGCCACACGTGCTGGACGCGCTCGCGCTGGTATACCGGGAGCTTCTTTCGCCGATCGTGGCGCTGCGTCGAAGGCGACAGCACCTCGCACACCCAGTCGGGGCGGAGCGTGAAGAACGCCGCGTGGGGCATCTCGGGCATCGACTCGCGCCGCCAGCCGCCGAGATCGGGGACCAAGATGTCGGGCTCGGGTCCGAGGTGGAGCTCGGGCTCGTAGAGGAGGACCCAGCCACCCGGGCCGCCTCGACCGCGCTTGAACGGGGGCCCGAGCTCTTCGCCGAGCGTGGTCGCGGCCTGCGCGTGGGGAGACGCCGGGCGGGGGTGGAGCACAAGCTCGCCGTCGATAACCTCGGCGACCTTGTGCGGAGGTGCGTCGAGGACATCTTGGTAGGTTGCACGTTTTCTTGCGGGCTCACCCATCCCCTCAGCGTACGCGATGGGCAGCGCCCCGGCGAGGGCGTCCACGGCCGACCTCGAGCCGCTACTCGCCGACCTCGAGCGTCGCGAGGAGCCGCTCGAGCAGCGTGATGAGATCGCCCGCGAGCCCCATCGGCGCCGAGCGCGACTCGGTGAGCGCGTCGCGGAGGCGCTCGGCCGCGGCCTTCATCGAGGCCTTCTCGCGGGCCACCCGGTCGGGCTCGCTCGGCGGGAAGATCGTGGGCGCGAAGTGCTTCGACAGGGTCGGCATGGACACCGGGTGCTCGAGCACCTTCTTGCGCAGCTCGTCCATCACCTCGGGCGGGGCGTCGTGGCGCTCTTCCGCGCGGCGCAGGAAGTCCACCGAGTCGTAGCTCGGGATCTTCTGCGTGAGGCCGTCGCGCTCCATCACGTCGGGCGCGCGCTCCTTCAAAAACAGAAACGATCCCGTGAGCTTGTCGACGGTCTCCTGGCGGAGGCGCAGCTCCTTCTTCGTGTAGTCCTCGAACGACGCGTAGCCCCAGGCCTCGTAGCTGCGCTTCTTCCGCGCCCGCACGAGCGCCTCGGCGAGCTCGAGCCAGCCGGTCTTGAAGAGGCGCGCCCGGCGCAACATGTCGGCGCGCTCGGGATCGGCTCTGTGCGCCTGCTCCGACGCCTCGAGCTCGGCGACCGTCCCTCGCGAGGCGGGACGGGGCGCGTCGGCGGGGCTGTGCGAAGGCGGCATCGTCGCGGGATACTGCGCTTCGAGCCCGGCGGGAAGGGGCAGCGCGTCTCTCCTCGTTCGTCGCTGGCGCGTCAGTAGCGGTGAACGAGCGGCGTGACCTCGCTGCACGGGCGGCACATGGTCGAGGCGACGCCCGTGTTTCGCCGGGAGCGCCCCGCGACCGCCTTGAAGACGGGGCCGCTCACGTCCTCGTCGCACTGGAGGCATGCGTTGAGGGCGCCGTCCGGCTCGTTGTAGGGCTTGGTGAGCGCCGCGACGCAGGGGCCGAGGCAGCGCGCGCGGGTGTGGTCGGTGTTGTACGACCAGACCTGCGCGCAGGGGCGGTCGAACCCGAGCGCCTCGAGGCACGCGAGCTGCGCGGCCTTGTCGTTTCCGTGTTTCACGCCGCAGTCGCGGACCGGCGCGGTGAGGTCGGGGCGACGGATGTACACGGCGAGATCGCGCAGCGGCGAGCAGAGCCCGCACGCGCCGACGTGGGTGATCTGCGCCCCCGCGGCCTTGGCCGCCGCGGGCGAGTCGTAGGTGCGGAGGCGGTAGCTCTTTGCGGGCGCCGGCTCGCGGAGCACGGCGCACACCGCGTCGGCCGATCCGGTAGCGGCCGGCGGCGAGGCGTACGGATCGGCCTTGAGCTCCCCAGGCGCATCGAGCAGCGTGAGCGACTCGAGCGCGGCCAGATCGGCCTCGGTGTAGTCGGGCTGCTCGAACGGGGTCGCCGCGCACGTGCACCGCGGCGCGCACTCGGCCTCGGAGAGCCCCGTCTGTGGGCCAGGCCGGCCGAACATCGCCGTGCAAGGCGCCGACGCGTCGGAGGTTTGCCCTGCGGGGTCGGCGCGGCAAGCGACGAGCGCCATCGCGAGGACCACCGCTCGGACCGTCCCACGTGAGACGGAGCGCGACCGCGCGACCGCGAGGGCCTTGGGCGAGGGGCGCATGGATCGAGTCTTATGCCATTCTTCGGGACGCGGCAGACGAATCACGCCCCTTTCGTTCGTTGGTGGCGAATGGCCACGACGGCGGCGCACCGGCACCTCGCCGTCCGTCGAGCGGGACGGGCTTCAGCGCGGCGCACATCATGCGCCGTCGAAGCCCCAGATCGCCACCGGGCCAGTTCCTCCAGAGATTCGTAACCGGTGCGCGGACCCCATTTCGCGCGTGTGATGCGCGTCTTCCGACGAGGGGGGAGCCGGACCGCGCCGGCGAAGCATGGCTACGTCGCCAACATCCTCGACCAGGCTGAAACCGGCTGAACCCTCTCGCCTCCTCGTGGCATCGTAGGCTCCGACATGCGCACCCTCGTCTGGTTTCGTGGCAAAGACCTGCGCGTGAGCGATCACGCGCCGCTTCGCCGCGCGGCGGCGGCGGGCGAGGTCGTGCCCCTCTTCGTGCTCGACCCGTATTTCTTCGCCCCCGAGCGCGCGCGCGAGCTGCCGCATCGCATGCAGTTTCTCCTCGAGTCGCTCGCGTCGCTCGCGCAGAACCTCGCCCACGCGGGCACGCGGCTCCTGCTGGTGGAGGGCCGGAGCGACGAGGTCGTGCCTCGCCTCGCGCGTGAGCTCGCGGTCGATCGCGTGGTCGCGCAGGCGTGGACCGAGCCGCTCGGGCGCGCCCGAGATCGCCGCGTGCGCGCGCGCCTCACCGTGCCGCTCGAGCTCTTGGACGGCGAGCTGCTCGCGGCGCATGGCGCGGTGCGGACGGGAGGCGGCGGACCGTTCTCGGTGTTCACGCCCTTCGCGCGCGCGTTTCGGCGCGACGTGGCGATAGGCCCGTGTCTGCCATCGCCGCGCACGCTCCCGCCGCTGCCCGAGGCGGCCCGCGCCGTGCGCACGCGGGAGGTCCCCACGCTCGCCGAGCTCGGCCTCACCGAGAACCCTCGCCTCCTCCGGGGCGGCGAGCGCGCGGCCCGCGCGCGCCTCGAGGCCTTCGTGGCCACTCGGCTCGAGGCGTACGCGAGCGGCCGCGATCTCCTCGGCGTCGACGGCACGAGCCGCCTCTCCCAGGATCTCAAGTTCGGCGTGCTCTCGCCGCGCACCGTGTGGAACGCGGTGACCGCCGCCTCGGCCGAGGCGCCGGCGCGCATCGAAGAGGGCGCCGACAAGCTCACGAACGAGCTGCTCTGGCGCGAGTTCACCCACCACGTGGTCGACGCGCGCCCCGAGGTCCTGACCGAGCCGTTCAAGCCGGCCTTCCGCCGCTTCCCGTGGCGCGACGACGAGGCCTCCTGGGCCGCGTGGCGGGACGGCCGCACCGGCTACCCGGTGGTGGACGCCGCGGCGCGGGAGCTCTTGGCCACGGGCTTCGTGCACAACCGCGCGCGCATGATCACCGCGAGCTTCCTCACGAAGCACCTCCTGCTCTCGTACACCCGAGGCGAGGCGCACTACCTGCGCTACCTGACCGACGGCGACTGGATCCAGAACAACGCAGGCTGGCAGTGGTCGGCGGGGTGCGGGTGCGACGCGCAGCCGTATTTTCGCGTCTTCAACCCCATCACGCAGGGACAGAAGTTCGACCCCGACGGCGCGTACGTAAAACGCTGGCTGCCAGAGCTCGCGCGATTGGATGCAAAGCACATCCACGCGCCGTGGCTCGCGCCCGCCCTCTCCCTTCGGGCCGCGGGGCTCCGCCTGGGAGAGAGCTACCCGCACCCCATCGTGGACCACGCCACGGCCCGGGAGCGCTTCCTCGCGACAGCCAAAGCGGCGCTGTCGCCCAGCTGAGCGAAAGGAGCGGCCGGCCGCCGGGCGCGCGCAATCCCTGTGGTTGGTCGACGGGCTGCTAGGGTGGACGCGATCGCTACCCCTGATCGGAGCCATGAATGACGGACGACGCTGCCTCGTACACGCCCTCGAAGGTCTGGACCTGGAACCGCGAGATGGGAGGGCGGTTCGCGGGCGTGAACCGCCCGACCGCGGGGGCACGGGCCGACGTCGAGCTGCCCGTCGGACGCCACCCGCTGCAGCTCTATTCGCAGGCGACGCCCAACGGCGTGAAGGTGACCGTGATGCTCGAGGAGCTCCTCGCGCTCGGGCACAGGGGCGCCGAGTACGACGCCTGGTTCATTTCGATCGACGACGGTGCGCAGTTCGGGAGCGGCTTCGTGGCGGTGAACCCGAACTCCAAGATCCCCGCGCTCATGGACCGCAGCGGTCCCGAGCCCATCCGGGTCTTCGAGTCCGGGGCGATCTTGCTCTATCTGGCGGAGAAGTTCGGCGCCTTCCTGCCGAAGGAGCCCGGCAAGCGCGCGGAGTGCCTGTCGTGGCTCTTCTGGCAAATGGGCAGCGCGCCCTACCTCGGCGGCGGACTCGGCCACTTCTACGCCTATGCGCCGACGAAGATCGAATACGCGATCGACCGCTATGCGATGGAGGTGAAGCGACAGCTCGACGTGCTGAACCGTCGACTCGCAGAGACCGCGTATCTCACGGGCGACGAGTACACCGTCGCGGACGTCGCCGTGTGGCCTTGGTATGGCGCGCTCGTGAGGGGCCTCCTCTACGGCGTTGGGGAGTTCTTGCAGGTGACGAGCTACACCCACGTCGTGCGATGGGCGGAGCTCATCGCGCTGCGCCCGGCGGTCCAGCGCGGCAGGAGGGTCAATCGTGTGTGGGGGGCCCTCGAGGGCCAGCTCCGCGAGCGCCACGACGCGTCCGACTTCGACCCCCCATCGACGCCGTAGGCGCGCGCGGAAGCGGCGCGTGACCGGGAGTGCCCTCCCCCGCGAACTGAGCCGCGTCGACGGTGCTCGACGCGGTAGGGCTTGCGCCGGCGAGGGAAGGCGGGTCTCCTCTCGGTGGAGGTCGTTCGCCCTATGCCCAAGGTCCCGCTCCGCGACGGGCGCTCGCTGCACGTACACGTGGTAGGGCGGGGCGGTCCCGGCCGCACGGTCGTGATGCTGCACGGCTTCGGCATGCACGGGGCCATGTGGCTGCCCCTCGTGGCGCCCCTCGCGCACAAGTACCGGTTCGTGCTGCCCGACCTGCGCGGCTTCGGGCGGTCGCATGGGGTCGACTACGGGCACGCCGACGTGATCGGAGGGCACGCCGACGACGTGGAAGACCTCCTCGAGCACCTCGGCGAGGAGCGCGTGTTGCTCGGCGGCCTCTCGATGGGGGCGCTCACGGCGCTCGCGCTCGCGGCGCGCGGCGGCTTCCGGCGAGTCGCCGGCTACGTGCACATCGACCAGGCCGCGCGCATCCAGAACGATGCACACTACACCCATGGCCTCTTCGGCCCCGAGCAGCCGGCGCGGTTCGCGGAGATGCGCGCGCTGCTTGGCGAGGTCGATCCGCTCCGTGACCGGCCCTTCGATGCCCTCCCCGCCCGGCTCCGCGAGCGGGTCCGCGGGGCGTTCGCGAAATTCCTCCGCTCGGCCTTCCGCCCCGCCTGGCTGAAGACCGCGACCGGCGCGGTCCACCGCGAAGCGCTGGCCAGGCGCGTCTTTCCGGTCGCGAACTGGCCAATCTACATGGACTGCCTCCGAGCTTATCTGGAGCAGGACTACGACTTCCGTGACGCCTTGGTCGACACGCGAACTCCGGTAACCTTCATGGTGGGCGAGGCCTCGGAGATGTACCCGGCCGAGGGCCAACTCGAGCTCGCGCGGTCGGTGCCCGGCGCCACCGTCGTGCGCTTCCCGGGCGTGGGGCACGCCATCCCCGTGGAGGCGCCCTGGGCCTTCGTCCGCGCCCTCTCCCGCGCGCTCGACACCTGACGAGGGTCGAGCCGGGTGATGGGCCTTCTTTTTGGGTTTCCCGCCGCGACCAAGCGGCGATACCACTCAGGGATGCGCAACCTCATGCTCTCGTGCCTCGCGATCTCTTCCCTGCTCGTCTCGAGCGCGGCGAGCGCGGACATCCCCCCGGGTCCGAGCCCAACCAACCCTTCCGCCCCGGCGCGCCCCACTCCATGTGGCACGAACGAGAACGCTGCCGCGTCTTCCTGCTCGGGGAAGAACGTCGGCGAAGCGTGCACGCTGGCCAGCGGCGCAAGCGGCGAGTGCCAGGCGCTCCGATGCACGACCGAGGCGGGCACGACCCTCCTCGCTTGCGCGTCGCCCGCCCCCGGCGCGGATGCCGGCACCTCGGGCCCGGTGAGCAGCTCGTCGAACTGCGCGGTCCACGCGCCCGGCGCGCACACCGTCGGCGCGGGCGGCGCGGGCCTCACGCTGCTCGGCCTCGCCGTGGCGGTCGCGGGCCGCCGCCGGCGCCGCTGACACGCCAGGGTGCTCGAGCTCGCTCAGGCGGGCGTCGGGCACCCGTAGACGATGTCGACCGCCTTGATGGTGCCCGCCTGCAGGTCGGTACACACCTGGCCGTAGAGGGTGACCTGGTTGGTCACCGGATCGTACTCCCAGCCGTTCGCCTTGTTCGGGTCGCGCGACACGGGCTTCGTCTTGTCGACGAACACGTAGAGCTTCGTAGGATCGGGCGGGGTCGTGCCGAGCTTGAACGTGCACGAGAGAGTGAGCGCCGCGATCGCCTTCAGCGCCGCGTCGAGCGAGGCCTTGTCGCCCGCGTTGTAGAACTTGGTAGCCCCGCTGAGCGGCGCGCCGCCCGCGACGGCGAACTGGTTCAGCGTGGGCACGTCGACGCCGCTGCCGAAGCCGACGACGAAGGTCTTCACGCCCTTCCCCGCGAGCGCGGTGATCGCGGCCGTCGTGCCGGAATCGCCCCCGGCGGCGTTGCAGCCGGCCTGCGCGCCGTCGGACACCAGCATCGCGAAGCTCTTGCGGGTGGTGTCGCTGAAGCCGGGGTCGGTAGCCGCCTGGGTCATGCCGGTGTCGATGTTGGTCACGCAGGGCCCGTCGGGGAAGTTGGGATCCGCGGCCTTTAGCGCGCTCGTGAGCATCGTCTGGATCTTGGTCTCGTTCGTGGGCCCGACCGGCACCGGCAGCGCGGCGGCCTGCGTACAGCTGTTGGCGTCGGTATCCGGGAACATGGTGAGGCCGAAGCGAATCTTGCCGTTGTAGGAGGTGGTGAGCGTCTTCAGCGCGTCCACCGCGATCTCCCACTTCGTCTGCGCGCCCACCTTGTTGGTCATCGAGCACGAGCGGTCGAGCACGACCAGCAGGTTCGGGGGCACGGGCTCGGCCGAGATCGCCTGCGAGCCACAACCGCCGCCGGGCACGCAGGTGAGCGTCTTGGGATCGCAGACCTTGCCCTTCTCGCAGTCGAGGGTGTCGTCGCAGGCCGCGCCGCTGAGGCAGCGGCCCTTCGAGCTGCAGCGCTCGGGGGCGACGCACGCGGGGCTGCACGCGCCCGGCGCAGGGGGCGGCGCGACGCCGTCGGGGAAGCTGCCCGAGTCGGGATCGGTGGGGAAGACCGTGACGCCGTCCCCCTCGGTGCTGCCGCACGCGGCGACGATGAGAGCCACACCTGCCACCACCGAGAGAGCGCGCAGCTTCATGCTCGAAGCATACCCGCCCGGGGGCGCCTCGCCCGATGACATTTCGCACGCGCCGCCCGAGGGAGCTCCGCCCGAGGCCGGCTCGTGCTCGCGGCCGATCCTGGTCGGGCTCGACCTCTGCCTCGCAGTCTCTCTGGGTGGTGGCGTACACGACCCGATGCCCCGCGAACGCGGGGCGCAGGCGGAGCAGCTCCATCCAGTGCCCCCCAGACGAGGCCACGGCGAGGATACTTCTGCGGACCGCGGGGGCCCGCGGGTCGAACGGCGTGGAGGCGGAGTGCGCCAACGTCGGAGGAGTTGTTGCCATGACTCCACCTCAGCAACATCCGTACTCCGCAGCTCATGCGGCAAAGGCCGGCTCCACGGGTCGGCAGGGTGTGCAGTGCCTTGCACCCTTGCGCCGATCCCTGCGCGGCGCGCTCCGAGAGCGGCACGCGCCCCTGCCGCGCCCCCGCCGCTCGCCCGCTCAGCCGGCCGGTGCGCGTCCGCCGTCGGCCGCTCCCGCTCGAGCGCCCGCCGCGCGGACGCCGTAGAAGTAATACCCGCGGCCGAGCGCGCCGATGGGGTAGGTGCCGTACGTCCACGTGAACGCGTCGCCCAGCGGCGCCACCATCACGCGGAGCTCGTCTTCCGTGTAGACGCGCAGCGTGCTCACGAGGCCGTCCCAGACCGACGCGACCAGCGCGGTCGGTGTCGCCCAGGTGAGCCAGGCCTTCGCGAGCTTCCTGCGCGGCGCGAGCGCGGGGTTCGCGTAGAGCCCAAGGAGCCCTGGCACCGCGAACGCCGCGAAGAGCAGCGGGTTGCGCTCGAACCCCTCGGCGACGAACACGCCCGGGGAGCGCTCGCACGCGCCGCGCAGGATGGCGCCGGCGAGGTCGGGGGAAAAATGGTGAAGAGCGTTGATGATCACCCGGACGCGGCCCGCGCCGAGGTCCGCGGGGATGCGCGTGGCGTCGACCGACGACGCCTCGTACTCGACCACGCCAGGGTGCGCCGACGCGAGGCGGGCCCACGCGTCCGGGTGGGGGTGCAGGTCGGTCAGCAAGAACCGCGGCGCCCGTGCGCCTTGCCGGGCGAGCTCGCGCGCGAGGATCGCGGCGGGGCCGCCGGCGCCCGAACAGAGGTCGAGCACGGAGTCCGCGCCCGCCCGGTCGAGGAAGTCCGAGAAGGGGCCGGCGAGGCCCCGGAGCATACGCCCCCAGGTGAGCGCGCGGCTCAGGGCCTCGACGATCGACTCGCGGAGCGCCGGCGGTGCCCAGGCGCTGTCGTTGAACTCGAAGAGCTGGGCGCGCGGTAGAGCCATGGGGCGCGAGGGTATCGTCCGGGCTCCCGAAGCGCGACCCTCGCGTGCCCATGACACATCCTGCCCCCCCCCGAGCCTCGTGCGGCGCTCCGGCTCAGCGGAGCTTCGCCTGCAGGCGCGCCACTCCAGCGCGGAGCACGGTGTCGAGCGCCTCTCCGAACGGGGTCTTGTTCTTCACGGCCACGGAGAGGTCGAGGCCCCCGGCGGACGCGCTCAGGCCGGCCTTGTCGGCGGGCACCGTCGCGTGCACGACCTCGGCGGCGAGCACCTGCCCCGACTCCACGTCCACCACGCGCAGGTTGAGCGTGAGCGCGGCGTACGAGCGGCCCGCGTCGATGCCGGGCAATCCCGGGATCTTGAGCGCGAGCTCGGCCCCCTTCACGTCGGGCTCGAAGGCGTCGACGTCGCCAAGGACGAAGCGCGAGACACCCAAAATCTTCCCCTGCTTGGCGAAGCTGCCTTTGCAGTCGAAATACACCTTGTCGGGGTTCGAGTCCGAGCAGAGCTTGAGCTCGCCAATCAGCGCCGAGATCTGCGCGCGCTCCACGAGAGTGAAGCAGCCTGTGCCCGAGAGCGCGGCCACCACCAGATCGTCGCTCCCGTCGAGGAGGAGGTCGCGCTTGGTCTTGTTGCGCAGCGGCACGACGCCGAAGGTGCCTGCGACCGGGGCGCTCGCGCACCGCGCGCCCGGAGCCGCGGGAGCTTCGGGAGCAGGCGCCTTGACGACCACTCCACCGCCTTCACCCCCGCACGAGATCGTGAGGCCGAGTCCGAGGAGAAGAAGCGCGAGGCGCGCGCGGGCGCGAGCACGAACGGAAGCGGGGTCAGCCAAAGGAGGGATCATGGGGTTCCTGACAAGAGGTTCTGAACGGAGAGCTCGGGCGCCTTGGCGCACGCGTTCTCGAAGTGGAGGGTCGCGAACTTCGGGCCCTCGGTCCACGCGCCGTCGTCGTAGTCGGCGGTGCAGAGGGCACGCGCGCGGCCCGCCGCCTCGCGCTTCAGCTTCCCCTCGGCGCACTGCGCGAGCTTCATGTCGACGGCCGCGGCGAGGTCGAGGGCGCGCGCGCGCGTGCAGGGCGCCTCCAGCCTGGCCCCGTCGGTGAGGGCCTTCATCCAAACCTTCGCGTGGGGAGCGAGCAGCTTGTCGGCCGCCGCCCAGTCGCGCGCGAGCCCGAGCGCGACCGCGGCGTCGGACAGCGCGAGGGCGTGGACGACCGTCGACCGCGGGCTCATGCGCTCCACGGTCGCGGCCATCGCCTTGTACGCGGCGCCCGAGGCGCGCCAGTCCTTCGCCTCGGTCGCCAGACGCGCGGCGTAGAGGTCGTAGCGGTACGCCTGCGCGGGGGCGCGCTGCGCGGCGGCCCGGCCCGCCTCGAGGAAGTAGCGCTCGGCCTCCACGTCGTGGGCGAGCCGCGCGGTCTTGGCGACTCCCGGGTATTCGAAAGATCGCCAGTAGTCGCTCGCCCCGTGGGCCGCGTCGAACTCTCGCCAGAGCGCGACGGAGCGCTTCGGATCGAACCGCGCAGCGGAGGAAGCAAACGATGCCTGGTACGACACGAACTGGTACGCGTCGGGCTGCTGTCGCACGTAGTAGTCGCGAATGTCCTCGAGCATGCGGTCGAACGTCGGCACGTCGCCGACCTCGGCCGCCAAGACCCCGATGTGGGTGCGAAGGCGATACCGCTCGGTGATGCCCGAGGCGGGGTCGAACTCGGGCAGCACCTCGCGGCCGCGCGCGATCGCGCTCCGCACGCGCTCCTTGTCCGCGTAGCTCCGCGCGCCTCGAATCAGGTAAGCGCCAATGCCCATCACGCACTCGGCCCGATCGCGCGCGGAGCTGCCTGCGAGGCCCCAGCACGCGTCGGCGAGGGCCCAGAGCTCGGTCTCGCTGTCTGCGCGCTCCATGAGCTGGCGCTCGGCGAACGCCGCCTCCGTGGTCGACTTCGCTTCGACGAAGAGATCGCGCGCGAGGCCGAGCTCGCGCTTGCGCTCGGCGGGGTCCTTCGTCTCGCTGGCCGCGCTGCGGTGCAGGAGCGCCGCGAGCATGGGGAACTCGGCGCTGTCTTTGAAGGACGCGGCCCAGCCGAGGGCGGCGCGGATCACCTCCTGAGCGCCGGGCGTCCCCGGGGGGAGCCTGCCCACGGCCCGCGCGGCGTCGCGAAGCCGACCGGACGCCACCAGCGCGTCGAGGCGACCGCGCACGTCTCTCATGTGCTGGGCGGCGACAGGGTTCTTCGCCATCATCTCGTTCGTGCTGCCGCGGTACGTGTGCCAGAGCATCCCGCGGATCGCCCAGAGCAGATCGACGCGGGAGTCGAGCGATCGGAGAGGGTCCCCTGCCTTGTCGAGCACCGTCACACGGCGGAGCGCGAGGCGCACGTGCTCGGTGCTCCCGTCCGTGTGCGTGCCGTCGTCGTAGAGCCGGGCGGCGCGCTCGAGCGCGGTCGCGGACGCCTCGAAGGCGCCCTGACCGTCGAGTTCTTGGGAGAGCTTCACGAGGCGAGCGACGCCCTCGCCGAAGTCGCGCCCCGCCTTCCAGGCGGCGTCCTCGGCCATGTACACGGTCCACGCGTAGCGCGCGGGAGCCCCCTTCCGAGCGAAGTCGACCTGCTTCGCGCGGAGCTCGGCGATGGCCTTCGGATTCTGCGCCGCCGCCTCCACCTCGAGGTCGAGCAGCGCGTCGGTCTGCCCGGGCGAGTCCTTCACGAACGCGGCCGCCGCGCGCAGGCGCTCCTTCGCCGCGCCAGGATTCTTCGCGCGCAGGTAGAGCCGTGCCTCGAACTTCGCGATCTCGCGGAGGAGATCGGGGGACTGGGTCCACTCGGCGACCTTCCGCGCCGCGCCCAGCACCTCGCGGGCCTTGTCCTCCGAGCCCTCGACCGTGAGCCAGTAGAGCTCCGTGAGGGCCCAGAAGGCGGACTGGAGGTTGGCCCCAGAGCCACGGAGCGGCGGGGCGGTGGCCGCGAGCACGGCCTCATAGGGCAGCTTGGCTCGCTCGAGGCGCTGGGTGATCGCGGCCCGCTTGTCTGTGAGGGTCGGCTCGCGCGGCGGGTTGAGGACGTCGGCGATCGCCACGTAGTAGTCGGCCTGCTGGCGAGACTCGCCGCGCGTGCGGTCGGCCCACTTGCGGAGCCCCGCCGCGAGCCCCTTGCGGTGCGCGGCGAGCACGAGCTTCTCGTCCTCCGACACCGTGCGCGCCGCGACCGTGGGCTTCGAGACCTTGGCGGCGCGCAAGAGCTCGTCGTCGAGGCGCGACTCCGGCTCGACCAGGGCGCCCGTAAGCTGCAGGATGGAAGAGAGGTGTGACTCGACGACCGAGAGCAGGCGCGCGTCGGCCTCCGACGGCTTGCCCGCGCCGCGAAGATCGTCAGCCACCGCGAAGAGCTGCGTGTCGAGCGTGCTGCCACCGACCCGCTCCGCGAGCTTCGCTGCGCGCGCGAACAGCTCGGTCCGGCGCGAGGGCACCGGCGTCGAGTACGCGGCGTTCCCGGCGTGGACCGCCGCGACGCGGAGGTTGCCGGAGGCCTCGCAGCGCTCCGCTATTTTCGTGTAGGCTGCATCGAGCTCGCTGCCGGCGGAGGCGAGGCGGGCGTCGCTGTCGAAGGCGACGTTCCCGTCCACCCAGCAGGAGAGCCACGCGCTCTTTCCTTCGGCGAGCCGCTTGGCGTGGGCGAGCGCGGCGGCGCGGCTCGGGTAGTGGACGCTGTCGACGGCGCTCGCGTAGACCACGAGCGCGCCGCCGAGGATCACCGGATCGCCGCACGTGGCGGCGAGCCGCACGGCCTCGCGGGCGTCGCCGAGCGCCGCGGGGCCCTCGGCGATGTTGATGGCCCTCGCGCGCTGGGTCGTCACGGCGGCACGATCACACGCGGCCGCGGCCGAGGCCGGCATGCGCGAGAGCACCTGGGAGGTCCGCGAGAGCGCCCACTCGGTCATGCCGAGGTCGAGCATCAGGCGGATGTACTCGGCCTCGAACCTGTACTGATCCGACGGCTCCGCCAGCGCCTTCGCGTAGAGCGGCTGCGCCTTCACGAGGTCGCCCTGGTACTGGAGCTCGCGGGCGCGGGTCGCGAGCGCGAGGGCGGCCGGGGCGAGCGGCTTCGCAGGCGGCGGCGAGGCCCCCACGACGCCCACCTTGTCGAGGATCTTCGCGACCGCCGCGTCGAGCTCCGGCCCGCCGGTCGCGCTCGCGTCGAGATCGAACTCCACGGTGGGCAGCACGACCGCGTCCTCCACGCGGACGGGCCGGATGACCGCGTGGAAGTGCGTGAGGTCGCGCTCGTGGAGCCCGCCGAGCACCAGGTACTCGGCGCCGACGAGCCGGCCGGTAGCGGCGAGCTTCTGCGCCCCTGCGCTCGAGACCTCGCCGCCACGGCGGAGCTCCTCGATGATCTTCGTGAGCTCGGAGCGCTCGAGCACGGAGACGCCTTCGGTGTGCGTGAGACGAGACGCGAAGAGCTCGGCGACCGAGCCGCCGAGGTACTGCCGCTCGCGCATGACCTCGGGCCGCGCGTGGAGCTGGAAGGGGGGCACGGCGACGCGGTGGGAGCCGCGGCCCCGCCCGAGCGAGGCCTTTCCCTTCAGCAGCGCCCCGAGCTCCTCTTCGGCCGAGAGGTTCTTGCCCTCGATGTCGGCGATGTCGGCGGCCACCTCGCGGACGGGCGCCTTCGGCGGCGCGCTCCCCTGGCAGGCCTGGCACCCCACGACGAGCCCCACGAGCGCCGTGCCTCGTCCCCACCCGAAGGTTCGCATTTCGTCAGTCGACCCGTCGCCTGGGTGTCTGTCAACGGAGAGGACGAAGGAGAGTCCTCTTCGCCGCGGCGGCCGCGCCTGGCCTCTCAGCGATGGCGGTCGGCCGCACGCAGCGGATCGACCGCCGCCGGCGAACGTGTAGGCGCGGGACGCGGGAGGAGGGACACGGTCTTGCGCACGCCCACCTCGCCGGCCATCGCGCCCCAACACAGGAGCTCGTGCGGACGACCTCGCCGACGCACGCAGGTGGAGCCGCAGCCCGAGCACGGCTCGCCCCCGCCCACGCGCACCTCCTCGACCTCGCCGACTCCGGGGACGGGCTTGGCCGTCGAGTCGAAGTCGCCCTCGGTGTGGAGGTCCAACGGCGCGCCGAGCTGGCCGGAGAGGTTCGAGCCCCAGCACGCGATCGTGGCGTCGGCGCGGAGGACGCACGCGTGGTACTCGCCGACCGCGAGCTGCGTGACGCGGCCGAGCCCCGCTTTCTTTCGGGGTCGGCCCGCGGGCTTTCCCACCGAGCCCTCCCCTCCCCAGCAGGTGACCTCGAAGCCCGCGCGCGCGCAGACGAGGCCTCGCCCCACGGACACCTCGTCGACACGCGTGACGCCTTTGACGGGGACGGCGGAGGCGCTGTCTTTCCCGGTGTCGTCGCCCAGCTCGCCGAAGCCGTTCGCGCCCCAGCACGCGAGGCCGCCGTCGAGGCCGATCGCGCAGCTCGAGGAGGGCCCTCCGCCGATTCCGCGCGCGGCCGCGACGCCCTCCGCGGGGAGCAGGGCCCCGCTGTCGTCGATGCACTCAACCGCGCCGCTCGCGCGCCGCGCGCACCGCCCGGAGAGCTCGACGACCTCCGAGGCCCCGGCGAGGACCCGCGCCGGACCGAGGTCCGCGAAGCACGCCACTCCGCCGCCGCGTCGCAGAGCGCACCACCGGTCGTCGTCTCCGGAGACCGAGAGCACATCATCAAGGACCTTGACGAATTGCGCTTCTTCGGGAGGCGACCTGCGCAGGTCGCCGAGGAGCGGCGAGGCCCCCCAACACACGACGCGGCCGTCGACGCGCACCGCGCACCCGCGCCCGTGCCCGAGCGCGAACGACGCGACCGGCGACGGGGGCGGCGACGGTCCACCACCGGCCACGGCGGAAGGCGGCGGCGGGAGAGGCGGCGACGCCGACGCGTCGCGACCGCCATCGGGCGCGTGGGCCGCATCCGGGGCGGCGGCCGGCGGGCAGCCGAACGCGAGCGTCGCGCTCAGCGTGAGCGCGACGCCCCCGCCGACGACTCGGTAGCGGCGCGCCCGCTCGCGGTCGCGTGGGCCTTCGTCGGGTGCTCCCATTCGCCGAGTCTACAGCCGCGACGCGGGACATTCGGCTCCTACGGTTGGCGGCGCGACGCCTCGGCCTGCGGCGTCGACCACCACACGCTGCACCTGAAGGGGCACGGCCACCTGGCCGACCGTCGGCGCGGCGTGGGGCCGACCCGCGCTGCGCGAGCCCGTTCGGCGTGCTCGATCTGGCGAGGAACGTCGAAGCGTGGGCCGCCGCGGACGGCGGCTCGAGGGGGTGGCGACAGGCGTTGGAGGGGTCGCATTTGGATCGCGGGCCGGCACCGGCACCCGCTGCCGCCACGCCCCCTGGGCAGGAGAGGGGAAGAAAAACGCGGCGGTGCGCGATGGCGGGCCGCGGCGTGCGCGCGGCCTGATACCCTGTTGGGCATGTGGGTGCGTGGCGCAGCGATCCGTCCCGTGCCGGCCTTCGCGGTCGTCGGCCGCGCGGTGGTCGACGGCGTCGAGCGGGCGCTCAGCCAAGAGGGAGACACCGCCGACCGCGAGCTGGCGCGCTGCTTCGAGCGCTTCGAGAAGACCCAGCCCGAGATCGCCCGGCGCGCGAACGAGCTGCTCTCGCGTCCCCTCGACGAGACCGCGCTCGCGCTCGGGTATTTTTTGACCGTCGCCGTCTGGCTCGCGTTCGATCGCTCCTTCCGCGGACGCCTCGAGGAGGTCTCTGCGGAGGCACTCTGCGCGGCGGAGGCGGCGCTCGCCCTCGAGGAGGAGCTCCGCGCGACCCACGCCGACGAGCCGCTCGAGCTCGACGACGTGATGGCCATCGAGCAGCCGTCGGTGGTCGGCTTCGTTCACGAGCACGTCGACGCCGCGCTGGAGGGCCCCGCGGAGGACGGCGAGGTCGACGTGGACGACGTAGACCTCGTGTACAAACTGGTGCTCCTCGAGACCCTCGCGCTGTCGCACGCGGTGACGGCCCCCGACGGTCCTCCGCGCGGGCGCGAGGAGCTCGAGGCCTAGTCCCATCATGAGAGCGGTCCGGTACGACGCCTACGGGGGCATCGAGCGGCTCGCGCTCGAGGACGCCCCGCGGCCCGAGGCTGGCCGCCGACGAGCGCGGGTCCGGGTGGTGCGCGCCGCGCTCAACCCGAAGGACGCGCTGTTTCGCAAGGGCCGCTTTCGCGCGCTGTCGGGCGCTTCGTTCCCCAAGACGCCCGGGCTCGATTTCGCCGGGTTCGTGCTCGACGACCCCACCGGGCGGCACCCCGTAGGGGCGCGGGTCTTCGGCGTGCTCGACGAGTGGCGCTGCACGCGAGGCACCCTCGCGGACGAGGTCGTCGTGCACCCGCGGGAGCTGGCGCGGCTGCCGAGCCACGTCTCCTTCGACGAGGGCGCCGCCGTGGCGCTCGTGGGCCTCACGGCGATTCAGGCGCTCCGCGACGTGGCGCGCCTCGAGCCCGGGCAGCGGCTGCTGGTGAACGGCGCGTCGGGCGGCCTAGGCACGATGGCCATCCAGGTTGGGCGGCGGCTCGGCGCTCACGTCACCACGATCTCCTCGGCGCGGAATCGTGCATTCTGCACAGATCTCGGCGCGGACGAGGCGCTCGCTTACGATCTGCCGGCGCCGCCCCGAGCGCCCTTCGACGTCGTGCTCGACGCCTTCGGGAACCTGCCGCTCGCCGAGGCGCGGGGCCGGCTCGCGCCTCGCGCGGTGTGGGTCGGCGCGGTCCCCACGCCCCGGCTGCTCCTGCGCGATCTCGCGACGCGGGTCGCGGCCATCGAGGAGCGCTTGGTCTTGGTGCGACCGCGCGTGAGCGATCTGGACACGCTCGCGGCCTGGCTGGTCGACGGCTCGCTCCGCGCCGTGATCGACCACACCTACGCGCTGGCCGACGTCGCGGCGGCGTTCGCCCACCTGGAGTCGAAGCGCGCCCGCGGCAAGCTCGTGGTCGAGGTCTGCGAGGAGTGCGAGTGAGGCCACGGCGGCCCTGGCGCGCGACCCTCACGATCGTCGCGATCGTCGCCTGGCTAGGCGCGGCCTGTGGCGCCCCCGAAGCGCCGATCGCCGCTACGTCGCCCGCGAGCCTCCCCACGGCAGCGCGCGACGCCGGCGTCGCACTCGACGCGGGCTCCGCGCTCGAAGCTGGCGCGGTCGACGCTTGGGCGGGCGACGGTGGCGACCCGAACGCGGGCGTGGTCGCCAACGTCGACGCGGGCGGAGCGGTCTCGACCTCGACACCCCCGCCGACGCTCACGCCGCCGCACGCGCGCACCGCGCAGCCCGACGACGGCGCGTGGCGGCCCCTCCGCTCCGACTCGGGAGAGGCTGTCCTCTACGAGACCACTCTCCACCCGAGCGCGACGAACCCGTACGTCTCGGTGAGCCTCGTCGCCGCCGATCTCACGCACGTGGCGCTCCGGCTCGTGGCCGGGACCCGCGAGCCGGTGGCACCCGACGTGCCGGCCTCCGCCCGCGCGGGCCTGGTGCCCGCGGCCGATCACGCGGGGCTGCTCGCGGTGGCCAACGGGGGCTGGCGCTCCGAGCATGGGCGCTTCGCGATGCGGGTGGGACCGCACCGCTTCGATCGCCCGCGCCCCGGCCGGGGCGAGGCGTGCACCGTCGGGCTCGACGAGGGCGGGCGCCTGGTCGTCGGGCCATGGGCCGAGCTCGAGCCGCGCGAGACCGAGCTCGCCGCCTGGCGCCAGACCCCCGCGTGCCTCGTCCTCCACGGCGCGGTGCACCCCGCCCTCGCCACCGAGACCCACACCCGCCGCTGGGGCGCGGCGGCCGACGGCGGCGTCGAGATCCCACGCACCGCGCTCGGCGTCGACCGCGCGGGACGCTACGCGCTCTTCGCGCTGGGCGACCGCACCACGGCCAAGGCGCTCGCGGACACGATGGTCGCCGCGGGGGCGCGCGCCGCCGCCGAGCTCGACATCAACTGGTCTTACACGCGGTTCTTCCTCTATTCGAACGCGAGCGGCGCGCCGCGCATCGCGCGGTCGATCGGCACGAAGGGCCAGCACCCGGCCACGTCGTACGTCGAGCGCCGCTCGGAGCGCGACTTCTTTTACTTCGCGCGACGCGCCCCCTAGTAGCGTACCCGCCATGCACCTGACAGTGAGATCCGAGGGAGGTCGACGGCGACTCCGCGCCAAAGGCGAGGTGTGGCCGTGAAGACCGAAGCGATGGCGATCCTCGCCACCGGAGCCGCCGATGTCCTGCAGCGCATGGAGATCGAGCTACCTGAGCCCGGCCCGCGCGAGGTCCGCGTGCGCGTGCGCGCGGTGGCGCTGAACCACCTCGACCTGTGGACCCGCCGGGGGCTCCCGCACCTGCGCTACACCTTCCCGCACCGGCTCGGGGCCGACATCGCAGGCGAGGTCGAGGCGCTCGGGCCGGGAGCCGTCGGCCGCGTTGGACAGAAGGTGGTAATCGCGCCCGGCGTCTCGTGCGGCGCCTGCGCCCGGTGCGCAGGCGGCGAGGACAACCTCTGCCGCGAGTACAAGATCCTCGGCGAGAGCACGCAGGGCGGCTACGCGCGCCACGTCGTCGTGCCCGATCGCAACCTCCTTCCGTACCCTGAGGGGCGCGCGCCGCTCTCGTGGGAAGAGGCCGCCGCCATCCCCCTCTGTTTCTTGACGGCCTGGCAGATGGTGGTCCGAAAGGGCGGCGTGCGCCCGGGCCAGACCGTGCTCGTCCAAGCGGCGGGCAGCGGGGTGTCGAGCGCCGCCATCCAGCTGTGCAAGCTCCTCGGCGCCGAGGTCATCGCGACGACGCGGGCGCCCGAGAAGGCCGCGCGGGCGACCGCCCTTGGCGCCGACCACGTGATCGTCACCACCCGCGAGGACCTCGTCAAGCGCGTGCGCGAGATCACCCTGCGCCGCGGCGCAGACGTCGTGATCGAGCACGTCGGGGGCGAGGTGTTCGAGCAGAGCGTGCTCGCGGCCGCGTGGGGCGGGCGCGTCGTCACCTGTGGCGCCACCTCGGGCTTCTTCCCCAAGCTCGACCTTCGCCAGATCTTCTTCCGCCAGGTCGAGGTGCTCGGCTCCACGATGGGCAGCCGCCGGGACCTCTTCGAGGTGCTCAACCTCGTCCAGCAGGGAAAACTCAGGCCCGTCGTGGACCGCACCGTGCCGCTGTGGTCGGCGGCGGAGGCCCACCGGGCGCTCGAAGCCGGAGCGGCCTTCGGGAAAATTGTGCTGCTCGTGGACTGACCCAGAAATTCCACCGACCCCACGCGTCCGTGGTGGCGCTCGGGGCGTGCGTCGGCTACCGGTAGGGCCGCAGAAAGCTATCGGTCCGGGCGCTCCGCCACGCGTGAGCCTCACAAACCCGGACAAATCAAGCGGCACAAATTTTGCTTAAGAGCCGTGGAGTGCAGGAGGACCGATGAGGAAGAGTTGGTTGGGCAGGGTTGGCTTGGTTGGGCTGGTCGGCAGCGCCGTGCTCGGTTCGGGAGTGTTGGCCGGCTGCGCCGGCGAGCGCGATCCGATCGACCGCACGCAGCAGGGCGTTCTGAACAAGTCGTTCTTCGTGGGTGCGAACCTGGAAGACTTCCGGGACGACCCGGAGTTCCGCACGAAGAGCTTCAACATCGACAGCGCCGCGAACACGGACAACTACTCGGGCACCATCGGCGGCGCGAGCGCGGTCGATCGCGTGCGCTGGGAGATCACCGAGAACATGCTGTTCGCGCGGCGCTCCTACCAGGAGTCGCCCGGCGCCGATAACCGCGGTCTGCCGCGCAAGGAGGTCTCCCCCGGCAAGTGGGAGTTCCCCGGCAAGCCGAACGGCACGATCATCGCGGCGTACCGCATCGTCAACCACTTCGACGTTCGTCGCGACTACAACTCCTCCACCGGCGAGGAGATGAACGTCATCGTCGAGAACTCGTCCGACCGCCCCTGGTACCAGCGCCAGCAAATGCGCGTCGACTGGTCCATGAACCTGGCCGACAGCACGAGCGGCGACACGAGCTGGGTGTGGGGCGGCAACGCCAAGGGCACGCCTATCCAGTACTCGCCGACGAACGAAAACGACGAGGACCGCCCGCACTTCGAGGAGGCCTACTTCGACGTCACGAACAAGTTCACGCTCGCATCCGAGGAGATGCCCGGCTGGGGCATCCCCGAGTGCGTCATCATCGGCTACTTCAACGGCACCTCGTCGTTCGACTGCACGCCGACCGAGGTGAAGTTCCGCAGCTCGTTCGAGCGCCTCACGGGCAACGAGGACTTCGAGCCCTTCGAGGAGTCGAAGGCGCAGCGCGACATCGTGGGCAACTGGGGCAACGCCGGCAACACCTTCAACCGCGAGTACGGCGCCCCGCCGATCACCGCGTGGGACCCGCAGTACGGCTATACGGACGCGAAGACCAAGGCGTTCTACTCGCTCCACAACATCTGGACGAAGAGCCACCAGGACAAGGCCTGTACGAGCAACGTCGACGACGACGCCGACGGCAGCGCCGACCAGTGCGCCAACACGAGCACGGGCTACAAGGGCTCCAAGGGCTCGCAGTGCGACGTCCACATTGGCAAGTGCACCTTGCCGGTCCGCGATCGCCAGATCAAGACCGTGGGCTACTGGCTCAACAAGGAGACGCCGGTCGAGCTCACCGACACCGTCGCGGCCGACGGCAAGACCGTAACGCAGGTGGGCGCGATCGAGGAAATGACGATCACCTGGGACCAGCTCCTCAAGAGCTCGGTCGCCACCCGACGTGAGGTCGAGTGCCGTCGCACGAAGGACGGCGACCGCGACACATGCCACTCGCAGTTCTTCGCGGGCCAGAAGGACATGGTCGCCTTCGGCGGCTGGGGCCTCGAGAAGACCAAGGACCTCCCGGTCGACAAGGGCCAACCGGTCATCGCGACCTGCCACAACCCCGTCCGCGCTTACGACCCCACGGTCTGCGGCAAGGTGGGCGAAGCCACGCGCCTCGGCGACGTGCGCAAGAACTTCACGATCTACTGGCCCTTCGCCTCGCGCGCCCCGTACGGCGGCGTCGCGTCGATCGGCGCCGACCCGCTCACGGGTGAAATGGTGGGCGCCACGGCGACCATCATGGGTCGCTCGGCCACCGCGGCGGCCGCGCAGCAGCGCGACATCATTCAGCTCGCCATCGGCGACGTGAAGGTGGAGGACCTCATCGTCGGCGGGCAGGCCACCCGTTACGCGGACACCGTGAAGAACGGTCGCGTCAACGAGGCCATGGCGCACGGGAAGAGCCCGGCGGAGCACCAAGCCATCCGCGAGCGCGTCAACCTCCAGCAGATCAAGGCCGCGACCGGCGCTGACGCGCTGGGCCTCGATGCCATGTCGCCCACCCAGCGCACGCTGGCGAAGGCGAAGCTCCACGCGAAGGACTCGGTCCTCTCGCCGCGCATCGCCGCGGACACGCAGCGCCTCGAAGGGCTGCTCGGGCAGCTCAACGGCAACCCGCTGCAGGCCGACCTCGCCGACAAGAACCTGCGGCAGCTCGTGGCGAACTCGCCCAACAAGCAGACCAGCGTCTACCAGGCGATCAAGAACTTCTCGCAGCGCGACTCGTCGCAGGTGCAAGACCTCTTCGATCAGTACCAGGCGTACCTCGGCAACAAGGGCGTGTGCTTCCACGACTCGGCCGCCTCGGCCACGTCGGGCAGCATCTATCAGGCGGCCCTCGCCCCGTACTTCAAGAAGAAGTACGACGGCCTGGAGCCCAAGGAGCGCGGCGTCAAGATCTACTCGGAGCTGCTGCGCGAGGCCGTCAAGGGCATCGGCTTCCACGAGATCGGTCACTCGATCGGAATGCGCCACAACTTCTCGAGCTCCTGGGACTCGATGAACTACGCGCCGCAGTACTGGCAGCTCCGCACGAACGAGGGCAAGTCGGTCGGCAAGTGCGCGGCCGCCGGCCGCACGGGCGGGCCTGACACCTGCATGGGTCCGCGCTACCTCGACCCGATGACGGACGACGAGCAGGGGCTCGCGGACGAAGCGCGCCCGGGCATCGAGTACTTCGCGAACACCTCCACCATGGAGTACCAGATCGAGCGCTTCGGCGAGACGGTCGGCGCGGGCACGTACGATCTTCACTTCATGAAGACCGTCTACGGCCGCGTCCTCGAGACCATGGACGAGCGCGAGATCGAGCCCGAGAAGCAGCAGTACTTCGCGGTGAAGACGCTGTCGCAGGGCATCCCGAGCAACCTCGTCTTCGACCCCACCTCCGGCTACGGCGTGCACTACACGAAGCAGGGCGTGCTCGCGAAGGTGTTCGACCCCGACCGCGACTGCCGCCCCGCCACTGACGCGGAGATCGCGACGGCCAAGTGGCGCATCGTCCACGGCAAGGTCTGCTCGCCGTCGCCGAAGAACCACCTCGCCTACGAGGACATGAAGTCCTCGGGCATCGAGTTCACGGACAGCAAGGGCGTGAACACCCCGATCGGCGTCGCCGGCGTTCGCTGGGCCGGCACCGACGAGAACGGCACGAAGCTCGTCCGCTGGCACTACCGCTACGGTGAGGACTACAGCCGCGGCGGGTACATCCACGCCAAGCTGTTCGACTCGGGTGCCGACATCTACGAGACCACCGTGAACGTGACCCGTCGCTTCGACCTCACGTACCCGTGGCAGTACTTCCGCCGTCTGAACAAGGAGTTCGCGTGGTGGTCCGTCGCCGGATCCGTCACGAACAGCACCTTCTCGCGCCTCCGCGCCTACCACTGGAACACGACGACCGACCTCGGCCGCGCGTCCGCCGCGGACGCGGAGAACCCCGACCAGGATCAGCCGGCCGCGTACGCGTCGCAGGAGATGTTCAACTTCCTACAGCGCGTCATCCTCATGCCGGAGCCCGGCATGTACGGCACGGGCGCCGACACGACGCTCCGCACGCCCACCCGCTACAAGGCCCTCAAGATCTTCGACATCACCGAGGACGAGAAGGCCCTGAACCAGGTCGGCGCCGTGGGGATCGTCGACGGTCGCTACATCCAGGTCGACTTCAACAACGAGCTCGGCGGCAGCTGGGACTACTTCCACTTCCCCGAGCACGTCGGCTTCGACGACGAGAAGATCTACGCGCTCCGCGAGATGGTCGACTCCCGCCCGACGCTCTCGACCATCTCGCGCGAGAACGCGCTCGACGGTCGCGACCCGTACATCAGCTTCCGCACCGACAACCCCCACGCGATGGATCGCCTCCTCGGCGGCATCCTCGCGCAGGACTGGGAGACCATCGCCCCGTCGATGCTCTCCGACAAGCAGACGCTGAAGACCTTCAGCCTGCTCGACAGGGACCCGTCGAAGCTCACCCGCCCGGCTGGCTCCAGCGTCATCTTCCCGAACACGGGCTACTCGAACGCCATCTCGATGAGCATCTACTCGATGCTGTTCTCCCGGTTCAGCACCGACATGGTGCTGGCCCAGAAGCTCCGCATTCGCCAGGAGCGCGACAGCGGCGCGAGGATCCCCGACAACAAGCGGCTCTCGTTCACCGATCCGGTGACCGGCTTCCGCTACGACGCGAACCGCTTCGGCAACGAGCTCATCCAGGGCCGTCAGGTCGAGACCGGCATCGCCTCGCGCGTCCTCCAGCGCGCGAACGAGCTCGTCGCCCAGGCCTACCAGGTCCGGGAGGTCGAGATGACGGACACCTCCACTACCCCGCCGACCAAGTACAACGCGCCCTTCATCGACGCCTTCGGCGAGGTCGAGCTCGTCCTCACCAACGGCGCCCCCACGGTGAAGAACGCTACGGCGGCCGCGAACCTCCGCCGCTACATCGGCCTCATCGACGGACTCCGCCAGGTGGGTAACATCTTCGGCGGCGGCCCCCTCGGCGGCGGCGGCGGCGGCGGCGACGAAGACTGAGCCAGGAACCCACGCGTAGAGCGTGACCCAAGACGGCGCTCCCCAGGGGGCGCCGTTCTTCTTTTGGCCGCGCGCCTCTCGCCGTGCGGAAACAAAAAGCGCCACGCCACCGGCGGATCTGCTATCGATGCCTAGCCATGCAGCGCGGAACCGCCTTCATTTTCCTTGGAATCGGCACCATCCTCGCCGGTGTGCTCGCCCTGAAGCTCACCGACATGAACGTGTGCTGGGCGCTCATCGCCTTGGGCGGCGCCCTCGGTTGCTTCGGTGGCATCTCCGTGTCGCAGCGCGCGCGGGGCTGAGTGCGACCGGGCGTCGGCTACCTCATCGCCGGGGTGGCGCTGCTCGCAGGCGGCGTCGGCATCACCGTGGCGTCGGAGCACACGGTCTGGTACGGCGCCATCGTCGTCGGTGTGTATTACATCGGACGCGGCGCCTACATCCTGCTCCGCTCGCCGCCACCGCCACCGCCGCTGCCGCCGGCCTAAGCCCGTCGCACGCTTCCGCCGCTGCCGCCGGCCTAGCGCCCCGTCTTCGTTCGCGACGATTCGTTGCGAACCTTGGGCTCCGGCCGCGGCGCCGCGCCGAGCAGCACGGTGTCCACGAGGCGGGCCAAAAAGAGCTCGTCCACGCGCTGGTTCAACATGAAGAAGCGGTGGTGAATGGGGCCGAAGAGCATGCCGCGGAGCATGTCGACGTCCACGTCATCACGGAGCTCGCCCCGCTCCAGGGCGCGGCCCACCATGCTGCGGTAGGCGTTCTCCTTGCTGTCTCGGATCGCCTGGCAAATCTGGACCACGTCCGGGTCGGTGACCTCCGCCATCACCACGCGCATCACGCCCTGACCCGCGACCGACATCATGAACTGCGTCAGCTGCCTCGAGGCCTCGAGGAGGTCGCCGCGGAGGCTGCCGGTGTCCGGCGACGGGAGCGAGTCGCTCACCAGCGTGAGCATCGCCTCGTGCACCAGCTCGCGCTTCGTGGGCCACCGTCGATACACGGTGGTCTTGTGCACGTCGGCGCGGGCGGCCACGTCGTCCACGCGCAGCGCGCGGTAGCCCACGTGCGCCAGCTCCTCCCGCGTGGCGGCGAGCACCTTCTTGACGACAGCGTCACCGCGCGCGCCCTTCTCGGGGAGTTCCAAGGTCCGCTTCTTCATCGTCTCGCCCGATCCTAGCATTCGTAAAGTTTCGCAACGAAGTGTTGCGATACAGCCTGCGTCATGGCATGTAATTTCGCAACCATGAGTTGCGATATTTTCGGCCCCTGCCTCGCGCTACACGCCCGCACGGCGCCCTCTGCCCTCGCATCGCCTCCGATCCCGAACGCGACGCGTGCCCTACTGCGGTCCCTCGCCTCCTCCGTGCTCACCTCGTCCGCCGAAGATGACCGCGATGGGACCGGCTAGAACGTGCACGGACGCGGTGCGCGAAGCGGCTCGCGTCCCCAAATTCGACTCCGACCGCCTTGTCCACTGCACGCCATCCCCCCGCCCTCACCCCGCCCTCACCCCCAAGATCGCTGCGCCGGGCGCGCGCGCACGACGCGCCACAATCGCTACTAAGAGTTGCGATGCTCGCCGCGGTGTGGCACCCCTCGATGAACCACATCGTCGCCATGGAACGAATCTCATGAGATCCACTTGGTTCGGGCGCATGGTCGCCACCGCAGCGCTCGCGCTGCTCGTCCCTTCGTCCGCCCTCGCTCTCCAGCCGCTCGCGACGTTCCTCGCTGGCACCAAGGAGAACAACCCCGACGCGCGAGTAGCCGACGCCACCATCCACCAGCGGGAGGCCGAGGTCGACTTGGCTCGTGCGCGCCTGCTCCCGTCGTTCGCGGCGCGCGGCGTGCTCACCCACAACCAATACGAAGCCGTCGCGCAGCTCCCCGGGGCATCGGCGCCGCTCGTCATCATCCCGCAAAACCAGCTCGACGCGTTCCTCGTCCTCGACGTGCCGATCGCAGACTTGTCGCAGTTTTCGCGGTACGACACCCAGAAGATCCAGCTCGCGCTCTCGAGGGCGACGCAGGGGCTCACCCACCGCCAGCTCTCCGAGCGCGTGGTCCGCTCGTACTACCTCGTCATCGCCACCTCGGCCCTGCGCCAGGCCACCGACAAGAGCCTCGCGCTGTCCGAGCAGAACCTCGGGCTGGTGAAGGATCGGGTCGCGGCCGGCGTCGCGCCCCCCCTCGATCTCGAGCGGGCGACGGCAAACCTCGAGCGCGCGAGACAAGACGTCGCCGACGCGGAGCTCGCCAGGGTGCTCGCGACGCGAAGCCTGGCGACCATCACCCGCGTCACGCCGGAGCCGCCCACCGCGTTCCCGGAGGACGATCTCCACGAGGAGACGGCGCTCGCGATTTGGCTCGGCCAAGGCAAAGAGAGCCTCCCCGAGTACAAGATCGCCGAGAACGAGGCGAAGCTCGCGGACGCCACCCGCCGCACCGCCAACCTCGCCTATCTCCCATCGCTCTCCGCGCAGGCTCAAGAGCGCTTCACCAACGCGACCGGCTTCACCGGGCGAGTCAGCTCGTACACCCTCTCCGCGACGCTCTCGTTCCGCTTCGACCTCGGGCTCCTCGCCCAGCAAGACGTGGCCAAGGCACAAGCCGCCGCCACGGCCGCGCGCGCCGACGGCACCAAGCGCAACGTCGAGGACGCGATCGTCGAGGCCTGGCATCGCACCGGCACCGGCATCGCCAAGGCACGCGCCGCGCGCGCGCAGGTGAAAGCCGCCGACAGCGCCGCCCGCATCGCACAAGACCGGTACTCGAGCGGAGCCTCTACTCAGCTCGACGTCACCCAAGCCCAGCGCGACGCGTTCGCCGCCAACGTCGCGCGCATTCAAGCCGAGCTCGACGTCACCCAGGCTCGCGCCATTCTTCGCATCGCCGCGGGGAAGTCATCCGAGCTCATGCAGAAGTGACTCTGCGCCATCTTCATTCCGTGTCGCCCAAAGCCCTCGCGAGCGAGCCCTCGATGCCTATGTCTCCCATCTCCCGCAACCAAACCCGTTCAGCCCTGCGCGGCTTTGCGCTCGCCGTTCTCGTCGGAGGCGCTGCAAGCCTCGTGGGTTGCAAGAAGCCGGCAGACGCCCAGTCGGAGGACGCCGCGCCTTCGGTTCACGTCGAGTCGGCCGAGGTCACCACCGTGGACGCGCCGATCCACCTGCGCCTCACCGGCACCCTCAAGGGCGCACGCGAGACAGACCTCGCCGCCAACGCCGCCGGCCGGGTCACGAGGACGGTCGTCGAGCGCGGTCAACTCGTGAAAGCGGGCGATCTCATCGCCCAGCTCGACACGAGCGCCGCCGCGCTCTCCCTCGCCGAGGCGAGGGTCGCCGTCGCGACCGCGAAGACGCAGGAAGAGATAAGCAAAGCCGACTGCGCCCGCTACGAGGCGCTCAAGGGCAAAGGCACCATGAGCGACCTCGAGTACGACCAGGCGACCGCCAAGTGCAAGACGGCGCCGCTCAGCCTCGAGGCCGCCAAGGCGCGCCAAAACATGGCCGCGAAGAACGTCGGCGACGGCACCATCCGCGCCCCCTTCGCGGGCATCATCTCCGAGCGCTTCGTCGACGTCGGCGAGTACGTGCAGCCCGCCTCGAAGGTCGTCTCCATCTCCCAAGTAGGCGAGCTCCGCCTCGAGCTCACCGTCCCCGAGGCCGATCTCGCCCACCTCAAAGAGGGCTCCAAGGTCACCTTCTCCGTCGCCGCGTACCCGAACGACTCGTTCAAGGGCGTGGTGAAATTCATCTCCGGCGCCGTCCGCGCGACCACCCGCGACCTCGTCGCCGAGGCGATCGTGGAGAACGAGTCGAAGAAGCTCCTCCCCGGCATGTTCGCCGACGTCTCCCTCTCCACGGGGAGCCAGAAGCTCGCCTCGGTGCCCCTCGCCGCGGTGTTCGAACGGCAAGAGAAGAAGCGCGTCTTCGTCGTCGTGAACAATCGGCTCGAGGAGCGAGTGCTCCAGTACGGCCCCGAGGTCGACGGTCGGCTCACCGTTCACGTGGGCGTGAAAGCCGGCGAGAAGGTGGTCGTCGGGAAGCTCCAAGGCTTGCAGAACGGCGCCCGCGTCGAATGAACGCGACGAGCGCCTTGGCCCGCAGAATCTGAGGTTCGAACCATGCAGTGGCTTGCACAAATTTGCGTGCGCCGTCCGGTATTCGCCTCGGTGCTCATCCTCACCATCATGGTGTTGGGCATCGTCGGTTACCGTGGTCTCGGCGTCGACCAGTTCCCCAACGTCGAAATCCCGATCGTCGTCGTCACAACCCGCCTCGACGGAGCCTCTCCGGAGGAGGTCGAGCTCGACGTCACCGACAAGATCGAGGGCGCCGTCAACACGATCTCGGGCATCGACGAGCTCACGAGCACGTCGAGCGAGGGCGTGTCCCAGGTGGTCATCGCGTTCAAGCTTGAGAAGAACGTCGAGAGCGCGATCAACGAGGTCCGCGACAAGATAAACCTCGTGACCCAGGAGCTGCCGAAGGGGCTCGACCCCCCCGTCGTCACCAAAATCGATCCCGGCGCCTCACCGGTCCTCCTCGTGGGCCTCCGCGCGAAGAGGCCAGGGACGACCCTCCGCGATCTCAGCGAGACCGCTGACAAAAAGGTGCGCCGTCAGATCGAGACGATCAACGGCGTCGGCAAGGTGGCGGTCATCGGCGGGCGCGATCGCCAGATCAACATCCTGATGAACCCGACCGCCCTCCGCGCGGAGAAGGTCACCCCCATCGACGTGCTGCGCGCGCTCCAGTCGCAGAACATGATGACCCCCGGCGGCGCCCTCGAGACGGGTCCCCAGAGCATCACCCTCAAGATCGAGGGCCGCGTCGCCACCGTGGACGGCGTGTCCCGCCTCGTCATCCGCGCACAAGAAGGCCGCGTCCTCCGCATCGGCGACGTCGCGAAGGTGGTCGACAGCCAGAGCGACGTCGATTCCCTCGCGCGCTACGACGGCCAAGACGTCGTCGTCATGTCGATCGTGAAGCAGTCGGGGACGAACACGATCGAGGTGGTCGACTCGATCTTGAAGCGGCTCGACACCGTGCGCTCCACGCTCCCCGGCGACATGGAGCTCGTCGTCATCCGCGACAACTCGCAGACCATCCGCACCAGCGTGCACTCGGTCACCGAGCACCTCGTGCTCGGCGGTCTCCTCGCCGCCCTCGTCGTGCTCCTCTTCCTCGGCAACGTACGAAGCACCCTCATCGCCGCCATCGCGATCCCGGTGTCCATCGTCGGCACGTTCGGTCTCATGTACGTCCAGGGGTACACGCTGAACAACATCACCCTGCTCGCCCTGGCCCTCGCCGTCGGTATCGTCATCGACGACGCGATCGTCGTGCTCGAGAACATCATCCGGTTCATCGACGAAAAGAAAATCAAGCCGTTCCCCGCGTCGATCTTGGCGACCAAGGAGATTGGTCTCGCCGTCATGGCGACCACCCTCTCCCTCATGGCGGTGTTCATCCCCGTCGCGTTCATCGGCGGCATCCCGGGGCGCTTCCTCAAGAGCTTTGGTTACACGATGGCCTTCGCGGTCGGTGTGTCGCTCGTCGTGAGCTTCTCGCTCACCCCGATGATGTCGGCGCGCCTGCTCCGCCCCCACACCGAGAACTGGCTCACGCGCGCCGTGAACGCGTTCTATAAACCGATCGAGCGCACCTACATGGCGATGCTTGGGTTCTCCCTCAAGCGTCGCTGGGTCATCATGGTCGCGTGCGCGGCGAGCCTCGGCTCGTGCGTCCCGATCGCCAAGTCGCTCCCCTCGGGCTTCTTGCCCCTCGACGACAAAGCGAAGTTCCAGGTCACGCTCCGGGCCCCGGAGGGCACAAGCTCCGAGGCTACGCTCCTCATCGCCGAGCGCGCCGCGGCCGAGCTGCGCCACCTCCCCGGCGTGTCCCACATCCTCATCACGGTGGCCGAAGACGACCAGAAAACGCGCAATTATTCGCAGATTTACGTCGACCTCATCGACCCCAAGGCGCGCGAAGAGTCGCAGTTCGAGCTCATGGATCGCGCGCGCAAAGAGGTCATCGCCAAGCTCCCCCCCGGGCTGCGCGTGAACGTGGCCGAGGTGCCCGACTTCAGCGTCGGCAGCAACACGCAGAACAACCAGATCGTGCTCTCGGGCGCCGACTTCGGTCTCCTCGAGCAGTACGCGAAGGCCATCACCGACGGCCTCAAAGAGTCCAAGCTCGCCGTCGACGTCGACACCACGAACCTCCCCGGTCGTCCCGAGGTGAAGGTCTCGATCGATCGCGACCGCGCCGCCGACCTCGGGGTGAGCGTGTCCGACGTCGCCACGACCCTGCAAATGCTCGTCGCCGGCGTGAAGGGCTCCACGTTCCCCGAAGGCGGCGAGGAGTACGACATTCGCCTCCGCGCCGAGCAGCGCTTCCGGCTCGACGCGACGGCGATGAACCTGATGAACGTGCCCTCGACGAAGTACGGAAACGTGCCCCTCGCCTCGGTCGTGAAGTGGAAAGATGGCACCGCGCCGTCGCGCATCAACCGCTACGGACGCGAGCGCCAAATCACCCTCCTCGCCAACGCGGCGCCCGGAAAGGGCGACGACGCGGTCGTCAAGTACATCCAAACCAAGTTCGCGGAGCAGAAGCCACCGCCGAACTACCGGCTGCAGCTCACTGGCCGCGCAAAGTCGCAGGCGGAGACCGGCGCTGGCTTCGCCCTCGCCCTCGGGATGGCGTTCGTCTTCATGTACCTCATCCTCGCGGCGCAGTTCGAGTCGTGGCTCTACCCGGGCATCATCTTGGCTTCGCTGCCGCTCACCGTGCCGTTCGCGTTCATCTCACTGAAGATCTTCAACCAGAGCCTCAACATGTTCTCGATGCTCGGGCTCCTCGTGCTCTTCGGCGTCGTGAAGAAAAACAGCATTCTCCAGGTGGACCACACGAATCACCTCCGGTCGCTCGGGCTCGATCGCCACACCGCGATCATGGACGCGAACCGCGACCGTCTAAGGCCCATCCTCATGACCACGATCGCGTTCGTGGCCGGCATGGCGCCGCTCATCTTCTCGAAGGGCATCGGCTCTGGTTTCAATCGCGCCACGGCGAGCATCGTCATCGGCGGCCAGACGCTCTCGCTCCTCCTCACGCTGCTCGCCGTCCCGGTCATCTACAGCCTGGTCGACGATCTCCGTGAGTGGGGCGCGAAGGTCTTCGCGAGCCGGACGCCCGTCGATCTCGGCGAGAAGGACCTCGACAAGCTCCTCCACACCGCCCCCGTGCACGGCACCACGGGCGAGCCCACCCCCGCGGAATAGCCGGCAGATCAGCGACGAGGCGCGGCGCGCCTCGGAAGAGCCGCGGCTCGTGGCGCGCACGCGAGCCGGCGCTCGCGGGGCGCGCGGCCGTGTGGTATTGGGGCAGAGCAAGAACGATGGACGTCCGCGTACTGAACGAGCTGGTTGCGAGAGAGAGCGCCTTCGTCGAGAGGCTCACCGCCGAGGTCGGGAAGATCATCGTCGGGCAGACCTACATGGTGGAGCGCATCCTCATCGGGCTGCTCACCGGCGGCCACGTGCTGCTCGAGGGCGTGCCTGGCCTCGCCAAGACCCTCACGGTGCGCACGCTCTGCGACGTCATCTCCGCGAAGTTCGCGCGCATCCAGTTCACGCCCGACCTGCTCCCGGCCGACGTCATCGGCACGGTGATCTACAACCAGCAGAAGGGCGACTTCACGAGCAAGCTCGGGCCCGTCTTCGCGAACCTCGTGCTGGCCGACGAGATCAACCGCGCGCCCGCGAAGGTGCAGAGCGCGCTGCTCGAGGCCATGCAGGAGCGGCAGGTCACCATCGGCGACACCAGCTACCCGCTGCCCAAGCCGTTCATCGTGATGGCGACGCAGAACCCGATCGAGCAGGAGGGCACCTACCCGCTGCCCGAGGCCCAGATCGACCGCTTCATGCTCATGGTCAAGGTGGGCTACCCCTCGCGCGAAGACGAGCGCAAAATCATGGACCGCATGACCCTCACCGAGGCGCCCACAGCGAACCCGGTCGTCACGACGGAAGAGCTCCTCGAGGCGCGCAAGGTCGTGGGCCAGGTGTACGTCGACGAGAAGGTGAAAGACTACATCGTCGACGTCGTGTTCGCGACGCGCGAGCCGAAGAAGGCGGGCCTGAAGGACCTCGCGCCGCTCATCGAGTACGGCGCCTCGCCCCGCGCGTCGATCGCCCTCAACATGGCCGCGCGCGCGCACGCCTTCCTCCGCCACCGCGGCTACGTGACCCCCGAGGACGTGAAGGCCGTCGGCCCCGACGTGCTCCGCCACCGGGTCGTACTCACGTACGAGGCCGACGCCGAGGAGGTCACCGCCGAGCAGGTTGTGCGGCGCGTGTTCGAAGCGGTCGAGGTGCCCTGAGGAGGTCTCGCGCCGCGAGGCCGAGCCACGAGACGCCATGATCCCGAAGGAACTGCTCGCCGCGCTCCGGACCATCGAGATCCACACGGCTCGCCTCGCCAACGAGCAGCTGTCGGGCACCTACGCGTCGAGCTTCAAGGGCCAGGGTCTTGCGTTCCGCGAGGTGCGGCCGTACCAGCCAGGCGACGACGTCCGCACGATCGACTGGAACGTGTCCGCGCGCATGAACGAGGCCTTCGTGAAGGTCTTCGTCGAAGAGCGCGAGATGACCGTGATGATCGCCGTCGATCTCTCGGAGAGCGCGCGCTTCGGCACGCGCCGGGCGCAGAAGGCGCATGTGGCCTCCGAGATCGCCGCGCTGCTCGCGTTCAGCGCGATCCGCAACAACGACCGCGTGGGGTTGCTCATCGGCACGAACCGCCTCGAGCGCGTGGTCGCGCCCAAGAAGGGCGAGAAGCACGTGATGCGCGTGGTGCGCGAGATCCTCGGCTACTCCCCCACCCTGCACGCGCAGACGCGCAAGGAAGAGGCGCCGCCGCGCTCGCCCCGGGGGGCGCCTCCGCTCGGGGCCGCGACCGACCTCAAGGGCCTGCTCGAGGGCCTCGTGGGCGTCGCCCGACGCCGAAGCGTCGCGTTCGTCGTCAGCGACTTTCTCGCCGAGGGGTACGAGCGCGCGCTCTCGCTCGCCGCCGCGAAGCACGACGTCGTGCCGGTGGTGCTCCACGACGCGCGCGACGACGAGCTGCCGGACGTGGGCCTCGCGAGCTTTCAAGACCTCGAGACCGGCGAGCTCGTGCTCGTCGACACGGGCGCGCCCGAGGTGCGTGCAAACTACAAGAAGTCGATGTTGGCCCTGCACGCGGCTCGCACCGCGCTGTTCCGCAAGCGCGGGCTCGACTCGGTCGAGATCGACACGGGCGGCTCCTTCGTGCGGCCGCTGCGCGACTTGTTCGCGCGCCGCGCGCGGAGGGCGCACCGATGAGCCCGCGCGCTCTCCACGACCGCGTCGCCCGCGTCGCCGCGCTCGTCACCGCCGCCGCGCTGCTCGGCCTGCACGGCGCGCGCGCCGCGGCGGACACGCTGGACGCCAGCGCGGAGGCCGGGGCGCAGGCGACTCCTCTGGCTTCCGCGAGCGCCGCGCCGGCGGACGCGCAGGCCCCGGCCTCCATTCATGGGTGCGTGGAGTCGATCGCGAGGGGCGCGGCCCGGCCGATCGTCACCGACGACTTCCCTCGGCGCGGGACGTCGGGGTGGGCGGCGGCTCTCACTGTGACCATTCGCCACGGCCGCGGCGAGCACGTGCTCCCGAACGGCCTCGAGCTGCAGCGCTCCAGCGAGGCAGAGAAGGAGCTCCGCGCCGCCGGCTTCGCGCTCCCCGAGCAGGACGGAGGCACGGCCGCCGCGCGCGTCACCGTGCTTCCCGAGGACCCGAACCGCAAGGAGATCGTGGTCACGGTGCTCGAGGTGCCGCTCGTGCTGCTGCCCGAGAAGCCGGGACGGAGCACGCTGGTGCTCCCGCCGCTCCCTGTCGCCGTCGCGCGCGCCAACGGGGAGCTCTCCACCGTGTGCACCCGCAGCCACGCGATCCTCGTCGACGATCCGATCGCCAACGCCGACACGGCGGATCCCGATCCGCGACCGAACCCGCCGCCGCGGCCCCAGCGCGAAGAGTGGCGCGAGGCGAAGCTCGCCGCCGCCGCCGCCGCGGGAGGCCTCGCCCTCGGGCTCGCCTTTGCGCTCCTCTACCGCAGCTGGAAGCGACGGCCGCGACCGGTCCCCCCGCCGCCGCCGCCGCGCCCCGCGTGGGAGCTCGCGCTCGAGCGGCTGCACGACGCCCGCCACGCCGGCCTGCTCGACGCGGGGCGACCCGCGGAGTTCTGCGACCGCGTGAGCGACGCGCTCCGCGAGTACCTCGGCGCCAGCCTCGGCTTCGACGGGCTCGAGCAGACCACCGACGAGATCGCGGGCCACCTCGGTCGAGGGAGCCTCGCCGAGAACGAGCGGGCGCGGGTGCTCGGGATCCTCCGCGAGTGCGATCTCGTGAAGTTCGCGAAGTTCGCGCCGGAGCGCGCGGCGTGTGAAGCGATGCTCGACTCGGCGGAGCGGCACGTGCACGTCACCATGCCGAGAAAGCGCGGCGAGGGCGGCCCACGTCGGCGCGCCGTGAAAGACGCGCCCGTCGGTGACGACGCGGCCGAGCCGTCGAGCGACGCGACCGACCCCGCCGACGAGGCGTCGTCGGCCGACGCAGGCGACGCGCCCGACGCGAGCACCGCAGAGGCGACGACGACCCGAGCGGAATCGCCGGAGGCGGCCGCCGCGGACGCGACCGCCGCGGACGGGGCCACTCCCCGCGAGCCGAGCGACGACGAGGAGGCCTCATGAGCCGCGCGCCTCGCCTCGTCGGGATCGCCGCGTCGGTGCTCGCCGCCACGGCGGTGGGCCTCATCTACCCGCTCGCGTCGCGAGGCTGGGCGTGGCGTTCGGTCGTGTGGGAGCACCCGCTCGTGGGGCTCGCTGCGCTCGTCGTGCCCCTGGTGGTCTACTTCACCACAGTGGGGGCCGATCGACGCGTGCCGACGCTCACGCTGCCCACGGTCGCGCCCCTCGTGCTGGGGCCCAGGGGCGCGCGCGCGCGCTTCCGTGACCTCCCCGGGGTGCTGCGAGGCGCGGCGCTGCTGCTCGGCATCCTCGCCCTCATGCGCCCCGAGAACGTGCTCCGCGGCGAGAACGCGCAGGAGTCGGGCATCGACATCGTGCTCGTGCTCGACCTCTCGGGCTCCATGAGGGCGCTCATGGACCAGGGCGAGGGCGCGAGCCCGCCCAACACGCCGGACACGCCGACCGATCGCGGCCCGTCGAAGCGGCTCACCCGCCTCGAGACGGCGAAGGACGTCATCCTCGAGTTCGTCTCGCGACGAAAGACCGATCGCATCGGCGTGGTGGTCTTTGGGCGGAGCGCGTTCATCTTGTCGCCGCCCACGCTCGACAAGTCGCTGCTCTCCGGCCTGGTCTCGAAGATGGAGCTCGAGCTCATCGACGGCAACGGCACGGCGATCGGCGACGCCGTCGGCACCGCCGTCGCGCGGCTGCGGAGGAGCACCGCGCGCTCCAAGGCCATCATCCTGCTCACCGACGGCGACTCGAACGCCGGCACCGTCGCGCCCGAGTACGCCGCCCACCTCGCGCAGACCCAGGGCGTGAAGGTCTACACGGTGCAGATCGGCGACGGCGACGAGGTCGACGTGCAAGACGGCGTCGACCTCTTCGGCCAGCCGCACTTCATCCGCACGCACTTCCCGGTGAACCCGGAGCTGCTCCGCAAGATCGCGCACGACACCGGCGGCGAGTCGTACGTGGCGACCGACAAGAAGAGCCTGTCGGTGAGCATGCACACCATCCTCGACACCCTCGAGAAGACCCGCTTCGAGTCGCAGTCGGCCACGATGGAAGACCTCTTCCCGCTGCTCCTCTTGCCGGCCGTGATGCTCCTCGTGCTCGAGGCCCTCGCCCGCGCGTGGCTCGTGCGGAGGTTCCCGTGAGAGGAGGGCCAACGTGAAATTCGCTTATGATTTCCTCGCCTTTCCCGGGGTGCTGTACGCGCTCGTCGGCGCCCTCGTGGTGGGCGGCTTCGCGAGCCTGCTCGTCGTCGCGGCGCTGCGCCGCCGCAGAGACACGGCGCGCTTCGGCGAGGCCAAGCTCGTCGAGCGGTTGCGCTCGTTCGACGCCGACACGCGGCGCTCAGTGAAGGGGCTCCTGCTCGTGCTCGCCCTCGCCGCGGCGTTCTTCGCGCTCGCCCGGCCGCAGTTCGGCCGCGGGGTCAAGCACGTGCCCGCGACCAACCTCGACGTCGTGATCGTGCTCGACTACTCGAAGAGCATGTACGCCCGCGACGTCGTGCCGAGCCGCATCTCGCGCGCCAAGGCGGAGGTCGCGCGGCTCATCCGAGAGCTCCGGGGCGCGCGGTTCGGCGCGATCGCGTTCGCGGGCGAGCCCATGAGCTTCCCCATGACGAGCGACGGGGCCGCGATCGCGCAGTTCTTCCGTGGCCTCGAGCCCAACGACATGCCCGTGGGCGGCACGGCCACGAGCCGCGCCCTCGAGCGCGCTCGCGAGCTATTGGAGCGCGATCCCAAGTCGAAGGAGCACGTGCGCATCATCGTGCTCGTGACCGACGGCGAGGACACGGAGGGCGATCCCACCAAGGTCGCGAACGAGTTGGCCGCGGAGGGCACCCGCGTCGACGTGGTGCAGATCGGCACGCGCGCGCCCGAGCCCATCCCTAACGTCGGCGCCGACGGGCGCGTCCTCGGAATACGGCAAGACGAGAACGGCAAGCCGCTCATGACCCAGCTCTCGACCGAGGCCGAGGCCGAGCTCGCGAAGATCGCCGAGATCACCCACGGCAAGCTCGTGACCGGAACCAAGGGCGAGACCGGCATCGACGACGTGACGCGCGACCTGAAGCGCCTCATGACCCAGGAGCTCTCCGAGCGCGTCGAGACCGTGTTCGCCGAGGAGTACGCGTGGCCGCTCGGCCTCGCGCTGGTGCTCCTCGTGGCCGAGGGCCTGCTCCCAGACGCCCCCAAGACCCCGCCGCGCGTGCCGCTCCCCGTGGCGGCCCTCGCGAAGCGTCCGCGAGGGCGCCGGCGGAGGGCGCTCGCGCGCGCAGACGCGGACGGCGCGGCGGGCACGTCCCGCGGAGGTGCCGCGTGAGCGAGCCAACCACGCCATTCCGGTGGGGCTTTCTCGTCGCGGCGGTCGCGTGCGGCGCGCTCGCTGCGTGCGGCTGGGATCCGCAGCGGCCGTTCGAGCGCGAGTCGCCGGTCGTGAACCGCGCGCTCGCCGAGCTCGACGCGGGCGAGGCTGGCGTCGCCACCGCCGCCGAGCTCTTGCAGGGGTACCTCTCGACGGGGGCGTGCTCGGAGAGCGCGATCGGCACGCCAAAATCGCTCCACGAAAAGCCGAACGGCGCGCTCGACCTCGGCATCGCGCTGTTCCGCATCGGAGAGTCTTTCGGCGCCCGCTTCGGTGACGAGGAGGCGAAGACGGGCCGCCCCGCCGCCCCGACGATGCCCGGAGCGCCCTCCGCGGACGGCCTCCGCGCGAGCCACATCGAGTGCGCGCTGCGGATCGTGCGCGCGGTCGCCGAGGACCCCGCGCAGCCCGTCGAGCTGCGCGCGCGGGCGCGGTACCTCGAGGGCAACCTCCTCTTTTTGGATGCAAAGTACAAGGAAGCGGTCGCGGCGTACGACAAGGCGTTGGTGCTCGCCCCGGGCATGCCCGAGGGGGGCGTCGACGCGCAAGGCGGCCCGCGCCTCGGCGATCCCCTGGGGCTCGACGCGGCCTGGAACCGGGCCGTGGCCCTCCAGCGGATCGAGGACAAGAAGGACGCCGGCCAAGACGGCGGTCAAGACGGTGGGCAAGACGGCGGGGGTGACTCGGGCGGCCAAGACGGCGGGGGTGACTCCGGCAACCAGGACAGCGGCGGGCAGGACTCCGGCAAGGACGGCTCGAACGGCGACCGGGACTCGGGCAAGGACTCGGGCAAAGACTCCGGCGGCGAGGACGCGGCCCCTCCTCCCCAGAAGAACGAGGACGCCGCCGCGCCGCCGCCGCCACCGCCGTCCGAGCGGAGCCAAGACGAGCGCCTCCTCGATCAGCTCGAGAACGCCCCGACCGTTCAGCGAGAGGCGGCGCGCAGGCAGAAGCGGGGCGGCGTGAAGGTGAGAGGCTCCGAGGACAAGTGATCCGCGTCGGCGCCCGCTGGCTGCGCGCCCTCTTGGCGCTCGCGACGTTGCTCGCCGCCCTCGTGGGCGGCGCGCGCCCCGCGTGGGCCGACGAGCTCCACGTCGCGCTCGACGCGCACGTCGTCGAGGTGGGGCAGACCGTCACGATGCGTCTCGAGGGTGCAGGCACGTCGGGCGAGGTCACGGCCGTCGAGCCGGGCCCCACGCCCGGATTCCGGGTCGCCGGACGCAGCGTGATGCCCACCCGCATGGTGTCGATCGTCAACGGAGTGCGCAACGAGCGAAGCGGCGTGTCGGCGAGCTTCACCCTCCTGGCCGAGCGAGTGGGTGTGTACTCGCTCGGGCCCGCGACGGCGACGTTCGGCGGCCGGGTCCGCCGCTCCGAGCGCGTCGAGGTGAAGGTCGTCCCACGCGGACAAGGCCCGCGGCGCTCGCAGCAAAACCAAGACCCCTTCGCGCAGTTCTTCGGGCCCGGCGGCGGGCTGCTCGAGCCGCTCACGCCGCGTGAACCGGAGCCGACGCTCGATCCCAAGCTCGCGCTCCCGAGGTCGCGCGGCCCCGTCGCCTTCCTCCACGCCACCGTCGACAAGACCCGCGCCTTCGTGGGCGAGCAGGTCACGTTCGCGGTCTACCTCTACATCGAAGCGACGGGGCGAGAGCCGCAGATCGGCGACGTCCACGAGGCGCCCGCGGCGGCGTTCCAGAAGCGCACGCTCCTCGAGAGCGAGAACGACGCCAAGCACGTGGGGCTCGCGCGCGTGGGTGAGCAAATCTACGAGGTGAAGCTGGTCCGGCGCGCGGCGCTCTTTCCTCTGAAGCCTGGCGTGCTGCCGGTGGGCACCATGAGCCTCCGCGTGTTCCGCAACGAGGGCCTCCGGGGTCGCCCGGAGTCGATCCGTGAGAGCGAGCCGCTCGACATCACGGTCGTGGAGCCGCCCTCCGCCGGCCGGCCACCGGGCACCGCGGCCGGCGACGTCGGCGAGTTCACCCTCCGCGCAGAGGTGGCGCCGCGCGAGGTGCCCCGCGGCGGCGCGGTCGCCGTGACGCTGACGCTCGTCGGGCGGGGAAATTTCCCCAACAAGCTCGCGCTCCCCACCATCAAGGGCGGCGAGTGGCTCGACCCCGAGGTGAGCGAGATGCTCGGAGCGGACGCCGAGCAGCGCTTCGGGGGCAGCCGAACCTTCAAGTACATCCTGCGGCTCCGCGAGGCCGGCGTGGTGCCGCTCGGCGAGGTCACGTTTCCCCACTACTGGCCCGAGCAGCGACGCTACGCGACGGCCCGCGTGGCGCTCGGGGACATCACGGTCACGCCCGACGGGAAGGTCGCGCCGGTCGACGACGCGAAAGAGAACTTGCTGCCGAACCTCCCGGGGCCCCGGGGCTCGCTCGAGGGCGTCGCGCGCTCCGCCACCCCGCCGCTCGGCGATCGCGCCGAGGCGTGGTGGCTCGTGCTCGCCGCGCCGCTCGCGTTCGGCGCGGCGATCGGGGGGCAACGACTCACCTCGCGCGTGCGCGCCGCGCGGCAGGGGCGGGCCACCTCGCCGGCCGCCGAGCTCGACCGACGAGTGGCCGAAGCGCAGCGCGCGCTCGCCTCGCGAGACTGGGACGCGGCGCTGCGAGCTGCCCTGAGCGTGCTCGAGCAGGGCGCGGCCGTGAAGCTGGGTGTGCCGCTCCGGGGGCGCTCGGCTTCCGAGAAGCGGGCCGACATGACCGACGCGGATCTGCCCGAGGCGACCATCGACGCGTGGCTGGACGCGTTCGCGTCCGCCGAGGCCCGAAGGTACTCGCCCACACCGGCGACCGAGGAAGAGGCGCGCGAGGAGGTCGCGTGCGCGCTCGATCTCGTCCGCCGGGGGCGCGAGGCCGCGGCGCGGCCCGGCCCGGCCGCAGAGGAGACCGCATGAGCCGCTCGCCCCGACGCCTCACCTGGGCCTTGGCAGCGGCCGCCGTTTGGCTCAGCGCCTCGGCCCGAGCCGACGAGCCTGCCGACGGGCTCAAGCGTGCGGAGGCCGCGCTCGCTGCCGACAAGGCCTCCGAGGCGATCGCGGAGCTCGAGTCGCTGGCCGACCTCGGCCACGTCGACGCCGCGCTCTCGTTCGACCGCGGGCTCGCGTACGCCCAGCGTGTGCGAGGCGGCGCGGGGACCGACGGCGATCTGGGCCGCGCGATCCACGGCTTCGTCGAAGCGCGCGAGCTCACCACGAGCGACCGTACGCGGGCTGACGCCACGCTCGCCGTGAGCTCGCTGCGCAGCGAGGTCGCCAAGCGCCGCTCGCGCGCCGGCGAGGATGCCGACGTCGAAGAGGGCCTTTCGCTTGGTAGGAACGTCGCGCACCTCCTCCCCGAGTCGGGCTGGTACTTCGCCGCGCTCGGCTTTTCCCTGGCGTTCACGTTCGCGCTCTTCGTCCGCCGGCGGGCGATCGCGCGCGGCGTCGAGGGCCGACAGCTCGGCGTGGTGCTGGGCCTCGCGGCGCTGCCCGCCTGTCTCCTCGCGACAGGCCTCGGCCTGGCCGCGCGGGCCGAGCGTCGCGAGCTCCGAGAGGGCATCGTCGTCGCGTCGGGCGTGAGGCCCTTCGACGCGCGACGCATCGTGCGCACCGGCGCGCCGACGCTCCCGGAGGGAGGCCGCGTGCGACTCTTCGAGTCGGAGGGCGGCTTCGTGCGCTTTCGCCGCGGCGACGTGGAGGGATATCTCCCCTCCTCTGCGGTGGCGCCGCTCGCGCGCCGCTGAGACGGCGCCGGATGGCCGGGCAGCCTCAGCGTGAGTCGAGGCGTGTGCCCAAAGTCACGCGCAGCTCGGTGCCGCGCCACCGCACAGCGCGGAGGAGCGGAGCGCACCCCCACCCAGCGACCATGAGCAACTCCTTCAACGGACCGCGACGAGCGCCTGCGCGCGGCACGCGCGACGGCGCGCACCGCGAGCTACCGTCGCCAGTGTGTGGCGCGGTTCACGGACGCGAAGCCCGCGGGCCGGCGCGCGGTGCAGCGCGCGGCCGGCGGGACGAACACCTCACTTGGCAACGCGGAGGAACTTGGTGCCGCTCTTGAAATAGGCGTGCGTCGCCGTCAAGTAGAGCTGCGGATCGACGGGCTCCGAAGCGATCTTGACTGGCGTGCACGTCCGGGCCGTCGCGATCTCCGCGAGCGCGCAGCGCGAGAGGCCCCCGGAGCCGCCGAGGTAAAGGTGCGTCCCGTCGAGGTTGAATACGGGGCCAATGGGCCCCAGGTCGATCCACGCGGCGCAGTCCGTCGCGGTCGGGCACGCCCGGATCTCCGACCCCTGCCGCACGACGGCCATGGGGTAGACGACGCTCGCCCCCCGAGGGCTCGTGCCGACCACGTTGGTCGTGCCGGTGAGCGCGGGGAGAGTCGCGCCCGTGACCGTGGGCGTCGGGCCGCCCGAGATCGTCGAACCGAAGTTCTCGTGCTCGAGCGCTATCTGCGCGGTCCGCGGCACGCGGGACGAAGCCGAGCTCACGCGGCGCGTCTGGGTCTGCACCGTGCCGCCGAGCGGGGGGCGGAGGCGATAGAAGGCCAGCTCGTGGCTGAGGAGCCCGACCAGGCCCGTCGGCTCGATGCTCCCCGTCCAAACCACCGGGTGGTTGGTGAGCCCGGTGCCGTCGGGGTTGGTGGAGTGCAGCGTGTGCTGGTTGGGCGCGCTCACGCGGAAGAAGAAGAAGCTCGAGTCGCTCGCGGCGAGCTGGTTGTACGCCGCAGTGAGCGTCACAATAGAGCGATCGTTGGCGCACGCGGGGAGCTCGCACGATCGGAGGGCGGTGGTGCCCGTGCGGTAGAGGAGGTGCGTGGCGTTGAGGTCGATCTCGGTGAGACCCGGGATATCGGCCACGACCTCCGCGGGGGGAGGTCCGGACGCGCTGTCTGCGCCATCTGCGCCGGCGTCGCCCGGGTCGACGTCGGCGCCCGCGTCGCTGGGGTCGACGTCGGCGCCCGCGTCGCTGGGGTCGACGTCGGCGCCCGCGTCGCTGGGGTCGACGTCGGCGCCCGCGTCGCTGGGGCTTCCGTCGGCCGAGGTGGCGTCCGGACGCGAGCTGTCCAGCGCCGACGCGTCGGGCAGCGGGGGCGGCGGCGGTGTGGTGGCGGTGGGCGCCACGGGTCCAGCGTCGGCGTCCGTGCCGGTCGACGCTGGCGAACACGCGGCGGCGATCGCCAACGGGAGAGGCGCGAGCACCCACAGTCGAGTCCGAAACCCCATGCGGACGAGACTACGCGACGCCGGACGCGACGCAACCCCGAGGAAGTCTCCTTCTGGCGGCCGTTGGAGCCGTGGCGCGCTCGCGCCGCGTCTTTGGAGAGCGCCGCGCGCCCCAGCGAACGAGCGGCGGTACGTCTCGCGGCGGGCTCAGCCGAGGGCGATGCCGAGCTGCTTGCGGAGCTTCCCGGCGCGCTCGGAGAGCATGAAGCTCATGAGGTCGTTCATCTGCTCGTCGAGCTGTCCGCGATCGCGCGTCTCCAGGGAGAGCACGCTCTCCGCAGCGCCGAGGTCCCCGGCGAGCAGGAGGCCGGCGCGCGCGCAGGTGCGGTCCACCGCCGTGGCCCAGCGGGCCAGGTTCGCGCGCCCGCCCTCTTCGACGAAGCGGAGGAACTGGCCGCGCAGGGTGTCGACCTGGGGCGCCTCGAGGATAGGCTCTATGGCCTTCGCGATGGGGACGACGAGCTCCTTCACGTTGGCGGCGAGCGGCAGGCCCGGGTTCCCGATGGAGAGCGCGGCGAGGAAGATCTCCTCGAGGCCACGCGCGTCGGGCACGAGCATGGTCATGAAGTGCTCCTCGCGGTAGTGCGCCAGGTGGCGTCCGGCGAGGAACGCGAGCTCGCCGGCGGAGCGCCCGGAGAGCGCCGCCTTGCCGAGCCGCGACGCCGGCGGGATGCCGGGCACCATCTCGGCGCCGCCGGTCCACTCGGGCGCGAGGTAGAGCCCCGGCGCGCGCATGCCCAGGATCGCGGCGGCCCAGTGGAAGCAGCGCACGGCCTGCACAGTCGAGGCCGCCGGATCCTGCTTTTTCTCGGGGTCGAGCTTCACGAGCTGCTTGTCGCGGCGGAGGGCCGAGATGCGACCGACGAGCACCGCGGAGACGACCACGGAGAAGATCTCGCCGACGAGGGGCTCCTCCTCCGGGTGAAAGAGGAGGCGGGTCCACGCCTCGCGTGTGAGGGCGGCCTTGGGACGGATGAGACCCACCGTGCGGTGCTGCTCGGCGAAGGCCTTCTCCTCCGGGCTGGCGGCGCCGATGTACGCGAGCACTTGAGCCACCGCGTACCGCGCGTCGGTCTCGCCGCGCCGGTCGTAGAGCCGGTAGAGGGCGCGCAGGCTCATGTCGTCGCGCGGATCGTGCCGAACGCGACGCGCGAGATCGGCCGGATCCTCGTCGGGAATAGCGGCGCGCTCGGGCGTCACGTCGGAGAGGTCGACCTCGACCGAGATGTGTGCGCGCGCGTCCTCGAGCTCGACCTCGAGGTCCTTGATGCGCGCCTCGAGCACCTTGATGCGCCGCTCGAGCGCCTGGGTGCGAGCGTCGGTGGCCGGGGCGAGCGGTTGGATGCTCGCGGGGGGCGCCGAGTCGACGTCGTCGAAGGAGAGGTCTTTGATGACGATGCGATTGCGCGACTCGTACGCCGCCTGCAGCGCCTGCTCGAGCCGCCGGAGCCGCATGCGGTCGAGCCCGAGGCTGTCGGCCATCTTGTCGAGCTGCTTGCGCTCGTCGGCGGTGATGACGCCGTCTTCGATGACCTCGGCGAAGAGCTCCTCGTACATCGCCTCGAGCTTCCCGAGGCGCACGTTGCCCGAGACCTCCCCCGCCTCGAAGCCCGCCTGGTGCTCGAACGTCACGCTCGACTCGGACATGTCTGCCTTTCCTTCCCTCGCGAACGCCGTAGGCGCCGCCGCGGACGTCGCGTCCGCGTGGAGTCTCGCCGGAGTCGGCGCGCACCTCAAGCACCCGCGACGGCTTTCTCCGCTCCTCGGCTGTCGGGCGTGAGGCCGACCCGCGAAGCCCGGCGTCACGCGAGGCCGGATCGAGGGCGCACGTGTGGTGACATCTGTCGCCAACGCCAGAAATCCAATAGGATTCCGCGCCGAGAGATGGCGCATTCCCCAGAGGAGCTCATCGCCCGCTGGAGGGCCCGCCGCGACGCCGCGAACACCCTCGCGGTGGCCGACTCCCTCCGCCGGGGGCGTGATCCCGGCGCAGCCGCGGAGGTGGCGGCGCACGTCGAGCGCCACCTGACGAGCGACGTGGGAGTGCTCATGGCCACGGCGCGCATGTGCCTCGCGAACGGGCTGCTGCCCGAAGCGCAGCAGCTCCTCGGGTTGGGCACGAAGCTCGCGCCGAGGAGCGGCATCCTGCTCCGCTTGCTAGGCGAGGTGCAGCTGCGACGCGGCGACGCCGAGCGCGCAGAGAAGACCCTCGAGCGCGCGGCGCGCGTGGACGCTGACCAAGAGATCCGCGTGTGGCTCGACCGCGCGCGCCTCTGCCTGCCGCTGCAGGTACGAGAAGGTGCGAGGGCGGTGGCCGACCACGTGTCCACGGCGCACCCGCTGGCGCAGGCGTCGCTCACCCCACGAGCGCTCGACGACGACGACGACCTCGACACGAACGTCCGCAGCGTGCGCGACGAGGGGCGGCGCGCGCGACCACGGGACGACGACGATCTCGACACCCAGGTCCGCAGCGCGCGCGACGCGATCCGCCCCGCGCTCGAGGCCCTCCACGCTCGCCGCGCCGAGAGCGCCGCGCCGGCTCGCTCCGCGCCACCTCCGCCCGCGCGCTCCGCGCCGCCTCCGCCCGTGCGCTCCGCGCCACCTCCGCCCGCGCGCTCCGCGCCGCCTCCGCCCGTGCGCTCCGCGCCACCTCCGCCGGCTCGCTCCGCGCCTCCCCCTCCGACAAGCGCCTCGGCGCCGCCCGCGGTGCCGATCATCGAGTCGCTTCCCGCTGAGGCCCCCTCCTCCACGCACGCCGCCGCACCTCCTCCCCACGCTCGCTCCGCGCCCCCTCCGCCCGATCTCGGGCAGCCGGCGCCCACCACGATCCCGCCGGCCGCCTCGGTCCTCGAGGAGCTGGCGCGCGCGGGGGTGTTCGAGGGTGCAAGCGACACGCCGGTGTGGACGCGTCCCGAGGCCTCGCCTCCGCAGAAGCGGCGCGCGCTGGTCGTCGGCGCGGTGCTCCTCCTCGGCCTCGCCGGCGCCGCGGGAGCGTTCTTCTACGACCGCGATCGAGACACCAAGCGGCGCGCGGCGGCCGAGGCGCTGTTGGCGAGCGTCGACGCCGACCTCGCGGCCAGACCGAGCGCGGTCGACGAGCACGGCGCCCTCGCGGGGGCGTTCGCGCTCGATCCGGGGTCCGGCCACGCGGCGCGCGCGTGGGTGCGCGCCCGAGTCATCGCCGGGCTCACCCGCGGGAGCGAGCTCGGCGGGCTGGTCGAGCCAATCGCGCACGCGCGGAGAGTCGGCGTGCCCGAGAGCGAGCTCGCCTACGCGCTCGTGGCCCAAGCCCTCTTCGACGGCGACCTGCTGCGCGGTGTGGAGCTCTTGTCGATCTGGGACGACCGCGCGGCGCGCGAGTCGGACTACCAGCTCGTGGCCGGGCTCACGCTCGCCCGCGCCGGAGCGCCCGACGCAGCGCGCCGCCTCGTCGCCGCGACCCGCCTCGCGCCCGCGAGCCCCGTCGCGGAGCTCGCGCTCGCGCGCCACGTGGCGATCGCGGGCCCCCCAGACGCTGCGGCGACGCTCACGCGGAGCTACCAAGTCGCCCACCCCGACACACCCGAGGGAGGCGCGCTCGTGGCGCTCGCCTGGGCGACCGGCGCGCGGACCGGCGCGGCGCCGCCCGAGGTGGCGCAGGTCCTGACCGGCGCCACCGAGCTGCCGCGCTCTCTGCGCTTCATCCCGCACGCGCTTCGCGCGCTCGAGGCGCTGAAGCGCCACGAGACCGCCGAGGCCGCGCGCCCCGCGCTGGACGCCGCCGTCGCGCTGGCCGAGGGGCCGGACGAGACCTGCTGGTTGGGCGAGCTGCCGCTGGACGTCCGCGTGTCGTGGAGCGCGATCTTCGCGGCGGGGGTCGCGACACGTGTCACCGCGGCAAGCCCCGCGCACCCTCGCGCGAGGCGGCTCGCGGCGCGCGCCGCGCTGGCAGGCGCGCGGCTCGCCCAGGCGGAGGCCGCGGTCGGCGCTCTCGAGGGCAACGATCCGCTCGCGGCGCTGGTGGCCGCGGTGAGCGCTTACGAGCGAGCGTCCTCGGCGGACCTCGCGAAGCACCTCGACGCGCTGAGGCCCCCCAAGCCGACCGCGGCTGCCACGAAGGGCGTCGTGAGCCCGCTGCTGCGCCCGGCCATCCTCAACGCGCGCGCGATTCTCCTCGGGACGACTCTCTTCAAGTCGGAGGAGCTCGTCGCGCTCGCGAGCTCCCCGGATCCCTGGGCGCGAGTGTTCGCGCTCGACGCGGCGCTCGACGCGGGCGACCTGCTCACCGCCGCGGCGATTTCCCCGCAACTCCAGCCGCGCGAGCAGCCCGAACACGCCGCGCGAGCCGCGCGGCTCGCCCGCTACGAGGGCGATCTCGTCTCGGCGGCCAACGCCAGCGAGCTCGCGCTGCGCGGGGACCCCGCGCGAACGCCGGAGGCGTTTTGGCGCGCTCGCGTCGAGCGCCTGTTCGTCCTCGTCGCTCGGAGAGAGCGCGCCCGCGCCGTCGACTTCGTGGGAACCGCCGGGTTCGGTGAATTCACTCCGTTCGCCCTCGCCGTGGCCCGCAGCGCCGGCCCTGGCGCGGGCGCTCGGGATCTCCCCGATCCGGGCGCGCTCGGCGCGGACACACCTGTGCCCCTCCGCCTGCTCATCGCCCGCGCTTACGGCGCTGTGCGCGACCGCAACGTGGGGTTCAAGTACGTGCAGCAGCTCGCCAAGGCGGGATTCACCAACCCGGACATCGCGCTCGCGGCCGAGGGCGTGAACTTGCCGCCGGTGACGCTGCGGTCCCGTTCCGAGCGCATGGGCCGCTGAGGCGCGAGCTCGGGCCGCGAGCGAACGCTCGCCGACGGCGACCCATCGGCGCTACACGCACGCGAGCACTTCCTGCGGCACGGGGACGATCTCCTTGTTCCCGTCGAGACAGACCATCTCGACCACTCCACGCACCAGCAGCGTCTCGCCCCGGAAGACGTCTTGCTTGAAGACCATGCGAAACTCGCTCGAGAGGGCAGCGACCGACCGCACCTCGAGCGAATCGCCGAACACGGCGCCCTGCTTGAACGTGAGCTCGCAGCGGTAAACGACGAACCCGAGGCCGGCTTCGTAGAGCTTCACGAGCTCCGGCACCCCGAGCAGGTGCTCGCGGGCGCGCTCGAAGTACTTCAAGTAGTTGGCGTGGTAGACGACGCCCGAGTGGTCCGTGTCTTCGTAATAGATCTGCACGGGAAAAACGGCGGTGGGCACGGGCGCAATCTACTCCATTCGCGCCTCTTCGCGCCTCGAACCGAGCCCCGCAGTGTACTCCGCAGGCACGAAGCGCGAGGTACGAGCGTTGCAGCAAGAGGATCGGCTGGCTCGCGCGGAACCCTGATGAATTATCCGGGCTACGGTGGCTCCTGGCCACGCGCGCGCGCGGGTCTCGACCCCCATGAATCCGCCCTCGCGACCCCACGTTCCTGATCCTCGGAGCCCCACGCGGGCCGCGGCCGCAGGCGCGGGGCTCGAGGCGGATCCGGACCGCCGCGCGTTCCTCGCGCTCCTCGAGCGCTACGGCCGCGAGGCCACCTCGTTCGTCGCGCTGGGCGCGGGCTTCCGGTATCTCTGGCTCGGGGACGACCTCTGCGTGCCCTACGTCGACACGGGCGGCGCGTGGGTGGCGGCGGGCTCTCCCGTGGGGCCGCCGGAGCTGTGTGCGGCGGCGGGGCGCGCGTTCTCGGAGCGCGCGCGGGGCGCGGGGCGCGAGGCGGTGCTGTTCGCCACCGAGGAGCCCTCCGCGAGCTCCGCGGAGCTCAGCTCGTTGCGGGTGGGCGAGCAGCCGGTGTGGGCGCCCGCAGACTGGGGCGCCACTGTGTCGCGCGTCCGCAGCTTGAAGGAGCAGCTCCGCCGCGCGCGGGCGAAGGGGGTGCGGGTCGAGCGGCTCGCGACCGCAGAGGTCGAGCAGGCGGGGAGGCGCCGCGGGGCGGTGCACTCGCTCATCGCGCGGTGGTTGAGCACGCGACCGATGGCGCCGATGGGCTTCGTGGTGCAGGTCGCGCCGTTTACGTTCGCAAGCGAGCGGCGGTATTACGCGGCCTGGCGCGGCGATCTGCTCGTGGGGTTCCTGGGCCTGTCGCCCATCCCTGCGCGGGACGGCTGGCTCTTCGAGAACCTGCTCCGCGATCCGCGCGCGCCGAACGGGACCGCGGAGCTGCTCTTCGACGGCGCGATGCGCGACCTCGCCACCGACGGCGTGGCCTACGCGACCTTCGGCCTCGCGCCGCTCGCGGGCGAGCTCCCGGGGTGGCTCGCGCTCGCGCGGCGGTGCGGCCAGCCGCTCTACGACTTCGCGGGGCTCTACGCGTTCAAGGCCAAGCTCCGCCCGGCGCGCTGGGAGCCCGTGTTCGTCTCGTACCCGCGGGGTGGGCCTGCGGTGGTGGCCATCTACCACGCGCTCCAGGCCTTCGCGGGCGGGGGTTTCGTGCGCTTCGGGCTTGCCACGCTCCTTCGCGGGCCGGGCGTTGTGCTCCGCGCGCTGACGGCCACGCTCGTCCCGTGGACGGCGGCGCTGGCCCTCGCCGCGCCGGATCGGTGGTTCCCCTCGCCGTGCGTGCGGCACGCATGGACGACCTTCGACCTGACGCTTACCTTGTGCCTCGTCGCGCTGCTCGCGCGATGGCGGCGCGCGCTGGCCACGGGCCTCGCCATCACCGTCACGTTGGACGCGGCAGTGACGGCGGCGCAGGCGCTGCTCTGGAACGCTCCGCGTGCTCGAACGCTGGGCGACGCGGGGGCGGCGCTCGTCGCCGTCTCTGCGCCTGCGCTCGCGGCGGCCGTCCTCTGGGGCGCGCGTCGCAGGCACGCGCGCGCGGAGGCGGTCGAAGGCGCGGCCGTGGCGAGCGAAGAGCTCGCGAGCCGCTGAGCGAGCCGGGACGGGAGGGCGCGCTTTTTGCGGAGCTTGGTGCGGTCCGCTAGATTCCGGCCGGTGAACAGACAAGCGAGCCGCAGGCGAGCGGCGTGCCTAGGCCACGCGACCGACGGGAGCACGGCATGAATGTCGCTCCGCAGGCCGCTCGCGGCCCTCGCGGCGCCCTCTGGGTCCTCGCGGCGTTGCTCGTCGCGGTCCTCACGGCCGCGCGCGGCGCCGGGGCGGTCGACGCCGCCGCCGCGGACGGGGGCGGGGGCGTCGACGCGGCCGAGGCCCCCGCGCCCGAAGCCGCCTACAGGAATAATACCAAGTATATTCATCAATTTACAAGGGAGTCCTTGGGAGCCGAGATCGATCCCAAGGCCCTCTTCGACGTGCCCCTCGACGATGCGGCGGCCGTGGAGCTCGAGGCGCGGCGGCTCACCGCGCTCCTCCACGAGGTCGACGCTCCAGCGCCCACCCCCTCGGCGAGGCGCGCCGCGAAGAACCGCGGCCGCCCGTTCGACGCGGGCGGGACGACGGACGCGGAGAGCGCCTCGAGCCAGCGCTGGGACGCGCGGCTCGAGCTCGACCGCGCGCGCCTCTCGTTCTACTCACTCCCGCCGGCGCGGCGAGTCGAGCTCCTCACGCTGCACGCGAAGCGGCAGGCCGAGGCCGCACCCCAGCCGTCGGAGTCGGAGCTGTTGGAGCAGCGGGCCGCAGCGGAGCGCGCGCGGGCCGTGCTCGCGGCGCAGCAGGCGCGGTCCGAGGCCGATCGGCTCGTGTCGGAAGAGCTCACGCAGATGCTCGACGTGGAGAGAGCCCAACGCGAGGTCGAGCAGAGCCTCGCGAAGCGCCGCGACGAGCTCGCCGCGCGGCTCGAGGCGACCCTCGGCACGCAGCGAAAGGTGCGCGAGCTGCGAGAGAAGGGGGAACCGCCCGCCGTCGACGCCGGCTACGACGCGCTCCGCAGAACGCTGGCGACCTCGGAGCTCGAGCTCGCGGAGGCACTGGATGACCTCGGCCGGAAAGCGGAGCGAGCGCCCGCACCAGGCCCCACGGCGCTCGTAAACCTGCCGCCCACGGCCGACGCCGGGCCCGCGCGCGACGCGCGCGCCCGCGCGGTCGCCCACGCCTCCCGCCTCGATGCCGAGCGGCAAACGCTCCGCGAGGAGAGGGCGACGCAGCTCTTCGGCGAGATCGGCGCGCTCAACGTCGAGCGGCTAGCCCTCCTGCCGCACCTCTCCCCCGCCAAGCGCGACGCCGTGACGGGCTTTGGCGAGGCGGGGGTGGACCACGTGACCTCCGAGCTGCGGCAGCTCGCCCTCATCGCGCGCTACCACCGCCACGCAGCGGGTCGCTGGGTCTCGTCGATGGGAATCCGAGGCAAGGCCTCGGGCCAGACCCTCGGGCGGTCACTCCTTCTCCTCTTCGAGTGGCTCGCGGCCATTTTGGCCTTCATCTGGCTTCGCAAGCGCACCCCCGAGTGGCTGACCAAGGGCCGCGGGCGCGCGCGCGACCTCGACCGGCACGAGCGCCTGACCTCGCCAAGCCTTGGGACCCGTGCCTTCGCCTTCGCGCTCGGCGTCCACCGGCCGGTCGAGTGGCTCGCGCTCGCCCTGCTCATGGCGTGGATGCTTCCGGAGAGCGCCGCCGACGTCCTCGAGCTCGAGCTCGTCGCCGTGACGTTCCAGTGGTTCATCGGCGGCGCGCTCGTCGTCGACCTCGTGAACGCGCTCGCGGGTGAGGGGACGCGAGCGGCCGCGCGGGACAACGACACGCCTGCGCTCCGCCTCAAGTCGCTCCGCCTCGTGGGGCGGGTGGTCGTGGCGTTTGGACTCATCCTGACACTGAGCACGAAGCTCGTGGGGCAGGGCACGATCCACCGCTGGGTGCTGTCGACGTGCTGGTTCGCCTCCGTGCCCGTGGCCCTCGTGCTCGTGCGGTGGTGGCGCGCGGTGGTCTTCGAGCGGATCGCGCGGGCGCGTCGCGAGTCCCCGTTCGAGCGCTGGGTGCTCGGGAGCCAGCGGGGCTGGATGAGCCTCTTCGCGGCCTCCGCGGGGGCGGCGTATCTCTTCGCGCGCGGCGCGGCCCGCGAGGTACGGAGCTGGGTGGGCCGCTACGGCGTGACCCGCCGCGTGCTCGCCTACCTGTTCCGTCGCCAGCTCGACAAGCTCAGCGCCGAGCGCACCGATCTCGCGACCGCTCCCATCCCGGACGACACGTTCGACGCGCTCGGCCCCGACACCGCGTCGCGCGTGTGGGTGAAGACCGAGACCCACGAGGCGATCGAGGAGCTGCTCGAGCGCATTCGCGGCCGGTGTGGCGGCGTCATCGCTGTGGTCGGGCAGCGCGGCATGGGCAAGACGGCCCTGCTGCACCACCTCCACGGGGAGTTCCCCGACACCATTCGATTGCGCCTCCCGCCCGAGGGCATGCGCGCGCTCCCAGCCGCGCTCGCCGAGGCGATCGGTGCCGATCCGAGGAGCTCGCTCGAAGAGCTCGCCGCGGCGCTCAACACCTCCGAACGGGGGCGCGCGCTGCTGCTCGACGACGTTCAGCGCTTCGTCCAGCCCGTGATGGGTGGGCTCGCGCCGTTCGACGCGCTGCTCGACCTCGCGAGCCGGCACTGCGGGAAGACCACGTGGGTGCTCGCGCTCGACGACGTGATCTGGCTCTTCCTCCAGCGCGCACGGGGCGCTCGCCCGCTGTTCGATCGCGTCATCAGGCTCTCCCCTTGGCCCGAGGAGCAGATCATCGAGCTGCTCCAGGCCCGCACGGCGCAGGTGGAGATCGATCCCTCGTTCGAACACCTCCGCGAGGACCTCCCGCCGAACGCCGACGAGATCGACAAACAGGGGGCGCTCGCCCGCTGCGAGGGCAACTACTACCGCCTCCTCTGGGACTACGCGGCCGGCAACCCGGGCGTGGCGCTGCACATGTGGCGTCGCTCGCTCGGCCTCGACGCGAAGGGCGCGCCGCACGTTCGTTTCTTCCAGGCCCCCGACACGACCGACCTCGAAGCGCTCCCCGATCCTGCGATCTTCGTGCTCCGCGCCGTCATGCAGCTCGCCCCCGCGACGCCCCAGAAGCTCGGTGAGGCCACCATGCTGAGCGCCGCCGACGTGGCCGACGCACTCCGCTTTGCCCTCGCCCACGGCTACGTGGCCACCGAGGACGAGCGGTACGTCATCACGTGGGCGTGGTTTCGCCCGATCGTGCTCTTCCTCCAACGCCGCCACCTCCTCGTCACGTGAGGGCCCCATGAGTCCCAAGAAGGGCCGCGTCTGGCTCGCCTCCGCCGCCGCCGCGTTCGCGCTGCACCTGCCTCGCGCCGCGGAGGCGCAGGAGGCGCCGGACGTCGCGAAGCTGGCGGGCTTCGTGCGCTGGGGCGGGCTGTTCGCCTCGGTCTTCGTGTTCATCGGGGCCGCGGTCGCGCTGCGGATCCTGACCAACGTCGCCGACCAGCTCGGCCGGCGCTTCGCGAACCGCCGCCCCACGATTCAGAAGTACGAGTCTGTCGCGCGGTTCTTCGTGTACATCGCCGCGCTCGGGGTCTGCCTCTCGCTCAGCTTCAGGCTCGACTCCACGACGCTCACGGTCATCGGAGGCACGCTGGCCGTCGCGGTCGGCTTCGCGATGCGCGACCTCATCGCCGCGCTCATCGCCGGGATCACGATCATCTTCGACCGCCCGTTCCAAGTGGGCGACCGGGTCGAGTTCGCCGGTCAATACGGCGACATCGTCAAGATTGGCATTCGCAGCGTGCGAATGAACACGCTCGATCACAACATCATTACCATACCCAATAACCGCATCCTCACCGACGTGACCGCGAGCGGCAACTGGGGCGCCCTGGAAATGCAGACTCCCTTCGATTTCTACATTGGTATCGATCAAGACGCGGAGCTCGCGGCCTCGCTGATTCGCGAGGCGTGCCTCACGAGCCCTTACGTATTTCTCCCGAACCCGGTGCCCCTGGAGGCGAAGCAGGTGATCTTGCACGACTACGTGGCGATGCACCTGAAGGCGCGGCCGTACGTGTTCGACTGCAAGTACGAGAAGCCGTTCCAGTCCGACGTGCACCTACGGGTCGCCAAGGCCTTCCGGACCCACGGCATCCAGCCCCCCGCGGTGCTCCTCCGGCGCTCGGCGGACGTCGAAGCTCACGCGTACGGCGGCAGGCGCGTGCGCGAGGTTGGCGAGCCGAGCGACACGCCGTAGCCGTTGGCGATGCCGCTCACGGCCCGGCGACGTGGTCCTCGACGTCGTCGGGGCTCTCGTCGGCGTCGAGCGCCCCGAGGTGTTCGGCAGAGATCCAGCGACCCATGAGCGACCGCACCGGCACGAGCAGCGCAATGACGAGCGGAAAGAGGATACCGACTGCGCTCGACTTGACCGCCCAGAGCACGCCGAGGCACACCGCTTGGAGGGCGGTGTACGCGTGGATCACTCGGGGCGGCACCCTCCTCACGTAGTGGTGAGGGGGGTAAAGCGCCGGGTCGGTGAGCCACAGGCGAAGGCGGTCGAAGAACTGGTTTCCTGAGGTCGAGGCGAGCCCCATGTAGAAGAAGAGCCCGTAGAGCACGGGCATCGGGATCTGCACGAGGTACTTCGTCGCGAGCAACGACGCGCCGATCCCGGCGTGGACCAGCAGCGGCGAGACCCGGTTCTCGCGCACGCCCGTGATCCGCGCGCGCTCTGCGGCGCCCTCCGTCGAGCTGAGCGCGCGCACGTGGTTGACCGAGCGCACCGTCGCCGCCACGAGCCAAGGCAGCCCGAGCATCGAGCACGCCGCGAGGAGCGCCCCTACGACGACGAGATCCCAGTGGTACGCCGAGCCCTTCTTGAGAGCGTTCGAGGGGCTCTGGATGATGCGGACCGTCACGTTCTGATCCATGAAGACGAGCAGCGCGACGAGCAGCGCGGGCACGATGGCGACCACGGGAACCCACGGGGGCACGCCACCCAAGGGAACCAGCCAGGCGCGCCCGGTCGACGTGCCGAAGGCCGCCGGGACGGCGAGCGGCTCCACGCGCACGGCCGGGAGGAGGCGGCGCGCGAACACCATGGCGAGGACCGCCGTCGCGGGGCCGAAGTCGGCGATGAGCTCGCGCAGGGCCCGGCGCAGGTACGGCCGGTGGCGGAGCTGCGCGAGCGAGCGCGCGAGCATGTACGTGCCGGCCGCGAGCACGAGCCCGAACAGCGCCGAGTCGTCCGCGACGCGCGTCCCAGGAAAGGCCCCGAGGACATTCGCAATGGCTTGGTAGACGAAGATGACCGAGATGAGGGCCGCGAAGGTCTCGTCGGTGAACCTCGTGAGGCGAGCCACGAGGCGGCTCATCCCCGTAGCGCCCAAGACCACGGTGAAGAGGCCGCTCCAGAGACCGATCCACGCGTAGGTCGGCAGGAACGCCACGCCGAAGCGGCGGCACGCGTCGTAGAGAATCGCCGTGAACACGAGCAGAGGGCCCGTGCCCCCGAGGATGGTGAGCGGCTGGCCGGCGACCACCGCGTACGCCACGCCGCACGCCGCCGTGGAGACGATCATCTCGACGACGCCGATCTCGCCGCCGGTCATCACCGACATGAGCCCACCGAACGCGATCGCAGGCGCCAAACAGGCGAAGAAGAGGAAGCCAATCGCGCCCGCGGCCTTCGGGTGCAAACCGTCGGTCCAGTCCCCGCCGTACGTCGGGAGGCGGCGAGCGAGATCGCCACGGACGCCGGCGAACCCCCGCGCGTTCAGGCCCTCGTCGACGCTAGGCACTTGGCCCACCTCGGGGGCGCTCGGTGCGTCTTGGTCTTCGTGGGTGCATGGCTGGAGCCTCGTGGGGTGGCGCGGCCGCGCTCGCCACGCGAGCGCGAGCGCGAGACCTTGCCGCACTCGCGGGTCGTGGTCCACGACGAATGAGCGCCGCGTTCTCGGGCACTCACCGCGGCCGAGCTCCGCGCGAGCCCTCCGGACTCACCTTCCCCTGTCCCGTCGTCGCGCGGCCCCCGGACGCCGCCCTTTCACCGCTCCCACGCCGCGTCTCGACCGGCGAGTGATAGACTCGTGCCATGAGGGCGCGGCGCCGGGGGAAGCAGGTGTTCGGGGCTGCGCTCGCGGCGGCGGCGACCGCGCTCGCAGCCTGCGCCGAGCCTCCGACCCGAAGCACGGCCCCCGTCACGCCCGCGGCGTCTCCTCCGCCACAGGACGCCGCGACCGCCGCGACCGCAAGAGACGCCTCGGCGGGCGGCCCGCGGCAGATCCCGCCCGAAGCGACGACCTGCGCCGCGACTCCCGTCGTACGAGTGACCGTTCCCAAGAAGGCCCTGTCGCTCCCGCCGGAGCCGACCTGCGCCGGCGACATGTTCTGCGACTGGGTCGAGCGGGCGCCCGCAGGCGCCGACGCCTGCTTCGTCGCCAACGACACCCTCCGCCGAGCCGAGGGCGAGATGCGCGGCGCGCCTCATCGGCCGCCGGGCGGCTCGAGCACTTCGGCCCCGCCTCCGCTCACTCCTCCGGCCCCGCCGCCAGCCGCGTCCCCCGCGCACGCAGCGGTGGCGCCCAAGTACCTCGACCGCGTCTCCGCACACCTCGACCTCACGCCGGACGAACGCGACGCGCTCCAGAAGGGCGGCATGGTCGTGCTCGATCGGCTCCCGTACGTCGACTACGCGCGGGCCTACCACGACGTATTTCAGGAGCAGCTCCCGGTCTTCGTGACCGTCGACTCCATCCTCCACGCCGTCTTTCGCGCGACCGAGGGCGCGCTAGAGACGGCCGAGCGCAAGACCCTGGAGCCTGCGCTCGCCCGTGTGCTCACCGGCCTTCAGACGAGCCTCCGGGCCTCGGCGCGCGGACTCGATCGCCAAGTCGTCAACGACATTGACGTTTACCTCGGCGTCGCGATCGGACGGCGCTGGCGGTGCCCGCGGCCGAGAAGCGCGCACCGTGGCGCGCGAGCTACGCGGCCCCGGAGCGCTCGCTCACCGACGCTCCCGCCGCCTGGACGACCTCCTGCGAGCCGCCCGCGCCGCGCTTCGGCCCGAGCAGCACCGGCGTCTTGGGCATAGGTCGCGCGACCGCGCCGAGCGCGGTGGAGTCGCTCCGCATCGCCGTGTCGCTCGCGACCGCGGGCGACGTTGAGGTCGGGCTACTCGACCACCACGGCGATCCGCTCGGCGCTACCGCGAAGCTCCGCGCGGGCCCCGAGCCTGCGGTGGCGCTCTTCGAGGGCGCGGGCGTCCCGCAGGCGAAGGCGTACCGCGTGCGCGTCACCACCGCGGGGCGCGTGGGCAGCTGGTCGACCTCGCCGAGCGTCAACTCGGGCTTCAGCGACGATCGGGGGGAGCTCGACCGCGACCTCGTCCACACGCGCCCAGCCGGGCTGTCGCCGCTGGGCATGCCGCCGCTGCCTCGCCACCGTCGCGGCCCGAGAGACCCATGACGCTGACTCCCTCCTTCGTGAACGCCAACGGCCTGCGGTTCGCCTACTTCGAGGAAGGCACGGGGCCGCTCGTGCTGACGCTGCACGGGTTCCCCGACACCGCGCACCCATGGGACGACATCCGCCCGGTCGTCGCCGCGGCGGGCTCTATCGCCGCGTCAGGCGCCTCGCCGAAGCACGCGACTTCGCCAGTACGAAGCGTAGCGCCGCGCTCGGCCGGAGCCCGCGCTATCCACCAGGGCGCCGCGGGGGGTATGCTTGCGCCCAGCGCGCCCCGGAAGCACGCGACCCACGAAAGGCTCATCCCATGAAACGCGTCGCGCTCTCCTGCCTCGCCTTCTCGACGGTGTCGGCGCTGTTCGTCGCGTGCGGCGCCTCCGAGCGACCGGCCACGTTCGACGACGGAGGGGTCACGCCCGTCGTGCCCATCGGCGCCGACGACGCCGCAGCGCCGGGCACCGACGGCTCGCTCTTCGGCGACACGGGCGGCGGCCCGGTCGGCTGCGTGGGCCTCGAGTGCAGCAAGCCGAAGTGCGGCGGGCAGAACACGACCAAGCTCACGGGCAAGGTGTTCGCTCCGAACGGCACCGACCCCCTCTACAACGTGCTCGTCTTCGTGCCAAACGGCGATCTGAAGCCCTTCGACGAGGGCGTCACCTGTGAGACCTGCGAGAAGTCCGTGTCGGGCAGCCCCGTCGCGACGGCCCTCACGGACACCCAAGGGCGCTTCGAGCTCACCGACATGCCCGCCGGGAAGGACATCCCAGTCGTGGTGCAGATCGGCCGGTTCCGCCGCAAGGTGACCGTGCCTGCGGTCACCGAGTGCGTGGAGACCAAGGCCAAAGATGGCGATCTGCGATTGCCCAAGAACGCCTCCGAGGGCGATATCCCCCGCATCGCCATCGTCACCTCGACCTACGACCCTACCGAGTGCATCCTCAACCAAATTGGCATCGACGCGACCGAGTTCACGGCGCCCAGCGGCTCGGGCCGAATCCACCTCTACCGCGGGAATGGCAACAACGTCGTGGGCGCCCCGTCGGGGGCCGATCTGTGGTCGAGCGCCGCGACGCTGAAGAAATACCAGCTCGTCGCCCTCCCCTGCACCTCGTTCCCCTCGGAGGCGAGCAGCGTCCAGAACCTGTTCGAGTACGCGAACGTCGGCGGCCGCATTTTCGCGACCGATCTCTCCTACCCGATCATCTCGTCGGGGCGAGGCACGTGGCCACAGACTGGCAACTACACGAACCCTGGATCGTTCTCGAACCCCGCCCAGATCGACACCACGTTCCCCAAGGGCAAGGCCCTCGCCGAGTGGCTCCAGGCGCTCGGCGCGACCTCGGGGCCCCAGCTCTCCCTCACCGACACCTACAGCCGCGTGGGGGTCATCGCCCCGCCCGCGCAGCGGTGGCTCTACTCGGGCGGCACGAACACGCAGGCCTACACGTTCAACACGCCGACGACCGCCGACGAGAAGGACCAGTGCGGCCGGGTCTACTACTCGAGCTTCCACATCGGCACCGGCCGGAGCCTCACCGGGACCTTCCCCGGGGCCTGCCAGGCCAAGCCGCTCACGCCGCAGGAGCGAGTGCTCGAGTTCATGCTCTTCGACCTCGCGTCATGCGTGCAGAGCGACAAGATCCCTCCCGCGATACCCAAGTAGCGACCCGCCGACTTGGCGCCCCGCGCGCGGCCGGACGCGAGGCGGTCAGCGCGCGGAGAGCGCCGCGTCCAGGCTCGCCCGGAGATCGGCGAGAGCTGCGTCGATGCGCGGGCGGTGGGTTCGAAACGACAGCACGCACATGCGCAGCACGAAGCGATCGTCGACGGTGGTGCCCGTGAGGAGCACCCGCTGCCGCGCGTTCACGCCGCGCATTACGCGCCGAGAGAGCGCGTCGGCCTCGGCGGGAGAGAGCCCAGGCGTCGCGAACCGGAAGGCCAACAGCGAGAGGGTGGGCGGGGCGACCATGGCGACCTCGGGCCACGCGCCGAGGGTCTCCGCGGCGTAGCGGGCGAGGTCGAGCTTCTCGTCCAGAGCGGCGCGGAAGGCGCGCGCCCCGTGCATCTTCAGCGGCAGCCACACACGCAGCCCGCGGGGCTCGCGGGAGAGCTCCGGCGACAGCTCGCAGAAATCGATGAGATCGGCGTCTCGCTGCATGTCCGGCAGGTAGCTCGCGTGGCTGGAGAAGGCCCGCCGCAAGGTCGTCGGATCGCGCACCACGACGCACCCGGTGCCGTAGGGGAGGAAGAGCCCCTTGTGCGGATCGAGCGTCACGGAGTGGGCCCGCTCGATGCCCGCGAGCGCCGCCCGGCCGCGCTCGGTCAGCGCGAAGAACCCGCCGTAGGCCGCGTCGACATGCAGCCAGAGGGCCTCGCGCTCCGCCACATCGGCGAGCGCGCCCAGGGGGTCGACCGCGCCCGTGTTCGTGGTCCCGGCGCTCCCGACGACGAGGAACGGCGAGAGGCCCTCGGCGCGATCCCGCGCAATGGCCTCCACGAGGGCGTCGACCCGCATGCGCTGGCGCTCGCACGTGGGCACGGAGCGGACGTTCTCCGCGGGAAACCCCGCGACGATGGCGGCCTTGGTGACCGAGTGGTGTACCTCCCGCGAGACGTAGAGCACGCCGCGGGAGAAGTCGGTCGGCAGGCGGTCGCGACGCGCGGCCACGATCGCGAGCAGGTTCGCCATCGAGCCGCCGGTGGTGAGCACTCCGCCCGCGCCCTCGGGCAGCCCGACGACGCCGGCGAGCCACCGCACGACGCTCGCCTCAATCTCCACGAGCCCGGGCGCGGCGATCCAGACGCCCACGTAGCGGTTGACCGCGCTCGTGATGAGATCGGCGATCGCAGCGTGCAGCAGGCCGCCGCCGGGGATGTAGGCGAGGTAGCCGGCGGAGGCCGTGTTGAGGCCGAGCGGAAGCGCTCGCGAGAAGAGCTGCTCGAGCAGCGGCTCGAACGACGTGCCCTCCTCCGGCATCCCCTCGCGAAGCGCCCGGGCCGCCTTGCGAGCGCCTCGGTTCCGGTGCATCGGCGCGGCCTCGAGGCCCCCGAGGTGCCGCACGAGGCGCGCCTTCACGAGGTCGATCATCGCCGCGAACGTCGGCCCGCTGAGCTCGAGGGGCGAGGTCGCCGCACCGTCCGCGAGGTCGTCCGGCGCGCAGACCGCGGCGACGGGGACGGGGCGACTCGCGAGCCTTGGCTTCTTCGGAGAGCTCACGCGCGCGCGCTCAGCGGCGCAGGATGCGCGCGGGCGAGCCCATGGCGACGGCGCCGTCGGGCACGTCGACCGCCACGACCGAGCCCGCCGCGACGACCGCGCCCCTGCCCACCGTGACGCCCTTCAGGATGTGCGAGCCGCGCCCGACCCACGCGTAGTCGTGGAAGGTGACCGGCGCGATGTCGCTCGCCTTCAGCCCCTCGCCGCGCATCCGCGCCTCGGGGTCGGAGGGGTGGCCGTCGGAGTCCTGGATGTTGCACCCGCCGGCGATGAGCACGTGCTCACCGAGCGTGATCCGCTGGTTCAGGATGAAGCGCACCTGATAGCCGATGTGGCAGTGGTCGCCGATGATGAGCTCGGGGTCGTCCATGAAGCGCCCGGTGTCGACGCCGAACTCGGAAAAATAGCAATGGTTCCCAATACGTAGGCGGGCGTGGCCGCGAATGTACGGCACCGCGGAGACGTTCAGCCCGACCCCGGCGCTCTCGCACCGCGCGCGCAGCATGGGCGCGTAGAGGAACTTCGAGAGCGCCCACTCCTTGCCATCGACCCACATGCGCTGGGCCGCGTACGCGGAGCCGAACAGCATGCGCGACGCCTCGGTGTCGGGGATGTCGAACGCCATGAGGCGCTGGTACGCGTCGTACGCGAGCTTGGCCGCCGGCGACTCGCGTCGCTTCGCGGCGAGCACGAGCTGGTCGAGGACGCTCACTTGAGGCCCTCGACCAGCGCCACGATTTTGGACAGCGTGCGCGCGTCACCGAAGGCGTCGTCAGGGATCTGCACGCCGAACTCGTCCTCGAGCGACAGCAAGAGGTCGAGCGCCTGCGCCGACTTCACCCCGAGGTCGCGGAAGATGTCCGCGTCGGCCGCGAAGTCGGGGGAGAGCTTCCCGATCCGCGTGAGCAGCTCGCGCACGCCTTGTTCGATGCCTTCGTTCGCCATGGCTTGGGCCCCTCTCTCCGTCGCGCTCGCGTCGCTCTCGCGCGCCCGCGCGCGACGCGCGCTGAGACGCCCGGCGACCTTAGCCGACCCGGAGGCTCTCGGGGAAGACCGTCGACCGAAGCCCGCTTTCCGCGCGAATCAGGCGAATGTCGGTGCGGAGCTCCCGGGCTCGGTACTAGGCTTGGCTCCGCCATGGCGGCACCCCACGTCCTCCCGTTCGAGAAGCCCATCGTCGAGCTCGTCGCGCGCGTCCGAGAGCTGCGCTCGCTCGCCGACGCCGACGCCAAGCTCCTCCCCGAGCTCCATCGCCTCGAGCAGAAGGCCAACCGGCTCGCGCGGGCGCTCTTCTCCGAGCTCACGCCGTGGCAGAAGGTCCAGCTCTCGCGCCACCCGAGCCGCCCGTACACGCTCGACTACGTGGCCGAGCTCTTCGAGGATTTCGTGGAGCTCGCGGGCGACCGCCTCTTCGCCAACGACGCGGCGATCGTCGGCGGCCTCGCGCGCTTCCGCGGGCGGAGCGTCGTCGTCGTGGGCCAGCAAAAGGGCCGCGGCGCGAAGGAGAACCTGAAGCGCAACTTCGGCATGCCCCACCCCGAGGGCTACCGGAAGGCCGAGCGCCTCTACGAGCTCGCCTCGCGCTTCGGCCTGCCGCTCCTCACGTTCATCGACACGCCGGGCGCCTACCCGGGCATCGGCGCCGAGGAGCGCGGCCAGAGCGAGGCCATCGGCTCGTGCCTCGCCGCCATGTCGCGCGCCCGCGTCCCCGTCATCGCGACGATCATCGGCGAGGGCGGCTCCGGCGGCGCGCTCGCCCTCGGCGTGGCCAACCGTGTGCATATCCTCGAGTACGGGACCTACAGCGTGATCACCCCGGAAGGCTGCGCGTCGATCCTCTGGAAAGACGGCACGAAAGCCGAGCTCGCGGCGGAGCGCCTCCGCATCACGGCCCCCGACCTGCTCCAGCTCGGCGTCGTGGACGAGATCGTCTCGGAGCCTCCTGGCGGCGCGCATCAGGACCCGGCGGGCGCGGCGCGGGCCGTCGGCGACGCGATCGCCGCGAGCCTCGCGAAGCTCGGCATGCTCACCCCCCACGAGCTCGTCGAGCAACGCTACGAGCGCTTCCGCGCGCTCGGAGCTTACAGCATCTGACATAGCCCCACATTGGCCCGCGGCACGCGCTCGTTCAGGGCGATGCGGGACGGCCAATCGTCGTCATTGCGCCTTTTCGATGTCGGAAATTATGCTAGACGGCGGGATATGTCGGCAGGTGTCTCCCTAGACGGAAGAGTAGCGGTCGTCACGGGCGCGAGCCGGGGCATCGGGCAGGCGATCGCCAAGTCGCTCGTGGACGCAGGCGCCAAGGTCGTGTGCGCGTCGCGCAAGATCGAGGGGCTCCAGGCCGTCACCAGCGCGCTTGGGCCGAACGCCCACGCGATCGCCGCTCACACGGGCCGAGCGGCCGACTGCGACGCCCTGATCGCCGCCGCCGTCGAGCGCTTCGGTCAGGTCGACTACCTCGTGAACAACGCGGCCTCCAACCCGTACTTCGGGCCCCTCCTCGAGACCGACGCCGGCGCGTGGGACAAGACCTTCGAGGTCAACGTGAAGGGCTATTTCTGGATGATCCGCGCGTTCGTGCGGCACCTCCGCGCGCGCGGCGCGGAGAGCGGCGCCGTGGTCAGCGTGGCCAGCGTGGCGGGCCTGGAGTCGGCCCCCATGATGGGCGCGTACGGCATGACCAAGGCCGCCGTCATCTCAATGACCAAGACCCTCGCGTACGAGCTCGGCGGCTCCAACATTCGCGTGAACGCCATCGCGCCTGGCTTCGTCGACACGCGCTTCGCGGCGGCCATCGTCCAGAACGAGAGCCTCCTCTCCGAGGTCGTGAAGAAGACCCCCCTCGGTCGGGTCGCCCGGCCCGAGGAGATCGCCGGAGGCGTCGTGTACCTCCTGAGTGACGCGGCGAGCTACCTGACGGGACACACGCTCGTCATCGACGGCGGAATGACGGTGTGTTGAAGTGCTTGTCTGAGCAGAAGCGAACCAGTCACGTAGTTTCGGAGTAGTTTCGGGGGCGCTCCCCTGGCCGGCAGGCCACGCGAGCGAAGAGTGGTCGGTACCGTGGCGCACATGCAGTCGGGCCAAGTCATCGTCGGTAAGTACCGCCTGAACCAGCTCCTGGGGACGGGCGGCATGGCCGAGGTGTGGTCCGCGACCAACGTCTTCACCGAGCGCGAGTTCGCGGTGAAGTTCATGAGCCCCGAGGTCGCCAAGACCCCCGAGCACGCGGCCCGCTTCCTGAAGGAGGCCAAGGTCTCCGCGCGGGTCAACCACCCGAACATCATCGAGATCATCGACGTCGGCCAGAGCGACGACCAGCAGCTCTTCATGGTGATGGAGCTGCTCTCGGGCGTGCCGCTCGAGGTGGCCATGCGGCGGCAGACCCCCCGCATGACGATCCCCGAGTTCGTCTTCGTGATGACGGAGGTGGCCTCGGCGCTCGCCGCGGCTCACCGCGCGGGTGTCGTCCACCGCGATCTGAAGCCGTCGAACATCTACCTCCACCGCGACAAGAACCAGGCGGCGGTCCCGAAGGTGCTCGACTTCGGCGTGAGCAAGTTCCTCGACGACGGCGCCCCCAACATGGCGCTCACCATGGCCGGCACCGTCCTCGGCTCGCCGCTGTACATGAGCCCCGAGCAAGCCCGCGGCGACGGCGACCTCGACGGCCGCACCGACATCTTCGCGTTCGGAGCCATCCTCTTCGAGGGCCTCAGCGGGCTGCGACCGTACGACGCCGCGAACTTCAACGCGCTCATCGTCAAGATCGCCACGACGGCGCCGCGCGACATCGACGACTTCGCGCCCGACGTCCCCGCGCCGCTCCGCGACGTGGTGAAGCTCTGCCTCGAGCCGGACCGGAACAAGCGCGTCGCCATGTTCGAGACGGTGGCCGAGGAGCTCATCAAGATCCTCCCAGATCTCGAGCGTGAGCCCGCCCACCTGCCCGCGCCGATGACCATCCTCTCGACCGACGATCCCGACGCCACGAACGCGCTGCCGATCGTCCGGGCGGGCGATCGTCCGACGTCGGTGCCGCCGCCCGCCGCCCAGCTGGCCGCCCCGCACTTCGCCGCGTGGCAGAACCCCGCCGCGAACCTCTCTCACACGACGGCCCCCACGTCCATCGCGCCCCCGGCGCCGCGCGCCGCGCCGCAGCCCGCCGTGTACGCGATGGGCGCCGCCGCCGCGGCGGTGATCCTCGCGTTGCTCATCGTCTTGGTCACGGTCCTTCGGCGCGAGCCCAAGATCATCACCGTGACCGGCGAGCCGCGGACCCCGGCGTCGGTGCCCGTGGTCGCTCCCGCCTCGGCCGCGCCCTCGTCGTCGATCCCGATGGTGAACGTCGACACGCTGCCGATGGCCGCCAAGCCCACGATTCCCTTGGAGAAAGGCCGCGGACGACTCATCGTCTCGGCGTCGCCGGGCTGGTGCGTCGTCACCGTCGACGGGGTGTTGAAGGGCCCGACCCCCCTCCCCGCCCTCGACCTCTCGGCCGGCACACACCACCTGCGCTGCGAGGCGCCTGGCAAGAAGCCAAAGGCCGTGAGCCTCATCATCACCGAGGCCGCGGCGGCGAACTACAAGTTCACGCTCGACTGAAGCGACCGGACCGAAGCGACCGGATCGACGTGCGCCCGCCAGGCGCGCATGACACAACGAGGGGGCCCCATGACATCTCCGAACCGCCGCGCACTCTCGCCCGCTCTTCGCGCCCTCTTCGCCGCGAGCCTGCTCGCCGCGAGCCTGGGGGGCGCCGGGGCGGCCTGTGGGATCACCACGGATCCCGGCCCGGCCGACGCGGCTACGCGCGAGACCGGCGGACAGGAGACGTCGGTGCCGGGCCCCGACGCCACGGCCGACGTGGCCCCCGACGCGACGACGGGCCCCGACGCCACGGCCGACGCGACCACGGACGCGAGCGTGGACGCCACCCCCGACGCGACAACGGGCCCCGACGCCACGGCCGACGCCGCCGCAGACGCCACCCCCGACGCCACGGCCGACGCGATCGCCGACGCAGCGGACGCGGCCGACGCCGCGGACACCGCCGTGCCCCCCGTACCTCCCGCGGTGCGCTTCGTGGGCCGCTGGGACACGCGGTCCGCGCAGGGGCCGCGCGCGGCTTACCCGGCCTCGCGGGTCATGGCTCGGTTCGAAGGCACCGAGGTGAGCGTCCGCATGAACAACACGACCGGGTTCTCGGGCGGACCCGCCCGGTACGACGTGCTCATCGACGGGGTGCTCGAGCCGACACAGCTCGTCACCGTCACCGGCGTGGCGTCGTACCCGCTCGCGTCGGGCCTGGCCCCTGGCGTCCACTCCGTCGAGCTCTTGAAGCGCACCGAGGGGAACCTCGGCGTCACCACGTTCATGGGCTTCACCTTCGGCGCCGGCGGCACCCTCTTGTCGCCGCCGCCCACGCCCGATCGGCGCATCGAGGTCATCGCCGACTCCACGATCGACGGCTATGGCGTCGAGGGCATGGGCCCGAGCTGCCCGACCACCGAGCAGGTGCTGGCGAGCCACAGCCCGCGCCTCGGGGTCGCCGGCCTGGTGGGAGCCGACCTGGGCGCCGACACCATCATGGTCGCGTACTCGGGGAAGGGCCTCTACCAAAACGGCTACCTCCCCGACACCGCCACGATGGGCGTGCTCTACCCACGCACCCTCCCCGACGACGCGACGAGCGCGTGGGACTTCACCCGCTTCGTGCCGGACGTCGTCATCGTGTCGCTCGGCGGCACCGACTACGACGCAGCGAATCCGCCCGCGCCGCTCGCGGGGTTCACCGCGAAGTACGACGAGCTCATCACCAAGGTGCGCCTCCACGCCCCCGACGCCCATATTTTTCTCACGATCTACGCGCAGCTCAAGGACGTATACCCGGCGGGCTACTTCACGCGGAGGAACGTGCGCGCGGCCATCAACACGGTCGTCGCGAACCGCGCGGCGCTGGGTGACACCAAGGTCTACCTCCACGAGTGGCCCGAGAGCGTGCCATCGCAGGAGACCGGCTGCCAGTACCACGGCAACATCGCGCTCCACCAGAGCCTGGCCAACCACATCCTCCCGGTCATCCGCGCCAAGACCGGCTGGTAGCAGGCGAAAGGCCCTATCCATCGAGGCGTTGTTCGTGCAGAGTGCACGCATGCGCTGGCTCTACCACGCCCTCCCTAGGTCCCAGGCGACCGCGCTCCTCGCGGACGCGGCCTCCGAGCTCGCCCCAGCCACGGTCGAAAGCTTCGTGCACGCGTCCTTCCTCCCGCAGGTCGAGGCGAGCGCGCGCCTCTACGTCCCCCACGATCCGGTGGCGCTGCTCATCGATCCCCGGCGCGTCCCGCACCGCGTCGAGGTGGTCTCCACGCCGCGCGGCCCGATGCCGCACATCCACGGCGCCGTACCACGCGACGCGCTGGTAGGCGCGCTCGAGCTCGGCGAGCTGAGCGGTCAGGCCGCCGATCAGGTCGTCGGCACGCGCTTCGCGTTCGTCGCGTTCGAGGGCATGACGCTCCTCGACCTCGTGGGCGTGCTCGACCCCGTCTCGCGCATCGCGAGCATGGGCTTCGACCCGGAGAGCACCTGCGAGGTCGTCTCGGGCACGCTCGGCACCTCGGTGTGGGAGGGCGCAGGCGCGCGCCTCTCGGTCGCCAAGGTGAGGCCCAACCTCGGCGGCTACGACGTGGTGATCCTGCCCGGCGGCCCGGGCGCACACTCGCTCGTGAGAGACACGGCGTTCTTGCGCTGGCTCGAGACCTATCCCCCGAACCGCCTCGCGGCCTCGGTGTGCACGGGCTCGTTGCTCTGGGCGGCGGCGGGGCGGCTGCGAGGCAAGCACGCGACCACCCACGCGAGCGCCCTCGACGCGCTGCGCGGGCTCGGCGCGCAGGTGAGCGACACGCCCCCACGCCTCGTGGCCGACACGGGCACGCTCACCGCCGGCGGCGTGACGGCCGGGCTCGACCTCGGCCTCGAGCTCGTGCGGCGCGTCGCGGGCGAGGCCACCGCGGCCGCGATCGCCCGCCAAATGGAGCTCCCGGCGGGGTTCGGCGCCTGAAGCGTCGGCGCGCGCCCCCGAGGAGTTGCCTCTTCGAACGGCGTGACTCCCGATTAGCTTCCAGCGAGTTGGCCAACGAAGTGCGCTTGGATCACCTTGAGCGGCCCCTGGAGCATTCCCACTTCCTTCGTGGAGCGGTCCCACTCGACAGCCTTCTTGTAGACCATCGACCACTATGACCGACACGCGGGCACGCGGTCCATACCGCCGAAGAACCTGTCGATCATCGCCTTCCACGTGCGCGCGTTCTCGGGCGGGCCGCACTTGAAGGGCCTCCCCGCCACGCGAGGGCCGAGACCGAGGAGCGCGCGCTGCTCGTCGAACACGCGCGTGGCGAGCTCGGCCGCATACTCGAGGACGATGTCGTTGCCCGGCTGGAACGCGTAGTACGTGCCACCCCGCACCTGGAGCGCGGTGGGGGCGTACGGCGCGAGGCAGGCGGTGCTCCGCGGCGCGGCTTGCGCGGTCGTGACCTTGCACCGCGCGAGGATGGCGTGGACGTCGGCGGAGAGGGCCCGGGCGGACCACGCGCGGGCCCCGCCGGAGCCGTCGCCGGAGCCCGCGTCGAGATCGTTCAAGTGGAAGATCTCGTGGAACGCCAGCGAGAGCACGCTCTCGGCGGAGACGTTCAGCGACCCCTGGACGTTGTACGAGTAGGTCCAGTCGCTCGCGTACCCCGAGGGCGTGCGCTTGCCGTCGAGCGAGCGCACGAACTCGACCACCAGCGGCGAGGCCTGGTACGCGAGGCCCGCGCGGTCCGCGGCGGGGGCGAGCTCGCGCGAGAGCGCCTTCTGGAACGCGTCGATCTTCATGAGCGCGGCGTGGAGCCACACGAGGTGCTTGCGGTCTTGACCCGTCGGGAGCGTGGGGACGAGCCGGATCGTTCCGCGGTACGCGCCATCCATCGTGCGCGCCTCGCCCTGCCCGACGACCGTGCCGAACGACGTGTAGAGCTCTTGCACGAGCTCCTTCGCTTGGGGATCGCTCGCGTACCGAACGCCGAGCCAGCACGAGATCTTCTCGCGCGTGGCGCCCGCGCAGCGAGAGGCCTCGACCGGCACGCTGGTGCCAAAGAGGACGCGGCGCGCCGTGGCCTCGCTGATGGCGCGGTTGGGTGGCGTCGCGGTGGCGACGGGTGGGGCCGCGGAGGGGAGAGGCTCGCCAGGCGCGGGCTGCGACGGCGCGACGGACGTGGCGGGCGCGGGAGTCGGCGGTGCAGGCCGCGCGGGCGCGGTGGTCGCGGTCGGGCGGCTCTCGCAGCCGGGAAGGGCGAGGCCCAGCGCCATCGAGGCGAACCTGCAGAGGCGGCCGATCCGCGGGCGGAGCATGAGGCTCACGCGCTCAGCGGGCGCCCCGCGCCCGGCGCGCGCGAGGGTGTGCGGCCTCCTCCTCGGCTTCGGCCTGCGCGAGCAGCTCTTCCTCGACGTGGGAGACCACGCGGGGCGGCTCGGCGTCGGGCGCGGGACCGCGGGCCACGTCGACACGCACGCCCACGCGCGGCTGGGCGGCGATCCCACGGAAGCGAAACAGCACCCTCCCCTCGTCGTCGACGTCGACGGCGAGCTCGTCGGGGCGCTCCTTCGCCATCTGGGTGAGGTAGTTGTCCCCCACCGGCGCGCTCACGCGGAGCGCGGCGGCCACGTCGTCCTTCGTCAGGATGCCCCCACGCGCTCGCGCGAGCCCGTAGATCGCCTTCTCGCGGACCGCCAGCTCGGCGTGCTTTCCGCTGGTCGAGAGGGACTTGCCGCTCATGACGAGGCCAATGCCCAGCGCCAGCGAGACGAGGAGCATGGGGACGCCGAGCGCCCAGCCAACGATGCCGTCGGGCCAAATCGCCTGAGCGAGCGCCCCGACGACGCCGGAGACGCTGACACCGAAGAACAGCACGAGCCAGCCGAACACCCTCGCGAGCACGCCGCCGACCTGCGACGGCTGGCCGGCGAGGTTGAGCGACTCGGTCGGCGAGGCGAGCGGTCGCATCGCGCCGCAGGCCATGCAGTAGGCCATCACCCCCCGGTAGACGACGGGCACGTCGCTCTGACAGTACGGGCACACGCCCCCCAACATGCGCCTTCCCGTGGCGGACACAAGCAGAAGCGGAGCGGGGGGGCGTCCCGGGGGCGTCCGGCGCCCTCCGCGGGCCGGGCTGCTATGCGGCCCTCTCAGCAGGAGCGGACGAGCACGAACGCTTGGGTCTGCGCCACGTCGAGCTCGGGGCTCAGCTGGCGAGCCGACTCGCCCTCGCGCGCCGCCCCCACGAGGCGGATCTCGCTCTGGAAGGACGTGGAGATGTGGTGCGTGTCGAGCGGGAAGGAGGGGAGGTCGCTCTCGGTGCCGGGGTCGTCGAAGGCGAGCTCCGAGACGTTGGCGGGGGCGAGGGCGCGCGGCGGGCTGATAGGGATCGGGCGAATCGCAGGCGCGGCGGGCGGCAACATGGTGCGCGAGCGGGCCGCGAGGAGCTCGGGCGCTTCGGTCACCGGAGAGAGGCGCGAGAGCTCCTGCGTGCGGTCCGGATCGGCGCCGCGGGGGAGCGGATCGACCAGCGTGACCGGGGCCCTGCGGGGGGCGCGGGCGGCGGTGCGCTCGGTCTCGCCCATCACCAGGGTCTCGGAGGCCCGGTCGGCGGGGACGGCCGGCGCGCTCTCGGTAGGCGTGATCTCGACGAGCCGCCGGCTCGAGAGGGCGGCGAGGGCCCCGCGGGAGGCGGCGGCCCCGCTGGAGGCGGCGGGCACGCGGCGGCTCGACCGGAGGCCCCGGTACTCGCCGGAGAGCATCTCCTCGTAGGTGTAGAACGGCTCAGGGGGAGCGCCGAAGTGCACGCTGGCTTCCTCGGCCGCGCTCTCGCGGGCGGCCCGCTCGTCGCCGGCCCGGTCGACGCGGCGCGCCACCAGCACCGCGACCACGCAGCCGACCGCGAACACGAGCAGGCCGGTCACCACGGCGCCCTCGACGGGCGAGAGCACGCCGACCAGGCTGCGCACCGAGAGGCTCGCGCGCACGCCCAGGTCGGTCTCGGCCGCGCCCGCCGGCGTCGGCGCACACACGGCCAGCGCGGCGAGAATAGGAGCGAAGGCGGCGGGAAGCTTCGAGGTGTTCATGGCTTCAGTGGGTTCTACGCGGCCGGCGCGCAGACCTTCCCCTTCTGCGGCGAATTTCTGGGGGCCCGCCCTCATGGACATAAGTCATTGAAACTACGTACTCTTTCGCGGCGCGGCGCGGCGCACGAGGCGACGACACCAGGGCGCAGTGGCGGTCAAGGACTGCTAGGATGCGTGGCGCCATGATCACCCCGCCCATCCAGACGCCGCTCCGTGTCCTGCTCCTCGAGAGCATCCACCCGAGCTCGCACGAGGTGTTCCGCAGCGAGGCCATCACCGTGGAGACGGTCGCGACGGCGCTGAAAGAGGAAGAGCTCATCGAGCGGCTCCGCGGCGTCCAGCTCCTGGGCATTCGCTCGAAGACCCGCATCACGCCCCGCGTGATCGAGGCGGCCACCGACCTCATCGGCGTGGGGGCGTTCTGCATCGGCACGAACCAGATCGCCCTCGCGAGCGCCGAGCGCGCCGGCGTCCCCGTCTTCAACGCGCCGTTCAGCAACACCCGCAGCGTGGCCGAGCTCGTGATCTCCGAGGTCATCGCGCTCGCCCGGCAGCTCTTCGATCGCTCCCGCGAGGTGCACGAGGGCAAGTGGCGCAAGGTCGCCACGAGCTGCTACGAGGTGCGCGGCAAGACCCTCGGCATCGTCGGCTACGGGCACATCGGCTCGCAGGTGGGCGTCCTCGCCGAGGCGCTGGGCATGCGGGTCGTCAGCTACGACGTGCGCTCCACGCTCCCGATGGGCAACAACAAGTCGGTGGACACGCTGGAGAACCTGCTCCGCGTCGCCGACTTCGTGACGCTGCACGTGCCCGAGACCCCGCAGACCCAGAACCTCATCGGGCCGAACGAGCTCGCGCTCATGAAGAAGGGCTCCTACCTGCTGAACCTGAGCCGCGGCACCGTGGTCGACATCCCCGCGCTCGCCGACGCCCTCGCGCGCAAGCACCTCGCCGGCGCCGCGGTCGACGTGTACCCCGAGGAGCCCGAGTCGAACGTCGACGACTTCGGGAGCCTGCTCCGTGGGCTCTCGAACGTGATCCTCACGCCGCACGTGGGCGGCTCGACGGAGGAGGCCCAGGAGGCCATCGGCCGCGAGGTGGGCGTCGCCCTCGCGCGGTTCGCTCGCCACGGCTCCACCGTCGGCGCCGTGAACTTCCCCGCCGTCGAGGTCGCCCCCTTGCGCGACGGTCACCGCGTCCTCAACGTCCACCGCAACGTGCCCGGCGTGCTCCGCGACATCAACAAGATCGTCTCCGACCTCGACGCGAACATCCGCGCGCAGGTGCTCGCCACCGACAACGACGTCGGCTATCTCGTGATGGACCTCGACGACAAGATCGCCCACGAGGTCAACAAGGACATCGCGGCGCTCCCCACGAGCATCAAGACCCGCATCCTGTTCTGAGTGGGCGAGCGTGATCTGGGGCCCCTCTAGCACTACTGCGAGAGGTTCCCTCTCGCTACGCAGTTCGCTGCGCGAACGGCAGTCGTGCTAGCCCTGTCCCGTAGGGGGCGCGGCGCCCCCTCTCGGCCACAAAGCTGGCCGATTCACCCCTCCGGCTTGTCCGCTCCCGCGGCCAACTACCACCCCTGCGAGAATGAAGTCTCGCAGGTGTGCTAGTAAGAAAAGCCCTCGCAAGCACGCGTACTTTCATGCACCCGAGGTCGGCTCCGCCGGTGGAGACTAGCTATAGCTAAGGGCTCCGCCCGTGGGGCGGAGGACGGAGTCCTCCGATGACAAAGGAAGAATCACCGGGCTTGCTCGAAGAGCATGCTCGGTGATTTGGAACTTCAATCCTGCGCGCACCCAAGCGTGCACGCAGGACCGGCGCAAGCGTGGCGCGCGTCAGCGAGGAATCGAGAAGAGGCCTGTCGCCTCGCCCCAGTAGACGCGACCGCTGCTCACGTCGATCGCGAGGGCCAGCGCGCTCGTCTCCACGACGAGCTGGATCGGCCCCGTGAGCGCGGCGCGGGCGATGTAGAACTTCCCCGCGACGGTGATGGGGAAATAGGCCTCGGTGTCCGACACTCCGACCTGGCCGCAGGCGTTCCGGGCGAGCGTGCGGGTGCGTCCCGTCGACGTGGCGAAGCTCACGGTCCCCCCGGTGCAAGTGGCCATGACGGTGCCCGCGGCGTTCGACGCGACCTCGGTGCGTGTTGGTGCGGGGCCGCCGCTCGTCACGGTGGCGCCGCCGCCGATGGAGTAGTCCGGAAGGAAGACCGCGAGCTTGCCGAGTGAGTTGAGCATCGCGAGCGATCCGTCGGTCCGCGTGGCGGTCCCGACAGGCACGGCTCCCATGTCTGGAACGGGGAATGGCACTCGCTCGACGGGCGACGGTCCCGGGACGAATTGACTGAGATCGATGCTCTGGAGGGCGTACGCCCCGACGCCCTTCCTCATGACGAAGTGGACGCGGTTGCCCGACTGCGAGAGGCCCGACATCGAGGGCACGGGGATCGTCACGTTGCCCCCGGGGCGGGAGCAGGTCACGAACCCGTCGTCGTGTCCGGCGGCCGTCGTCCCCGGGCTTCCCCAGCAGAACTGCTCACCGGTCGCCGTCACATAGTCGAGATTCGCGACGCCGCCGACGAGCAGAATGGGGGCGACCGGCGCTACCGGCAAGGCATAGAGCTCACCGTCCGCCGCGTCGAGCGCGCTCCCCGCCGTGGCCCAGAGCACACCTCGCGATCCGGCGTTGGCGGCGATGCGCACCGGACGCGCCGACGGCCCAACGAGCGTCCCCACGGCACCCGCGGGCGGCGGCAGGATGACGTCGGGGGGCGAGGCATCCGCGGCGTCCGGCGTCGATGCGTCCCCGGCGTCCACCGGCGGCGCCGGCGAATCGGGCCGAGCGTCCACCTGCGCGTCCACTTGCGCGTCCACCTGCGCGTCCACCTGCGCGTCCACCTGCGCGTCCGGAGCACCCGCGTCTGGCGGCGGCGTCGTCGCGACGCTGCAAGCGGTCGCCGCGGCAACAAAGGTGACGAAAAGCGATAGAAACCGGAGGTGTTGGGGAGCCTTCATTCGTCCACGATACAGTGCGCTCGAGCCTCGTCACTTCCCATTCCGCGGGCGCGGGATCCTCGTTCTTTGGGAAGCGGACGCCTGGCGCGCTGCGTACCATGAGGGGATGCGGAGCGCTCGTCGCGAGGTCCTCGTGTGGTTGCTGCCCATCCTTGCGGCCGCGTGCGGCGGCGCGGCGCTCGAGCCGAGCCCCTCCCCTCCTGGCTCGTCGTCGGCACGACCCGACGTGCCCCCCGGCGACGACGCGACGACCAAGGACGCGGATCCCACGCCGCCGACCGCTGACGCGACGACCCCCGACGCCCGCGCCGACGCCGCCGAGGGCGGGGAGAGAGACGCGGAGGCCGACGCGAGCCCCCCGGGGGACGCCGACGCAGGGGCCGCGTCCGACGCCGGGCCCCCCACATACGTGTCGGGCCAGTCGTACTTCGACACGAGCGGCAACCAGTGGCTCGAGTACGTCGCCGGCGACCTCCCCATCGTCCTCAGCGTGCCACACGACGGCACGCTCGAGCCGGCGTCCGTCGTCGACCGCGCGGCGAACCCCGCGTGCTCCCACCATCACGACCGTGCGCGACACGAACGCCGCCACGCTGGGCCGCCTGATGCAGGCCGCGTTCGTCGCGCGCTACGGCGGACGCCCGCACCTCGTGGTCGCGAACATCTCGCGCAAGAAGGTCGACCTGAACCGCGAGATCGACGAGGCGACCTGCGGCGAGCCTCGCATGCAAAAAGTGTGGGCCGAGATGCACGGGTTCATCGAGGCCGCCGTCGCCGCCGAGGTCGCGCGCTTCAGCCATGTATTCTACATGGACATCCACGCACACGGCCACGCGAACGAGCGAATGGAGCTTGGCTATCTCTTCAGCGCCAGCGCGCTGCGAAGCTTCGCGACGAACCCCGGGTTCACCAGCGCGACGACCCCCTCCTTCGCCAACCTGCCCAGGTACCGCGATGGCCTCGTCTCCACGCGCGAGCTGCTCACCGGCGCGAGCGCGTTCGGCGCGCGGCTCGGCGAGCGGGGCCTCCCCTCCGTGCCCAGCCCGGCGGACCCGGCGCCTCTCCTGGGGGAATCCTACTTCAACGGCGGTTACAACACCGAGCGCTACACGAGCGCGGCGCACCCCGCGACGTTCGGCTGGCAGGTCGAGACCAACCCCGCGTCACGCGCCAGCGCCGCGCAGCGGTCCGCGACGGCCACCGCGCTCGCCGACGGGGTGGTCGCGTTTCTGTTCGAGCACCACGGCACGTTCACCGGCGCGTCCACTTGGCGCGTCCCGCCGCCCCTCCCGTGAAAGCGCCGGCCGCGCGAATCCGCGCGAGCGAAGGGGCGTCAGTCGAGGAGCGGAATCCCGTCGAGCCCGACGCTCGTCCCCAACTTGTGAGACGGGGGCGGCAAGAGCGGGACCGCCGTCCCTGAGACCGCCGCGCGCCAGTACGCCGCCTCGTCGGAGAGAGGCGGCGCCGACGGAATCATTCCCCGAAAGGGTTGACCGTACTTGTCGGCGGCTCTCGCGAGGTCCGTGAGCTGGTGACCGAGCGCGGCGGGCAACGGTCTCGGCATCGCCCGCGCGAGCACAGCGGTCAGGGCCGCGGCACAGTCGTAGATCGCCACCACCTGCTCTCTGGTGCGATCGCCCGGCTCGGCGAGCCACCCTGAGAGAACCTTCGCGAGCTCCGTCACCACGACGGCGGGCTCGAGGGTAGAGAACAGGGCAAAGACGCGCCAAGCTTCGTTCGCGATGGCGACCGGAAAGCCCTCGCAACGGCTGTGACAATTCCCCCGTTCGCCCCAGATACTCCCGAACATGTCTTGTGCGGCCGCAGCCGACACCTGCGAAAGGGCGGCGAGAAACGCGCCGGGGTTCTGGCGCGCCAGCTCGTATCCGTCGTGCGGCCCCACGAGCTCGGTGGCCTCGCGGCGCGGGAGGTAGATTTCCTCGCCCATGTCCGTGCGGACGCGCAGGAAGAACGTGGGGTCCTTGCCATACGGGTGCATGCTCAAGGTCGTTCCCCGAACCTGCACGAAATAGCGCTTGTCGTGGAAGGTGATGCGCCCGATCCCCGTGGGTCGCGGGCGCTCGGGGAGCGGCAGAGGCCTCTGGAACAGTCGCGGATTGCCCTCTTCGTTCAACGCGATGATTTCGTCGAGTGTGAACGTGCGTGGCTCCTCTCCGGCACCGTGCCCCCCAAACAGGTCGGGGTACACGTCTCGAGCCCGCAGGTGACGGTTCACGAACGAGTTCATCGCCGCCCGCGCGACAGGGCTGCCATAGGTCCGGAGGACCACATCCATGTATTCGGCGAAGGACAGAATGCCCGTGTTGTCGAGATCGGCCCCGTGGTCCTCACTCACCACGACGTTGAGATCGGTGGTTGGCAGGAACACGGCGACGTTGACCGTCATCTCGTCGGACTCGAAGAAGTCGAACGGCAACATGCCCCCCTCCCGACCGTTGGAAAGCCGGAGGCCGTGCCCTTCGTAGGGCCCGTCGAGGAGGTCCATCGCACAAGACCAATGGGCAGGCCCCTTCCGCATCTCGGTGATGGAGGGAATACGAACGCTGCCTCCGTAGCCCAGCTCACTCGGCTCGCGCATCCCGCTCGGGTCGCGCACGACCCAAGACAGCGTGAGGTGGGTCGTCCACTCGAAGAAGGTGCGCACGTCGTCGGGGACGGGACGGCCAAGCAGGCCCTCGAGCCGCGCGATCTGGGGATCCGTCGGCGTCGCGGCCTCCGCGGCGAGCACGTGCACGTCGGGATGCGCCCGCAGGTCTCGCACGAGCCCTCGCCACCTGCGCTCGTACTCCGCGACGGTGCTCAGCATCCCTGACTTGTACCAGGTGACGCGCGCCGCGGCTCACGCGCGCAGCAGGCCGTCCACGATTCGCTCGCTCTCGGTCCACAGCCGCTCCGCCAGCGCTTCGTCTTGCGCGTACGCCGACGGCGCCTTGACCTTGCAGTCGGCGTAGTAGGCGCCCGTGATCCCTGCGAGGGAGGGGTGCGCCGCGAGCAGCGTCTGGGTCGCCGCGCCCTGCGGCACGGTCTTCATCATCTTCGCGTCGATGCTGTCGAACACGGCCTCGCCGATGTGCCGCGTCAGGTTCGTCTTGATGACGCCTGGATGAAGAGCGTTGGCGGTCTGGCCCGAGGGCAATCGCTTGGCGAGCGCGCGCGCGAAGAGAATGTTCGCGAGCTTCGACTGCCCGTAGGCCTTCCACGGGAGGTAGGCGTTGGCGAGCGTGAGGTCGTCGAAGGCGATGCCCCCGTCGGGCGGGTTCATGTGCGCGCCGCTCGAGACGACGACGACGCGTCCCCCCTCGGCGAGCGCGGGCAGCGCGCGCGTGACGAGCGTGAAGTGCCCCAGGTGGTTCGTGAGGAACTGCAGCTCGTGGCCGTGCTTCAGCTCGCGCTCAGGCAACGCCATGATGCCCGCGTTGCACACGAGGGCGTCGATCTTCCGCCCCCCGGCCACGAGCGCCCGCGCGGCCGCGGCGGCCGAGCGAGGCTCCGACAGCTCGCAGGCCAGCGGCGTCCCTTCGATACCGAGTGTGCGAAAGGCCTCGAGCGCCTTCTCTTCGGTCCGGGCGGTCCCGATGATGTGCGCGCCACGGAGCGCGAGCACGCGGGCGGTCTCCATGCCGATGCCCGAGTTGCAGCCCGTGACGACCACGGTCTTGCCGGCCAGAGAGAGGCCCTCCGTCACCTCCTCCGCGGTCGAAGAGAAGCCGAAGGGGGTCGCGTTCGTCGTCGTCATGGGGACTCCAGCGGGCTCATGCCAAGGGGGTGGGATTCGGTGCGCGGGAGACTCCGCGCCATGACCTGCGCGCCGAGGGCTACTTCGGCTTGGTCGCCAAGTCGAGCTTGTAGGTGCCCGCCGTGGCCCGACCCCACCGCTTGGCGCCCCTCCAGCAAGTCAGGGCGTGCGGAACCGCATGCACCGGCCGCCCATCCACCCGGCCTTGAACTCGGGGTAGATACCCCGGGCGTTTCCTCCGCTGGCCGCCGCGATGCCGTTGAAGTGTCCCCCCGCGAAGGCGAGGCCCGTGGGCGCGACGGTGTCCGCCAGCGCCATCTCGTGCATGTTGCCGCGCATGTCCATCCACGGCTCGTCGCCCGGGTTTATCTGGACGATGTCCGCCGTCATGCGCCCGGGAGCCGCCACGCGTGACGCGCCGTCCGTCACGGTCGCAGGCACGTTGGGGTAGAAGTACGCGAAGGGCGCCTGGCCGGCGTCGCACGTGAAGTTCGCGGGGCTCGTGGCCACGTCCAGCGCGACCATCCGGCCGTGCTCGGGGGACTCGCAGGTCGGTCGGGGGCCGACGGCGCGCTTGCTCGTGCCCGTCCCCGCGACGAACCGGAGCACCGCGCTCGTGGCGAGCTGGCCGCCGTCCCAGGCGCAGAACGCCGCGAGGACCGCGTTCGGGATGCAGTTCATCGAGCGAGTGTCGAGGTCGGTCTGCGACAGGAACCTCGGGCCTCCGAAGTTCTTGTCGATCATGATCGCGTCCGGGTACCAGTACGTTGGGTATCCGTAGATACCCGTCGACGCGACTCGGCAGTTGTCTCCGTGAGTGTAGAAATAGGTCCCGCCGTAGCCGAAAATGCGATCGAGCCCGACGTCGCCCACGGTGCCGAAATCGCGAATGGGGTCAATTCCGCCTCGTGGAATGTCGACGACGGTGCTGGCGGCCGTCGGCATCCACATGTTCCACTCGGGGTTCCAGTACGGCGGAGGGTTCGCGTCGACCCAAGCCTTGATGTTCGGCACCCCTCCGTTGGCTTGCATCATGCGCTCGACGAACGTGCGCACACGCCCCGCGGTCACCTCGTACTTGTCGAGATACACGGTCTTGCCAGGGTTTCTCGGATCGCTGTAGCCCGGCACCGGGAGCGACTTGCAGCAGCTCTCGTGACGCGACCCGGGCTGGCCGATCTCGCCCGCACCGCAGGTCGTGCCGCCGTTCACGCCGGTGCAGCTCCGAGCCTCGGCGCAGTGGAGCGTCGTGTCGCAGCCGTCGGAGGCGCAGTCTCGATGCAGCGCGCACGCCTTGCCCGTGTCGCACCGCTTGCCGGGCGGAGGAGCCGCGCCGCCGCAGTCGATGTCGGACTCGTCACCATTCCGGACGCCGTCGGTGTAGGTGGCCGCCTGGCACACGTTCGCGGTGCACACCCGGCTCCCGCAGTCGCCCGGCCCCGTGCACGGGGTGCCCGCGGGACAGGGCGGCGCCTTCGTGTCGAAGCCCGTCGGACCCTTGCCGCAGTCGACGCCCGTCTCGTTGCCGTTCTTGATGCCGTCGGTGCTCGTGGGGGCCCTGCAGATACCGGCGGTGCACACGCCGTCCTCGCAGTCGGTGGCGACGCCACAGGCCTTGCCTTCGCCGCAGCGTTTGGCGTTCGTGGGGGCGCCTCCGCCGCAGTCCACGTCGGTCTCCGTGCCGTTCTTCGTGTTGTCCGTTCCGGTCGGGGCGCGGCACACGTAGCCACGGCAAGAGAGGCTCTTGCAGTCGGTCCCCTGGGCACAGCTCTTTCCGTCGTCGCATCGCGGGGCCGCGCTCGCGCTGCCGCCACAATCGACGTCGGTCTCGCTGCCGTTCTGCACGCCGTCCCCGGCTGCGCCGGGGAAGCAAACGGCGTCTTTGCACACCTTGCTCACGCAGTCGGCCGCGGCCGTGCATGCCGCGCCGTCCGCGCACGGCGGTGTCGCGCAGCGCGCGGGAGGTGGAGGCGCGCCGTCGGGGGGTGCCGACCCGTCTGGCTTGGAGGCCGTCCCTGCGTCGGCCGCCGGCTCGGTCGGCGCGGGGTCGGCGCTGCAGGCGACCATCAGGAAGCCGATCGACCCGGTCAACGCCAAGAGGACAACGTGGCTACGCGCGCTCATGAGTCACCTCGTGCGGTCGCCCCCCGGCGAACCACGATCTCGAAGTGTTTCGGATGCATGCGGCCCGCGCAATCGCTTTCTCGGGAAAGCGCCCCCTCGGCGTCACCGAGCCGTTCCTGCGCGCGACACGACACGACCGCGCCTGCCGCCCGAGTGGGGCAGCCTGTCGATTTTCAGACCGAGGCTCACGCTCGGCGGTTCTCGTACCCCGCCTCGCCTCTGCGCGACTTTCGCGAGCCGCTCCCTGCTCCGCACCAGGTGCTGGCCTGGCGAGATCGCGGGCGCGGGCGCGGGCGCGGCCCCCGCTGCGCGGCGCTCCTCGGCGTCGTCGCCGAAGGCGGCCCGCAGGCCGCGACACTCCCAGCACAATCGTCCGACACCGGCGGAATTCATGAGCAATTTCAGCCACCCGAGACGCCAAGTGGACACGGTTGGGGTGGCGCCGCGCGAGGCGTCCGTTATCGTCAACGGATGCGCTACGCCCCCGCCCGCACGCCGCGCCGGTTCTTCTCCGCATCGCTGGTCGCGCTCTCTGCGCTCGCGTTCCTGGCGCCCGCTTGCAGCGACAGCCCGCAGACGCTCGTGGGCGAGCCGCCCGTCACCGGCGGCGGGGGCGGCGATCCCGACGCGCCCCCTCCCCCGAGCGCCACCTCGACTTCCACTTCCACCTCACCCACCCCGCCGCCCACGGGCACGGGGACCACCACGCCGCCCGCCCCTCCGGGCCCGCCCGCGGCCGAGCCCAACGACCCCGTGCTGAAGGGCATCGTCGCCGCCCACAACGCCGCTCGCGCCGCGGTCGTGCCCGCGCCCGCCACCGCGCTGCCCCCGATGGCCTGGTCCGAGTCGGACGCCGAGGTCGCCCGCGCGTACGCGGCGAAGTGCGTCTTCGCGCACAACCCGGGGCGCGGCCCACGCGGTGAGAACCTTTACGCCAACAGCGGGGGCACGAAGTCTCCCGCGGCGGTCGTCGGTAGCTGGGTGAGCGAGGTCAAGAACTACGACTACGCGACGAACCGGTGCTCGGGTGTGTGTGGGCACTACACGCAGGTCGTTTGGCGCGAGAGCGTCAAGGTCGGGTGCGCGATGCAGCGCTGCACCGCGAACAGCCCGTTCGGCGGAGGAGCCTGGGACAACTGGGTCTGCAACTACAGCCCGGCCGGGAACTTCGTCGGACGAAAGCCCTACTGATCGCGCGGTCGGCGCGACGGCCGGCGAGCGGCGCGAAACGAGCCGCGGCGACCGTGCGCCCAGCCGCGGGCTCGTGTACGGTTCGCCGCGTGCGCATCAGCTGCAAGCTCTCCCGCGAGCTTTTCGACTCCGCCGAGGCGGTCGGGATCAGCCGGCTCACGCTCACGCGGGGGAGCCACACCAACGCGGAGCGCTGGGGCAATCCAAGAAACGACCTCGACTGGAGCGAGCTCGCCGACATCTTCAACGAGCTCGAGCGCGCCTGCGAGCACGACCCCGAGCGCGTCCGCGCTGTCGGCCGCGCGCTCATCACCGCGCCCTCGTGGACCTTCTTGCCGCGCCTCGCGCGCGGCGCCGTGCCGTTGCGGCGGCTCTACCAGGCGGGCGCAGAGTGGGCCGCGCCGGCGATGTTCCCCCACCTGCGCCTCGAGATGTCGTACCCCGGGGACACCGTCGTGCGCGTCCGCACCGCCATTCCCGCGCCGTACGCCCCCTCGAAGGCAATGTTCCACCATTTCGAGGGGATCCTCGAGGAGCTTCCGCGCAGCCTCGGACTCCCCCGAGCGCGCCTCGTCGAGTCGAGGGTGACCGACCGCGACATGGACAGCCTGATCGAGCTGCCCGCCTCGTCGACGGCGCTCGCTCGGGTGAAGGGCCTCGCTCGCCGCGCTCGCGGCTTCATCCTCCGGAGCGACGTCGTCGACGCCTACGAAGCGCAACGCCGCGAGCTCACCGCCGGGCTCGACGCGATGCGGGCCGAGTCGCTCGAGATCAAGCGTATCTTCGCCGATCTGCCCGACCTCGTGCTCGTCCACCGCGACGGGAGTATCCTCTGGACCAACGCCGCGCTCTTCGAGGCGTTGGGCTACTCCGACGGCGCCGCGTTGGTCGGGCGCCCCGTGCTCGAGATCGTCGCCCCGGTCTCGCACGCGAGCGTGGCGGCTCGGATCGACGGGTCGGCCGACACCCCGGCGCCGCGCCTCACCGAGATCCGCCTCATCGCGCGCGACGGCCGTGCCTTCGACGTGGAGGTGTCGCCCGCGCGCGACGTCGTGTTCGGCGGCGAGCCCGCGCGCCTGGTGGTGGGCCGCGACGTCACCGAGCGCGCGCGACTGCGCGAGCGCCTCGCCATCTCCGACCGCATGGCCTCTATCGGCGTGCTCGCGGCCGGCGTCGCGCACGAGGTCAATAACCCCCTCGGCTACGTGTTGAACAACATCGAGCTCGCCGACCGGGAGCTCGCGACCCTGGACTCCGAGTCCGCCCGCGCGGGTCGGGAGGCCCTCGCCGTCGCCCTCGAGGGCGTCGACCGCATCCGCACGATCGTCCGCGAGCTCGTGGCCCTCTCGCGGGTCGACGAGGCGATCTCCACGCCGGTCGATCTCCGCGAGGTCGTCGAGTCGACCCTCGCGCTCGCGGGCCCGGAGCTGCACGCGCGCGCCTCGGTCGCGCGGCGCTTCGAGCCGGTCCCGGCGGTGCGTGGCTCGCGCGCGCGTGTGGGTCAGCTCGTGCTGAACCTGCTACTCCACGCGAGCGAGGCGATGGCCGATACGCCGCGCGCGGAGTGCGAGCTCGTGGTCGAGCTCCGGGCATCTCCCGAAGGCGACGCCCTCGTCGAGATCTCCCACAACGGCCCCAGCCTCTCTGCGGAGGATGCGCGCCGCATCTTCGAACCGTTCTTCGCGCCCGGGGGCGACGCGACCTCCCGGCGAGGAGCGGGCCTCGGGCTCGCCGTCGCGTGGCGGCTCGTCCACGACGTGGGCGGGGACCTCACGCACACGGACCGCGCGCCGCGCGGCAGCACCTACGGGGTCAGGCTACCGCGGGCGTGACCCACCGGCGTGCACGCGCTCGTCAAGCGTCGCGGAGGCCCTTGCCCGCCAGGATGCGCGCGACATGCTGGTCCACGCGCCGCGCCCGTGTGCTCGACTGCTTCGCGCCAGCGACGTGGAGGTCGTACTCGCGCCGACGACCCGGCGTGAGCGCGAGGAAGGCGGCGCGGAGGGCGGGCTCGCGATCGAGTCGCTCCTGGAGCTCGGGCGCCAACGCGGGCGCGGGCCGGTCAGGCAACGTCAGGCCCGAGTCCTCGACGGCGATGGCCTTGGCCACGAGATCCCGCAGCGTGGGCTCGAGGCGAGTGACCCGTTCGAGGTCGGAGAAGCACACGCGGCGAGGGTAGCGCGAGCTCGCTCCCTGCTCTTCGAGCACCCCGCCCGGGTCGTCGAGCAACGCCCCCTTGAAGAACATGAGCGCCAGGAAGGCGTTCATCGGCTGGACGATGGCGATGTTGTGGCCGCCGTGCGTGTAGCAGGGCTTTCCCCACTTGAGCGCCTCACCAAGGCCGCAGTCGAGGAGGACGGCGCGGACGCGCGCGGACTCGGCGCGCCAGCGCTTGGAGGTGACGAAATAGCGGTCGACCAGCGGATCCATGACAATTCCCGAACTCTGGGAGAACGTGCGAGCCTTCACCGGCCTTCCGGTTGGAATGGGCCGACCCTACGGGACGGGCCGAGCGCGTGGCAAGCGTGCTCAGCCGAAGGCGGCGTCGGCGCACGCGGCGACGGAGAGCAGCGCGAAGAGCCCGAAGAGGACCGCCATGCCGATCGAGTGCGCGTCGCGGGCGTCGTGGGTGTGCGTGGTGCTCATGCCCCCTCGTACGCCCGGCCGCGGCTCCCCTTCCCTCGGCGCCAACCATTTTTTCCGTCGGCGTCCGGCGGGGCTACTCGAGCCGATCGACGTCGCGAAGCGCGGGAAAGAACACGGCCCACGCGGCCACGATGAGGCAGGTGCCGACGCCGCCGGCGATGACGGCGACCTCGGGCCCCAGCCACGCCGCGGTGAGGCCCGACTCGAACTCGCCGAGCTCGTTCGACGCGCCCACGAAGACGTCGGTGACGGCGTACACGCGGCCGCGCATCGCGTCGGGGACCCGCACCTGGAGGAGCGTGCGGCGCACGACCACGCTCACCATGTCGGCGGCGCCGAGCACCACCAGGCACGCGAGCGAGAGGGGAAAGCTCTTCGACAGCCCAAAGGCGATCGTCGCGACGCCGAACACGCCCACCGCGGCGAGCATGCGGCGGCCCGCGTGACGCTGGAGCGGAAAGAAGCTCAGGAAGAGCGCGGTGGCGGACGCGCCGACCGCCGGCGCGCTGCGAAGCAGCCCGAGCCCGAGCGGGCCGCCCCCAAGCGACGCAGCGAACATGGGCAGGAGCGCCACCGCGCCACCGAGGAGCACGGCGAAGAGGTCGAGCGAGAGCGTCCCGAGGATGGCTCGTTCGCGGAACACGTAGCGCAACCCCGCGAACAGCTTTGCGAATTTGCTCTCGCCGGGCGGCCCCTCCTCGGCCGCCGTGGGGCAAGCCGACGGGCCACCGCCCCGCACCGACGCGGTCGCGAGCCCGGCGCCCGTGAGGAGGACCATCGAGGCCGCGTAGGCGGCGGACGGCCCGAGCCCCCCGTACACCGCGCCGCCGAGGGCCGGCCCCACGATGACCGAGAGCTGCCACGCCGTGGAGGACCACGCGACGGCCCTAGGGAGCAGCTCACGCGACACCAGGTTCGGCGCGAGCGCCTGGCTCGACGGACCGCTGAAGGCGCGCGCCGTGCCGAAGACGACGAGCACCGCGTAGATCGGCCAGAGCGCTCGGTTCTCGGCCCGCGTGAGCGCGAGGAGGCACAGCGTGCAGGCCACCTCCGCGGCGTAGCAGAGCACCAGCACGCGCCGCCGGTCGACCCGGTCGATGATCTGGCCCGTCACGAGCGAGAGGGCGATCGCCGGGAGGAACTGCGCGAGGCCGACGTAGCCGAGATCCATCGCCCGGCCCGTGAGCGAGAACACCTGCCAGCCGATGACCACCGAGGTGATCTGGTGGCCCAGCATGCTCGCGACCCGCGACGCCAGAAAGAACCGGTAGTCGCGCAGCTCGCGGCGAAACATGCCGTCGCCTCTCTACCCCAAACGCCGCGCTCGCGACGAGAAACACCGGCACTTCGGCCTTCGGCGTGGGCGCGGGCGCAGCGACATTTACGCCGCGCTCGCGACGAACTACCAAGGGCCCCCCTATGGCGCTCGATCCCGAGTTTGTGGCGGACTGTCCCTATGGCCCCGGTGGTCTCTTGCTCGACGACATCCTGGAGATCGACCGGGAGGGCGGCAGGGTCGTCGCGCGCATGCCCACCCACGACGATCTGCCGCTCACGCGCGAGCAGCGCGCCCACCCGCTGCGGCACCCCCGCCACGTGTCCGGGGGGCTGATGGTGCACATGACCGGCATGGTGGGCTTCGTCCACGCCTACTACGTGCTCGGTCTCCGCCACGCCGACGGGTGGGTGGGCTACGGCGGCCGCATTCACCTCGCGAAGTTCCTGGCGCTCGCGCCCCCGGGCGAGCCGCTCATCCTCGAGGCCCGCGCCACGCAGGTGAGGCGCATGGCAAAAAGTGTGTTCTGCAGATACGCGCTCACCTTCACGCAAGGCGCGACGCGCATCTACGAGGGTGATCAGAGCGCCATGTGGGTGCGCCCCGACGAGGCTGTGGCGCACCTCGCCGAGCTCGCGAGCCGCTCGGCGAAGTAGCCGCGGCCATCGCGCAACGGTGGCAGAGGGCTGACGGCTTCGTGACGAGGCGCCCCCTAGATTGCCCTCACGACCATGACCACCGACTCCACTGCCCACGCCGGTGCGCCCGCCCGGCGCTATTCGCTCGTGAAGAGCATTCCCTTCTTCGCCGTGCACCTCGCCGCCGTCGTCGGCGTCGCGCTCACGGGCTTCTCGTGGAAGGGCGTCGCCCTCGCCGCGGCCCTCTACTTCGTGCGCATGTTCGGCGTCACGGCCGGCTACCACCGCTACTTCTCGCACCGCACCTTCCGCACGAGCCGCGTTTTCCAGTTCTTGCTCGCGCTGCTCGCGGTCTCGAGCACCCAGAAGGGCGTGCTGTGGTGGGCGGCACATCACCGGTTGCACCACAAGCTCAGCGACAAGCCCGGCGACGTGCACAGCCTGAAGCGGGACGGTTTCTTCTGGTCTCACGTCGGGTGGATCATCGCCGACGACCACGAGGCGACCGACGAGAAGCGCATCTCCGACCTCACCCGGTTCCCCGAGCTCCGCGCCCTCGATCGCGTGCACGTGGTGCCGACCATCGCGCTGGCCTCGACCCTCTACCTCGTGGGCGGGGTCCCCGCGCTCTTGTGGGGCTACTTCGTCTCGACCGTGCTGCTCTGGCACGGGACGTTCACCATCAACTCGCTGTGCCACGCCCTCGGCAAGCCCCGCTACCGCACCGGCGACGAGAGCAAGAACAGCCTCGCGCTCGCCCTCCTCACGCTGGGCGAGGGCTGGCACAACAACCACCACTACTACCCGCGCTCGACCGCGCAGGGGTTCTTCTGGTGGGAAATTGATGTGACCTATTACATCCTGAAGGCGCTCTCCTGGGTCGGCGTGGTGTGGGACCTCCACGTGCCGAGCGCCGAGGTGCGCGCGCGCCAGCTCCTCGACGCGCCGGCCGACGCGCCGGCGCCCCCGCTCCCGCTGCCCGTGGAGGCCCTCTCCGACGCCGAGTGACCACGCGCGAGGCCGCGAGGCCGCGAGGCGGCTCAACCCGGAGTGCGCACAAACCTACGCAACGAGAGGGCGACTACGCACTTTGACATATTCACGCCAGAGGTCATGACGCGGTTGGTCCCGAGAAAGAAAGCGCGCTAAGACACGCGCGCCCCGCCCGGGCGTTAGGCACGGAACGAGCAACCGGGGCACACGGACCGATGCAAACGACGGCGCCCTCCCCCCTCATCTCTCCCGTCTCCCTCGCTGCCCCCGTCGACGCGCGTGAGCTCGCGGACGAGGCCGAGCGAGCGACGTCCCCGAAGGAGCGCACGGAGAAGGAGCTCATCCACGCCTCGCGCCCCTACGCCACCGAGTCGCGGGCGAAGAGCTGGTCGGTGTTGCTCGGCACGCTCGCCGTGCTCGGGGCGTTCTGGTCGGGCGCGGCGCTCTCGCCGCACTGGGCGCTCCGCCTCGCGTTCGGCCTGCTCGCCGGCCTCACGATCGTGCGGATGTTCATCGTCTATCACGACTTCATGCACGGCGCGATCCTGCGCAACTCGTGGCTCGCGCGCGCGATCCTCCACGCGTATGGCGTGCTCGTCATGACCCCGCCGCGCGTGTGGAAAGAGACCCACAACTACCACCACGCGAACACGGCGAAGATCATCGGCTCGCACGTCGGCTCGTACGTCATGGTCACCACGGGCATGTGGCAGAAGATGAGCGCCCGCGAACGCTTCATGTACAAGGCCGTGCGCCACCCGCTCACCATCCTGTTCGGGTACTTCACGGTGTTCATGCTCGGGATGGGCGTCTCGCCGTTCCTCCGCTCGCCGAAGAAGAACTGGGACTCCGCGCTGTCGCTCGTCGTCAACTGGGGTGTCTCGGCGCTGCTCCTGTGGAAGCTCGGCGCGGCCGGATTCTTCTTCGGGTACTTCTTCCCCCTCGCGGTGGCGATGGCCTCCGGCGCGTACCTGTTCTACGCACAGCACAACTTCCCCGACATGAACGTGCAGCCGCGGCACGAGTGGAGCTACGCGCGCGCGGCGCTCGAGTCGTCGAGCTACATGAAGATGGGGCCCGTCATGAACTGGTTCACAGGCAACATCGGGTATCACCACGTCCACCACCTGAACCAGCAAATCCCGTTCTATCGCCTGCCCGAGGCGATGGCCGAGATCCCGGAGTTGCAGCACCCCGCCACCACGAGCCTCGGCCTCTCGGACATCGTCAGCTGCTTTCGCCTGAAGCTCTGGGACCCCGACCTCGGCAAGATGGTCGGGTATCCGAAGGGCTGAAGAGCGCCGACGGTCGCGCTGCAGGCCGGGGTCGTCGCGCGTCAGTCGTCGCCCCCGCTCCTCGCGACGCCAGCGCGGCGCTGACCCTTCTTCTCGGCTTGCGCGCGCTTGTCGCCGAGCCGGCGCCGGACGGCGCCCCTGGAAGGCTTGGTCTTCTTCCGGGGCACCTCCGGCGTGATCCCCACGAGCACGAGGTGAGCGAGGCGGGCGCGCGCGTCGGCCAGGTTCTGCCCGCGGTCGCGGGTCTTCTGGCTCACGATCTGGAGCCTGCCTTCGGCGTCGATGCGCCCCTCGCAGCGCGCGCGGAGGAGCTCTCGCTCTGCCGGGGTGAGGGCGAGCTCCTCCTCGAAGGCGTAGCGAAGATCGACCTTGGACTCGACCTTGTTCACGTTCTGGCCGCCTGGTCCCGACGAGCGCGCGCTGGTCCACGAGAGCAGGCGACCCGAGAGCGTGAGGCGCTCGGTCACGACCAGATCGGGCGACGCGCTCACGACCTGCGCTCCGTGGCGACGACGAGCCGCGTGCCCGCGATCACGCCGACCGGCAGCAGGAACAGCCCCACCCCGGGCACGAGGAGCATGAGCGCGAGGGTGGTCCCGAAGCCGAGCACGGCCCCGAAATGATCGGTCACGAACGACAGCCGCGCGCGCAGCCCCATCGAGCGGAGCGAGAACGGGTAGTCGAGGAAGTCCCACGCGGCGAGCAGCCCCACGACGATCACCTTGAGCGGCACCGTGACCACCGCGAGCGGTGGCACGGCGAAGCTGAGGACCGCGAGCGCGACGATCGCGGGTACGCCCACGAGCAGCCCAAGGAGCGTGACCTTGAGCGAGCCGAGCAGCGCGGGCAGCAGGTCGGGCCCCGTGCGCCGGGGGCCGCCGAGCGCTTCCTCTTGGCGCGTGGAGAGGGCGTCGAGCGCGAACCCGGAGAGCGGCTGCGCCAGCGCCGTCGCGACGAGGAACGCGACCGCGACCGACACGAGCCAGAGCACCACGCGGAGGAGCCACGCGAGCACGATGGAGGTGCCTTCGCGGTGTACGAGATCGTGCGTGAGCGCGTTGGTCGCCACCACGCCCGTGGTGCCGAAGAACACGATGAGGGCCCCCGCGATGACCACCGGCACGAGCGCGTGCCCCCACAGCGCGGGCCGCATCACGAGGAAGCCGAGCCCTCGAAATACGCTCGCGATCCCGAAGAAGAGCCCAGGTTGCGCCGGCGCCGCGGCCGCGCGATCGTTCATGTCGAGACCTCGCGCCAGAGGCACGCCGCTCGCCGGTGGCTCGCTTGCGTGCTCATGGCCCGGACAAGGTACCACAGCGTATGCTCCGGCGATGCTCGCCCCGGCCCCGCGCAGCCTCGTCACGTCGCTCCTCGCCTCGCGGCGCGCCCCTCGCGCTCGCGCCGCGGCCCTCGCGCTCGCGTCGCTGCTGGTCGCGTGCGGCGCCAAGGAGCTCGGGCGCGTCTCGGGCGCGCGCCTGCTCGCCCGGGCGGACGGCGGGGCCGAGCTTCTGGTCGAGGGTTGGCCTCGGGTGCCGCTCTCGGCGGGCGATGTGGGTGGTCGGCCGTCGATCGAGCTCGCGCGCGACGACGGCCTCGACGCGGTGGCCTTCCGCGGGGTCGACGGCCAGTGGGTCAACATGGTGATGCTCGCGGGCGAACCGCAGCGAGGCCCGGCGACGACGACGCCCGCGGCGTACGAGGTCACGGTCGGCGAATTGCTCGCCTCGACCCCGAGCCCCGACGTCATCGTGGGCGCGGTGCGCGCTGCGAAGGGCCCACCAGGACTCGCCCGGGTGCTCGCGCGCGCCGCGGCCACCGAAGGGCCGAGGTGGGAGCTGCGCCTCCCCACGCTGCGGCCAGCCGATCGCGACGAGCTGGCGACCGCGTTCTCCGCGCTCGTCGCTGACCCCACGGCGTCCCCCGCGCTCCTCTCGCGCGCTGTCGCGTTCGCCGATCCGCGGGCCCTCGCGGCGTCGGCGCTCACCCAGCGGCTCGCGGGCGTCACGGGCGCGAAGGACGCGCGCGGCGGCCTCGGGGCGGCGGTGCTGCTCCGCGTACTCGCCGTCAAGTCGCCGGCCGACGCCGGCAAGCTCGGCTGCGATCTGCTCTCGGCGAGGCCACCGCTGCTGGCGGAGCCCGAGCCAGAGCGCGCCGCGCTGGTCGACGCGGCGGTGCTGGCCGTCGCCCACGCGGGGGCGTCGTGCGCGCCGGTCGACGCGCTGCTGCGCGAGGATCCGTGCGCCGCTGGCCTCCGGTGCGCGACGTCGGGTGTCTCGGCGGGCAGCCCCCTGTTGGCCAACCAGACCACGACCCAGGACGAGCCCACGTGCTCGGTCGACGCGCTCACTCGCGCCGTGGAGGCGGAGCTCGCCCGGCCCCCGGCGGAGGTCGTCAAGGACCCCCACGCTGGGCGCACGTCGACCTACGCGCTCGCCGCGCTCACCCGCGGAAAGCGCGCGCTCGGGGCCGAGGCCTCGCGCGCGCAGGCGAGGCGTATGTACACGATTGTACAGATCAAATCTCCCGAGTGCGACGCGGTGTCGGAGGTGGGGCGGCCGTGCCACGCGCCCGACGCGGTGCTGCGTGATCAGGCGTGCCGAAACGAAGGCGCCGTCGTGCGCGTGGGCACGCTGTCGTTCCGGGTGGACGACCAGAAGAAGACCCTGGGCCCGGCGGAGACCGCAGCGCCGCCCTGAGGCGCGGGTAAGGCCTCGTGAGCCGCCGCTCAGCCCCGGCGACGCTTGCGTGCCCACGCGAGGCCCGCCACCGCGGCGGCTGCGGCGAGCCCGTAGCTCCCGAACGTCGTGCGTGAGCGAGCGCCGCTCGCGCAGCCCTGAGCGCGAGTCGGGCTCGCCTCGTCGGAGTAGGTGTCGACGTAGTGGACGCTCTCGACGGGGGTCTGGCTCGTGGTCGCCTCGAGCCGCAGATCGCCGGCCCCGAGCGCGTTCGAGGGCAGCACGGCGCGGAGGCGCGTGACCCACACGCCGGTCGGGCTCATGCCCTCGGTGGCGACGGCGAGGTCGTCGAGCCCACACGGGAAGCTCGTCGAAGGTCCAGGCGATACGCCAGCGTCGGGGCGAGGGGATCCCGCGTCGACGCGAGGAGCTCCCGCATCGACGCGGCCCCCGCCGCCGTCCGCCTCGCCGCCGTCCGCCTCGCCGCCGTCCGCCTCGCCGCCGTCCGCCTCGCCGCCGTCGGTCGCCTCGGGATCGCTCGCGTCCGGCGCGGCGGCGTCGGGTGCCGCGCCGGCGTCCACGGGGGCGCGCGGGGGGATCCCTCCGTCCGTCGATGCGACTGGGCCGTTGTCGGGACAAGGCGTCGAGCCGCCCGTCCCGCCGCTCGAGCCGCCCGTCCCGCCGCCGGCGCGGCGACAGAGACCGAAGTAGGTGTCGACGAGCGACGGGTGGAAGCTGCTCGCGTAGCGGCGAGTCGCCGCTTGCACGACGTCGACTCGCCCGGAGAACTCCGTAAGCCACGCGCGCCCCCCAGCCTGCGCCATCGCAGCCGCGGCGAGGTCTTGGTAGTTCGAGCGATTGCCGGTTCGCGACCAAGTAAGGTCGGACTCCCACTCCACCTCGGCGTCGGGGAAGTTCTGGGGGTGGTAGCGCCCCTCGCCGATGACGTAGAGCGTGATGCCGACGCGCGCGCCGACGCCGGCGGCGACCATGCGAAGCGGCAGCGTCGGATCGGCGCCGGGCGTGACCACGCGGACCGGGCGCATCTGCCGCTCTCCGCAGCGCGGCGCGAGCCGAAGGGCGATGAAGTCGAAGCCCTCGCGCACGTACGCCGCGACGATGGGCTCGATGTTCGTGGGGATCGCGAACGCGTGGCTCTTCAGCCACCGCGTGAGGGCGTCGGGATCGGTCGCGCGAAGCGTGACGGTCTCGTAGGGCCCGACGACGGCTTGACTCACGATCTGCACCTGGCCCTCGCCCGGCGCGCCCGAGCCGGTGGAGTCCGAGGCGCTGCACCCCGCGACGGCGCAGCCGAGCCGCCCGCCCGTGCGCCCCGGCGGGACGATGACGGGCTGGGTCGCGGCGTCGAGCGCAGTGAAAAACTCGTCGTTCGCGAGCTCGAGCTTCGTGCCCGCGCGCACCGGAAGCACCCACGCGAACTCGCGCGGATCGCCCGTGTAGCGAATCTGGTCCCAGAGCACGGTCTGGGTCTTCGAGATCGACAGGGCCATCCGGTGGTCGGTGACGACGGTCGACTCGTTCTGCACGAAGCAGCCGCCGCAGGCGCGGACGTGGGTGCTCTGCGTGAGCGCACACGCGGCGACGGCGGCGGCTAGAACGAAGGGGACGAGGCTGCGTACGGCGAGGCTCTTCAAGGCGGGCTCCTCACGCCACGCGACGCGACACGCGCGCGTCCGGTGCGCAGCGGTCGATCCGAGGGGCAAGAGCGGCCTGCATCTCGCGTGCCACCGCGACACGCACGACAAACGTTCGAGCGTCCCTCACCTCGCGACGCGCGCGTGTCCGGACTTTCGGCGCCTCGCCGGGACACCGCTGCCATGCCCGGCGCCGCCCAGGGGCGCGCGATCAGTCGACCGCGAGCGTCAGCTCGAACGCCGCGCGGTCGCTCGCGCCCGGCGTCGTTCCTGCGCCAGGCCCGGGGCGTCGCACGGAGCTCGTGGCGTCCATCAAGCCGACCATCGCGGCGTAGGGCAGCTCGTTCGACGTGCGCAGCACGAGCGGGTCCACGTGCTTGTCGGCGCGGTCGCGGTGTTGACCGTAGGTCGACCACTCGTCGGAGAGCGCCTTCGCGAGCTCGGGGTAACGGATCTGCCGCGCGCGGCCCGCGGTCGGCTCGATCGCCCGCTTGGGCACCTCCACCGTGCGGATCACCTTCTCGCCCTCCTTCCACGTGAGGAGAAACGCCTGCTCGCCGCGCGCGTCGAGCACGAGCTTGCGCGGTCGGCAGTCCTCGCACGGCTCGCCGTGGCCGCCCAGCGCGGCGCTCGCCTCCACGCGCCCCGCCGCGGTCCACGCCGCCGTGAGCACCAGGAACGCGATGGTGACGACCAGGAAGTCGATCATGGGGACCAGGTTCACCTCCGCGTCCAGTGTCCGTCGCTTGCCCTTGCCGCCGCTGTCGATCGCGATGCCCATGGAGTCCTCCTCGCGCCGCGCTCGTGCGGCGAGGTCCAGAGTCCCGCGGGGGCGAGAAGTTCCCAAAAACCTATTGTTTTCAACGGGCTGCAATCTTCCGCTGGGACCGCAGCGCTCAGGCCGCCGGGGGCGCGGCGCCGCTCAGCCCCATACGCGCGACGAGCGCATCGACCGTGGGATCGCGCCCCAAGAAGTCGCGGTACAGCTCCTCGGGCGGCGCCTCGTCGCCGCGCGCGAGCACCTTCGCGCGGAAGGCCGCGCCCACCTCGCGGGAGAGCACGCCCGCGTCTTTGAAGGGCGTGAACGCGTCGGCGTCGAGCACCTCGGCCCACTGGTACGAGTAGTAGCCGGCGGCGTAGCCGTACGGGCTCCCGAAGAGGTGCGCGAACGACGCGATCATCGCGTAGTCGTCCGGGAGGGCCGCGGGCGAGAAGGGCTGAAACGCCTCCCGCGCGAGGCGGAGCAGCTCGGCCTTCGACGTGACGGCCGGCGTGCGGTGCAGGAGCAGATCGACCGTGGAGAAGCCGAGCTGCCGCAGGAGCATGTTGGCCGCGCGGAACGTGCGCGCCGCCTTCATGCGCAAGCGCATGTCCTCGGGGAGGCCCGCCCCCGACTCGACGTGCCGGGCGAAGAGGTCGAGCCCCTCCTTCTCCCACGCGAAGTTCTCGGTGAGCATGGAAGGGAGCTCGACGAAGTCGGAGAGCACCCTCGTGCCCGCGAGCGCGCGCTCGCGCACCGCCGAGAGCACGTGGTGGAGCAGGTGACCGAACTCGTGAAAGAGGGTCTCGACCTCGCGGTGCGTGAGCAGCGCGGTGCGCGCGCCGGGCGCGGGCGGGGTCATGTTGCCCACGATCACGGCGACGTTCTCGCGCTCGTGGGGCGTGCCGGGGAGCCGGTCGAGCATGCCGCCCATCCAGGCCCCGTCGCGCTTGTCGGCCCGCGGGAACAGATCCATGTAGAACGCACCTAGTCGCGTCTCGCGCGTCCCATCGTGATCGCGCACGACGTACGAGAGCACGTCGTCGTTCCACGGCCGGGGCGGGCCGTCCGGCTCGTCGGCCGTCCAGGGCACGACGCGCACGCCGTAGAGCTCCTCCGCGATGCGGAACAGCCCCTCCGACACGCGGTCGAGCGGGAAATAGGGGCGGAGCGCCTCGTCGTCGACCTCGTAGCGCTTGCGGCGGAGCTTCTCGGCGAAGTAGGCCACGTCCCACGGGGCGAGCGGCAGCGCGGCCTCGCCGGCGATCTCCCGCACGAAGGCGTCGAGCTCGGCGTTCTCGCGCGCGAACGCCGGCGCGATCCGCGCGCGCAGATCGTCGACGAACGCCTGCGCTTTCTCGCCGGTCTTGGCCATGCGGTCGGAGAGCACGAGCTCGGCGAAGTTGGGGAAGCCGAGCAGCTTGGCCTTCTCCTCGCGCAGCCGCAGGATCGTGAGCGCGAGCTCGAGGTTGTCGCCGGGCGCGGTCGTGGCGCGGGTCACGTTGGCCCGGTAGAGCCGCTCGCGAAGCGCGCGGTCGTCCGCGTACGTCATGATGGGCACGTAGAGCGGCGCGTGAAGGGTGAGCAGGTACCCCTCGAGCCCGCGCTGCTTGGCCGCCTCGGCGGCGGCGGCCACGGTCCCTTCCGGGACGCCGCCGAGCGCCTCGCGGTCGGCGACATGGTGAGAGAACGCGTTGGTCGCGTCGACCGTGTTCTGCGAATAGAGCAGCGTCATCTGCGCGAGCTCCACGTCGAGCTCGGCGAGCCGCTTCTTCCCCGCGGCGTCCAGGTTCACGCCGTTCTTCACGAAGTCGAGCAGGGTCTTGTCGAGGAGGCGACGCCGCCCCCCAGTGAGCGCGCGCCCTTCGTCGGTCGCGGCGTACGCGGCCAGCGCCCCGTAGAGCGGCGCCGAGAGCGCGATGCCGCTGTAGAACACGGCCACCTCTTCCTGCACGGCGGCGTACGCGTCCCGCAGCGCCGGCGTGCTCGCGGTCGACTCGAGGTGCGCGGCGACGCCGAGCGCAAAATCGAGCCCGGAGGTGGCCGCGTCGAGCGCGCCGAGCGTGGCGTCGTAGGTGAGGCGCCCCTCGGCGTGCGCCCGCGGGATCGCGTCGAGTGCCTCCTGCGCGGACGCGCGCAGCGTGGCGACCGCCGGGGCGATGTGCTCGGGCAGCACCGCGTCGAAGGGGATGTTCGTGGTGACCGTGAGCAGCGGGTTCTCGGGCGACATCGGCAGGAGTCTACCCCGCGCGCCGCGCGCGTTCGTGGGCTATCGCACCGCGCACCGCGGCGTCGGCGCGGTCAACCGCAGAGCTTCGCCATGCCTCGGCTGGCGAAGAGGAACCCGGCGAGCTTGTAGAGTAGCCGCGCCCCCACGTTCGCGTCCCACTCCCCCTCGGGGCCAGGCGCCACCTCGTTCAGGTCGAAGCCGAGGAGCACGCGGCCGGAACGCACGACCTCCGACAGCAAGAACACGGCCTCCGCGAGGTCGAGGCCCCCGGGCACGGGCGTGCCCGTGTTTGGGCAGAATCGCGGGTCGAGCCCGTCGATGTCGAAGGACACCCACACGCGCGCCGGCAGCGCGGCCACGATCGACGCGGCCACGCTCGCGAACGCCTCGCCGCGGAGCCGGCGGCGCGACAGCTCGCGATCGGTGAAGACCACCACGCGCTCGCCCTGCGCGGCGACGTAGTCGATCTCGGCTTCGCACACGTCGCGAATGCCGACCTGCACGAGCCGTGTGAGCTCTGGGACCTCGTCCAGCGCGTTGCGCATGATCGAGGCGTGCGAGTACAGGAACCCCTCGTACGCGTCGCGCGTGTCCGAGTGCGCGTCGAAGTGCAGCACGCCGAACGACCGCTCGGTGCGCGCCACGGCGCGCAGCGCCCCGAGCGGCACCGAGTGATCGCCGCCGAGCACCGCGAGCAGTTTGCCCTCGTCGAGGACGCGGCAGCTCTCTACGAACACCGCCTCGTTCACCTTCCGCGACAGCTCGTTGACGCGCGCGAGGGCCGCCACCAGCGCGGGATCGCCGTGGGTCTCGCCGCCGGCCTCGATGATGGCGCACGCCTCGGCCTTGCCCTCTTCGTTCCACGCGGCGAGCTCGGGAGCGGCCGGGAGGAGGCAGATGCCGGGCGCGTACGGGCGCTCGACGTCGAGGTCGTACAGGTCGACCTGCTTGCTCGCCTCGAGGATCGCCGCCGGGCCGAGCGAGGTGCCGCCGCCGTACGAGGTCGTCGCCTCCCAGGGCACCGGAACGACCAGGAGGGCCGCCTGGTCACGGGTGTGCGGCAGCCCGAACAGACCGGAGTCGAGGGCGGCCGGGGCATTCGGATCGAACGGCAGGTCGGACGTCATGGCGCACTGTCGCAAGGCCGGCCGCGCGAGACAAGCGCACTCGGGCGGGACGCGCGGTCGATTCTCGGGTGTGAGCGGTCCGGGGCGATGGCCGGGGCGCGCGCGCTCCGCGCCGCGGGGACGCACAATGATGGCATGGCGACGTTCTTCAATAAGCTCGGTCTCGCGCTGGCCCTCGGCGCGCTGGCCACGGCCACGGTGCCTCATCGCATCGCGGGCGCGGAGGCGGGCGCGTGGTTGGACGGGGATCCGGCGCTCGAAGAGCGGCTCGCGCGCGGGCTCCGACAGACCACCCAAGACGACCTCGTGAAGCATCCGTTTCGCACGGGGTCGAAGCACTTCGACAGCGAGTGGCTCTTCGGCACCTACATGATGGCGGGCATGGGCTTCGGGCAGCTCGCGCTCTCGCGCTCCTCGACGCCCGCGCGGACCGTCGAGCTCACGGCCGATCTCGACCGCTGCATCGCGGGCATGCTGAAGGACGAGTCGCGCTTCTACGACAGGTCTGCGTGGGGAGCCGATCCCCTGCAGACCCTCGCGAGCGATCAGGGCCACATCGCGTTCCTCGGCTACCTGAACCTGACGCTCGGGCTCCGGCGCCTGCTCGACCCGAACAACCCCTACGCGGAGCTGAACGACCACGTGAGCGCGGCGCTCGAGCGGAGGCTGCTCGCGACCTCGGGCTTCGTCGAGACCTTCCCCGGCCAGACCTTCCCCATCGACAACGCGAGCGCCGTGGGCTCGCTCGGCCTCCACCAGCGCGCCACCGGCAAGAGCCACGCGCGGGTCATCCAAGCGTTCGCCACCCGCGTGAACCGCCTCGCCCGGCAGCGGAGCGACGGGCTGCTGATCCAGATCACGACCACCGCGGGGGCGCCGCTCGGGCCCGGGCGAGGCTCGGGCACGTTCCTCGCTTCGTACTTCCTGTCGTTCGCCGACCCGGTCCTCGCGCGCTCGCTTTACGAGTCCGGAAAGAGTGCACTTTACACTGAACACCTCGGGTTCGGCGCGATGCGCGAGCACGCCGCCGGGCACGAGGGGAACAACGACATCGACTCGGGGCCGGTGCTCTTCGGGCTCGGGGTGTCGTCGAGCGGCTTCGCGCTCGGGCCGGCGCGGGCCTTCGGCGACGCCGACGCGTTCCGTGGGCTGTACGCGCTCACCCACCTGTTCGGCGTGCCGGTCGACAGCGGCGGCACGCGCACCTACGCCACCGGAGGCCCCATCGGCGACGGGATCTTGCTGGCGATGTTGACCGCGCCCGCTCCCGCGAGCGCGCCTGCGACCGAGGCTGCGGCGGTCGTCACCGCGAGCCGCGAGGGGGAGCTCCCGTGAAGGCGACTCGAAAGCTGGAGCTCGCCGCGACGTTGGCCCTCATCACCCTCTACGTAGGGATGGCGCACGTGGCGGCGGCCGAAAAGGTCGCCAACGCCCTGCTCGCCGGCGGCGGCGCGGTCAGCCCCGCGCTCCTCGTCTTCGTGGTCGCGCTCGTCGTGCTCCGGTTCCTGGTCGTGATGGTGCTGCCCGGGGTCGTGGCCGCGCGGCTCGGTCTGCTGCTCTGGGCTTGGCTAGCTGAGCGCCGGCAGGAGCGTGATGCGTGGCGGGAGAGGCCGGGGAGCGCGGCGAGGCCTGATGCGTGACGCTCGCGCAACGCCGCGCTGAGAGCACAGAAGGAGCACAAAAGAGCGGACCCCCGCGGCTCGCATGCGAGCGACGGGGGTCTCTCACGCCGCCTCCTGGAGAGGAGGCCGCGTCTTACCAGCGGTCGCCGCCGCGGCCACCGCCGCCGCCGCCGCCGCCGCCGCCGCCGCGACGACCACCGCCGCCGCCGCCGCCGCCGAAGCCGCCGCCGCCGCCGCCACCGCCGCGGCTCTGGCGCTCCTCGGCCTCGTTGACGCGGAGGGGACGCCCGTCGAGGAGAGCGCCGTTCATCTCGGCGATCGCCTTGGCGGCCTCTTGCGCGGTCGACATGGTCACGAAGGCGAAGCCGCGCGAGCGGCCGGTCTCGCGATCGGACACGACGTGGGCGTCAGTCACCTCGCCGAAGCTGGAGAAGGCCGCGCGAACGGAGTCCGCGGTCGCGTTGAACGAAAGGTTGCCGACGTAGAGACGATTGCCCATCAGATTCTCGCTTCTTCAAAAAAACCCCCGGATCCGGGGGGGTTGTTGACTCGGGCCGAAACATCGGCGACCGAGGTGTCGCGCCGTATCGAAGCTGTCTGCGCTGGTCCCGAGAAATGACGAGAGGCGAGAGACCGACCGTGTCCGTGACGGGCGACACCTTATCTCGCCGCGAGGAACGTGCAAGGGCATTCTGGCGGCCCGTTGACAAACTCCCGTCAGACCCGCCCGCGGCGTTTTTGGGCGGGCTTTCGAACGAGGCCGGGCGGGACAGGCGGCGCCGCGCGCACGACGGGCGCCGGGCGGGCAAGGTAGATGGTGTGCTGGCGGGCGCCGCGGCCGGCGCGCTCGAGCTCGTGTCGAAATCCAGCCGCCTCGAGCCAGCGCTCGAAGCCCGGAGAGCGCGCCTCGCCCCACACGGCGAGCACGCCGCCCGGGCGTAGCGCCGCGCGGAACGCGACGGTCGCAGCGCGGCCGTACAGAGGGTGGCCCGGGGCGACCGCGGTGGGCGGGCCCTCGTAAAGGTCGAGGACGATGGCGTCGAACTCGCCGCGAGCCGAGGGGCGGCCGAGACGCGCCACCGCGTCCACCAGCTCGAGGGTCACCCGCGGATCGCTCGCGGCGCCGCCCGTGAGGCCGGCGAGCGGCCCCGCGCACCATCGAGCGACGATCGGGTTCAGCTCGGCCACGACCACGCGCGCGTCGGGCCGGAGCGCGTCGAGCGCCGCGCGCAGCGTGTAGCCCATCCCGAGGCCGCTCACGAAGACCCGCGCGCCGGCGCGCTCACCCAGCCCGGCGCAGGCGAGCACCGCGAGCGCGTCCTCCGACCTATGGGCGGCGCTCGTCATCACCACCCGACCGCCGAGCGTGATGAGGAAGTCGCGCTCACGCTGCTTCAGCTCGAGGAGCCCGTCAGGGGTGCGCTCCGCCGCGGCCGTGATCCACGGGCGGGTCATGCATGCCCGCCGCGCGCTGTGCGCGACGTCGGGGGACGAGGGAGCCCGCTGCCGTTGAGGTTGCCGCTGGTTCGCACGAAGCGCATGGCCGAGTGCCCTACCACGCGCGGAGCTGGCGCGCGAAGCCGCGGCGGACACGAAGGCCAGCGCGGACCGCGGGCCACACATTCACGCCCACCGCGAGCGCACCGGAGCGCTAAGATGAGGGCGTGCCTTCCCTTATTCGCTCCTGGTCTCTCCGCTCCGCGCTCGCGACGCTCGCCGCGCTCGCCGCGCTCACCGCGACCGGCTGCGCGCGACAGCCCACGATGCACCTGAACCACGCTGAGATAAGCGGCATGTCTCTCGGGTTCCCACCGAGCATCGCGGTGGTGCTCGTCACCGTCGTCGACGTCCACAACCCGAACTCCTACGACGTGGCGATCCGCGCCGTGCGCGGGACGGTCACCTTCGCCGACCGCTACACGCTGCCGCTCGACTACCGCGCGCCCGACGGGGGCCTCTGGCTCCCCGCCGACCGCACGACCCAGATCCGCGTGCCGGTGACGGTGCCGCTCGACATGGCGCTCGCGCTCGCGCGGGAGACCTTCAGCCAGCCGTTCGTCGGGTTCCGCATCTCGGGCAGGGCCGACGTCACGGCCACTCGCACCTTCCAGATCGAGAAGGACGACTACTCGATCGACGAGCGCGGCACGTTCTCTCGACAGCAGCTCGAGCTTGCGCTCCCCCACTTTTGAGGCTGCGTGACAAGCCGCGATTCCGTCGGTGCGCGCGCCCTGTCTCGCAGTTGCGATCGATCGCCCGCGCGGAATGCGCATGAAGTCCGCCAAGAAGATCCGCAAGCTGTCCGTGCCCCTCGTCGTCCGCACCGGCGTCCGAGCCGGCGCCCGAAGGGCTAGGGGGAGCTGACACGACCGCGCCGAGGCGTCCGGCGCCCGAACCTGAAAGCGAGCCCCGGAGGGGCGAACGAAGGTCTATGGCGGCCCCGAGCCGAAGGCGAGGTGTCGCCATGAACGCGCCGTCGCTCACCGCGCGCGTCGCACCGTCGGGCGTAGGCCGAGGCGCGGCGGCCTAAGCCTTGGCGCGCGCGCGCCGTGACAGCCCATCCCCCCACCTCATCGAGGTCTTTCCCACCAGGATGTCGGCGAGCTTCTTCACTCGCGACCACACCGATCCCTGCACGTAGGGGACGCCGTGCTTGGCGCAGAGCTCCTTCACCCGGGGCTGCGCGCGCTGGTACGCGAGGGGCGGCAGGTCGGGAAAGAGATGGTGCTCGATCTGGTAGTTGAGGAACCCGTGCATGAAATCGCGGAGATCTCCGCCGGTCTCGTAGTTCGCGCTGCCCGCGACCTGGCGCACGTAGAGCTCCGCGCGGTCCCGGGTGACTCCCTCGAAGCGGTACAGATCGTCGCCCGCGTGATTGGGCACGATGATGGCGAACGTATGAAGGTTGGTGAGCGCCTCCGCGCCGACGGAGTTCACCCATACCGAGAGCGCGGCCAGCGGCCCGAGCGGGAGGAACAGCGCGGGGATCACCACGAACCGGCCGAGACCGTAGGGCAAGAGGCAGCTCGACCAGAAACCGCGCCCGACCGGCGTGCGGGGATCGAACACCTCGAGGTAGGGCTCGGGGCCGCGGGCGTCGCGGGTCACGCCCGACTCGCGCCGGGCCCTCCGAGCCTTCGCGCGCTCCAGGATCTGAAACGTGTTGGGCGCGTAGTAGGTGACCTTCCACGTGAGCGCGTAGAAGCCGACCGCCAGGTACTTCAGCGCGAGCGGGATCTTCGCGTCGCGGAGCGGCGCGGCGTTCTCCTCGACGAGGTCCGGATCGGCCACTTCACCCGTGTGGTAGTGGTGCAGCACGTTGTGCTCGTGGTTCCAGGCGTCGGGGTGCATCCAGTCGAACCAGTCGACGAGCCGCCGCCTCCCCTTCGCGAAGCCACGCGACGTGTAGCGTTCGGGGACACCCGACACGCGATCCATGCTCCTGTGCCCGACGTGGTGGGCCAAGATCGCCCAGCGGGCCATCGAGCCCGTGGAGATGAGCGCCATGGAGATCGGGTTCGGGAAGAGCCAGGCCGTGGCGTAGCCGGCCGTCGAGCAGGCGTGTCCCCATCGCTCCAGCTTGCGGAGGTGCTCGAAGTGCTCGACGCCGAGGCTCGCGTCGAGCTCCCTGCGCAGGGCGTCGAGGTCGCGCGCGAACGCCTCGTAGTCGATGGGCGGCGGAGCGGGCGCGGGCGGCCGGTCGCATGGGGTGGTCATCGTCTGTCGGCCCTAAGGTGAGACGACGCCTCGTAGCACCTTCAGGGCGGCGGAGGGCGCTCGACCAGGAGTCCGTCGTGAACCCCCTCCGGTTAGTAGGCGCGACAGGCGGCGCCGAATGAAGCAAGACCTCGTGGTCACGCCCTCCATGGTCGACTTCCGGTGAGGCGAACGAAATCCGTCCCCCCGATGTCACACCCTCCAAGGCTCCCGCGACTTCCTGGCTGAAACGGCGGTGACCTGCACGTTGGGCGTGCGTGGCGGCTGCTCGCAGGCTTTTCTGGAGGTTGCACCATGGGTTCGTTCCCGAACGTGCGCGCGCGACTTGGTGCGTCCGCGGCCGTGTGGTTCGTCGTGCTCTTCGGGCTGGTCGCGGGCGGCGTGACGGCCCCACGCACCGCCGCGGCAGAGACCTCGTCGGTTGTCGCAGCGCCCGCCCGGATCCCGCGAGGAACGGTGTTGGCCTTTGCCCCGGAGAACCGCGGCGGAAAGCAGCCCGTCTTCGTGTACCTCCACGGAATCGCGGGAGGGCCCGAGCGCGGGTGCGCCGAGTTCGCCCACAGCGTCCCCACGTACGGCTGGCTCGTGTGTCCGCACGCGAACGTCAGAGAAGGGCAGCGCTACTCGTGGGGCGGCTCGCTCTCCGAGCAATGGGCGGTGGTCCAGCGCGCGCTCGCTCAAGTAGCCCAGGAGCCTGAAGTGGATCCGCGCGCGCCCGTGGTGCTTCTTGGGTTCTCGCAAGGAGCCTACCTCGCGGCGCAGCTCGCGACGGCCTATCCGAACAAGATCCGCGCGATCTTGTTCGTTGGGGCCAACGTTCGCCCAAGTAAGGACGCGCTCGAAAAGGCGGGGGTGACGAAGGTCGGCTTCGCGGCAGGGCTCTATGACGCGTCCCACTCCTATCTGAACGAGAGCGCGAGGCAGCTCGAGCAAGCAGGGTATCCCGCGCAGTTTCGTTCGCTCGGCAACGTGGGCCATACGTACGTGGGGGATGCGCAGGCGCGCGCCATCGACAGCCTCGTGTCGTGGATGGCGAACGACTGAGGCAGCGCGGGCGTACGTGCAGCCGACTGCGCGACTCGCGAGGAGGGTAAAGCCGGGCAGCTGCCGGCGCCGGCGGTGCCTCGCTCGCCCCTGCTCAAGGCGCCGGCGAGGCTCGCTGAAGCGCTCGTTCTCGTGAGCCCACGAGAGGGCGATGTGGGCGCCGTCAACCTCCAGCCCGCGGTTGATGTATCCCGCCTACGGGACGGGCATGGAGAAGTGCACGGCCCAGTTCTCGAGCCTGTTGCCGTGGCGTGAGCGCGTGGAGTCCGAGTCCCGGAGGTTACCTCGGGCGCCCGTGGTCGCCCCGGCGGGCGCGCCGGCCACGCCGGTGTGGGCGTAGCGCACGCTCTTCGCGGCGGTGGCGAGCGGCGCCGCGGAGAGCTTGATTCGCACGGTGTCGGTCCCGGCGAGAGTGACGGCCCCGTCCCGGTTGGCGTACTCTCTCGCACGCATGCTCGAACGCATCGCTCTCCACCAGACCCGCCTCCGCACCCCTGGCCTCGGCCTCGAGGGCAAAGGCGTCGCGCTCGGCGCGAAGGGGCTCGTGCTCCTCCCCTCGATCGATCGCCTCGTCGCGTGGCTCAGCGTGTACACGCGCGAGCACTCGCTCGAGGACCTGATGCCGAGCATGGAGATCGAGCTCGTGCGCTCGAAGCTCGGCACGCGGGAGATCACCCTCTCGTTCGCCGCCGAGTCCAGCGATCGGATGGACCGCATCGCGGAGACCGCGCGCCTCGTCGGCGGGTTCGCCTTCACCGGGACGAGCCGGCACTTCGTGCAGTACCGCGACGCCGGCGCCCCCTTCGGCTACGACGCGACACAGCTCCTCACCACCGACCTGCCGCTCTGCCTCTACCACGACAAGTTCACCCAGGTCTACGAGATAGACAAGAAGGTTGACCTTAGGGCGCTGCTCTTGAGGCTCATGCCGCACGTCGATCCCAGCACCAACGAGGACACGGGGCCACGCATCCTCGTGGCCGAGGCAGGGCTCGGGCCGGCCCTCATCCACTACTTCGTTCGCTCACGGGTGGAGGGCGAGGTCGCCGTGGGCGAGTGGCCCCCAGAGAGCGCCTTCGACGAGGGGCCCGTGCGCCGCACCATCGTGCGCCTCCCCGAGCTGCCGAAGCGCATGCTGAGCCTGATGCGGCTCACGCCGGGCATCACGACCTTCCTGCCGGCCGGGCCGGGCGTCGCCGTCGAGCAAGGGTACCGCCACCCCGTCGCGTTGCGCGCGTGCCCCGTCTTCGACCCGAACGGGCTCGTGCTGCTGCGGGGGCGCGGCGACGACCCGTGGATGCTCGATCGCACGCCACAAATGGGAGATTTGCGCGCGTTCGCGCGGGTCGAGCTGCGCCACGACGGGCGCCCCGAGGCCCTCGCCGCGACGGGCACGATGAAGCCCGACGCGGTCCGCGTGCCGCTGCGGGTAGTGCCCTCGCCCTCGCCCTGGAAGAACGTGACGGCCTCGTGGGTGCCGCCGGAGCAGGTCTCGCTGTTGCGGCGTCTCGCGTACGCCCTGCCACACGACACCATCACGCGGACCCGCATCGCGCTCACGCCGCGCGGCGCGTTCTTGCGCGCGTCGATGGGCATCGAGGCGATCCCGATCGGCACCTTCTTCTACGAGTTTCATGCGAGCCTGTTCCTGCCCGCGGGGTACGACGTGACGCCCGCCGTGGCGCCCGAGGTGCTCTGCCGGGCCCTCGGCGCGCCGGCGTCGCAGGTGCTCTTCATCGACTCGCTCGCGCGCGCGATGAGCGTCGAGGAGTCTGCGTTCGTGCCGCTCGAGACCGTGCTGCTCGAGAGCAAGCCCTGGGAGCCCATCGTCGCCGAGTCGATCGAGCGCGCCCTCGCGGAGCGCACGGTCGACCTGCGGCTCGAGCCGCTCGGCGCCTTCCCCATGAGCGGGGTCGCCGCGCCGCCCGACGCGACCTCGGGGGGCTGAAGCGTGGCGAAGGCGAACCCAGGCACGGTC